>CAYTZI010000039.1:0-15974 GCA_964442335.1 uncultured Dehalococcoidaceae bacterium | reverse complement strand
AGACGAGATAATAGCCGGGGTTAGAGAAAAAGCTACTGAGGGCTTTAGAGAGGTGGTCTTAACCGGCACGGAAATAGGTGAATATAGCTGTGACGGGCTGGACCTGGAAGGGCTTATCAGGAATATATTAGCGGAGACGAACGTGTCCCGCTTGAGGCTATCCTCGCTGCAGCCGCACCATATCACGCCCGGACTTATCAGCCTGTGGAGGGACGCCCGGCTGTGTCCCCATTTTCATCTATCCTTACAGAGCGGCAGCGACGCCGTGCTTAAGAGGATGAACCGGCGCTATACCACCGCAGGGTATCGTAGAGCGGTTGAGCTTATCTGCAATTCGGTCCCGGGGGCGGCCGTCACCACGGACGTAATAGCAGGATTTCCGGGTGAGACGGACGAGGAGTTCCGCGAGACTCTGGAGTTCTGCGAGAAAACGAATTTCGCGCGCATACATGTTTTTCCGTTTTCTCCCCGGCCTGGCACGGCGGCCTCGAAGATGCCGGGCAGGGTCCCGGACGCGGTGGTGAAAGAACGGAGCAGGCATATGCTCTCCGTGGCCAAAGAGAGCGCGCGCAGCTATCAACAGAGGTTCCTTGGCAAGACGATGGACGTTCTCTGGGAGCAGGAGTCCGGCGGCGTATGGTCAGGTCTTACCGGAAACTACATCAGGGTTTACGCTAAAAGCTCCGATGATTTGACTAATAAAATTCTATCGTTAAAGCTGGATAAGGCCTATCGGGACGGGGCGCGGGGGGATTTTTGAAATTTTACCTGACTTTGCTGGTTGAGTTACAACCTCACCCCTGTGTCCCCTCTCCAGCCAGAAGCATGGGCTAGTAATCACAAATAATAATGGCTGGAGAGGGGGAGAGTTTTTGAGAGGGGCTAGCGCACCTCTCGGTGTGCTACTCCCCTTGAAAAACGGGGCGTTTAACGAAATACTTGTTGTTCTTGGAAAGGGATTGAGGGTATAGCGAACATTGATATGACAAAAGGAAGCCTCTACGGCATCATCGGTCGGTTTTCCAGTATCCGGCGCAGGCTCTCGGTCGGCATGAGGAAATCGTCTTCGGTGACATAGTACTCCCCAATGATTCTCATCCTCTCGAACAGGGAGTAAAAGTTGATCCCCCAGCCGATTCCCCATACGCTGGAAGTAAAAATCCGGCCATCATCGGGGTTCCAGCACAGCTCTTTTATCCGGGATATAGTCGGCGGGCGGAAGTCGTAAGGAATCAACCCCACCTTCCCGTGCCAGCGTCTCTCCTCGGGGGGCTTCTCCAGTTCCTGGCATACGGCAGCCAGGGCGACGGTCACCGCCGCCGCTTCCACCAGCCTGGTAATCCAGATGCGTATGCTCATCGCGCCACTCCCTCATAGTCATTATACAAAAGGCAATTCCGTAATTAAAGCCCCTTTAGGAAAAATTTGAAAATTTTATATATTTGTGATAAAAAAATATGTTATAATTGGATATAATTCGATGGAATGCCGCGGCGATGCCGGGGCGTTTTCCGGGGCTGGTATCCTGCCCATCTTTCTTTTTCTTTTGCCTTTCTCAAGCTGAGGGGTTTGGGCAGCGATAAACAGCAAGATTGACGGAGGTCAACGAGATGAGTGGAAAAATCGACCTTGAAGAGTTTGCACGTGCGGCGGAGAGAATCAGGGAGAAAGCCAGGGCTGAAAACAGGCTGCTGGACAATCCCACCGATGACGTCCTGAGGGCGCTGGTGGAGAAACAGGAGGGGGTCGTTAAAACACTTTATGATAACTTCGTGGCGGAGAGCGAGCCCACCTCGCGGTCACAGATGTTCACCAAAAACAGCGTCGATGATGAGTTCGGTGAGGACGAGCGGAAGCTGCTGAAAAAATGCGAGGAGGCGCTGGCTGAAGAAACCTTGATATCAGTCGACCGGATTGTGGGAAATATGAAGAGCTCGACGGTAGCGCGGCTTCTCTGCCCGGCGAAATTCGCCCACGTCGCTTACGGCGGCAGGAACCTGTTCGCCCCGGTAGGCAGGCCCGTGGAGAAGCCGGACTATACGCTGGTGTTTTTCGGCGACGAGGCGTGGCAGACCAACAAGACCAGGCCGCTGCCGCAGAAGGATATCGCCATCAGGCTTGCCTTCCTGGATGACGGGCGTGTGGTGAAAATAGTCCGCAACAGCAACTACATCGGCGAGTACAAGAAGGGCGTTTTCGCCTCCGAGGACTGGGTGGCCAAGACGCGCCGCAACGGCCTTTTCCTGCACGCCGGCTGCCGCGAGGATTACCTCCAGACGGCCCACGGCGGCTATAAGCCGGTGCGCACGCTGCTTATCGCCCTGAGCGCCAACGGCAAGACCACCACGACCTGCAAAATCCTGGCGCGCAAAGGCATGGAGAGGTCGTGGCTGATACAGGACGACGGCGGTACCCTGATGCCAGACGGCTCTTTCCACGGCTTCGAGGCCGGCGGCGTCTTCGTCAAGACGGAGGGCGTCAACCCCGGCGAGCAGGTCGAGATTTTTTACGGCCTGCTGAAGTCGCAGACGGTCCTGGAGAACGTCTATGTCAACGGCAACGGTGACTTCGATTTCGAGAACTTCGAGCGGACCTCCAACGGGCGGGCGGTGGTCATGCGCAAGGACTTCATGCACGCCAGCTCCCATATCGATGTCGAGGCAATCGATAATATCGTGATTATCACGCGGGGGCCAACAATCCCGGCCATTTGCAAGCTCACGCTGGACCAGGCGGCGGCCCTGATGGTGCTGGGCCAGGCCATGGAGTCGTCCGCCGGCGACCCCACCCAGGAGGGAAAGATAAGGACGGAGTTCTTTTACGACCCCTTTATCGCCGGGGACAGGGCGGCCCACGCCAACCGCTTCTACGATATCCTGCAAGACCTGCCCCACGTGAACTATTACCTGATGAACACGGGGTCGGTGGGAGAAGGCTATCACTTCAAGGATATAGATGTCGGGCACACGATGAGCATCCTCGATTCTCTGATAAGGGGAGGGCTGGAGGACTGGATGGACTCACCGTCGGGGTTCAAGGTGCCGGCTTCCATAAGGGCCGTGGACGATATCCTGGTGCACCCGGAGAAGCTCTACACCGTCGCCGAGTTCGAGCAAAAGCAGAAGGAACTGAGTAAAATCCGCAACGAGGCGATAGAGAAAATCGGCGGAGGGCTGAACGCGAAGGTGAGAGGGGTGTTCGGGAAGGGGTAACGGAGTAAATACGAAATTCGAATATCGAAATACGAATATCGAAAATCGATTTTTTATTTAGTATTCGAATAAGCTAAGATTTACCCAAGAATTCCAGGGCGCTGTTGCCCGCAATCCGCCCCGAATTAAGGGCAAAAGCCGAAGCCAGCCCCGACGAGCATTTTATAGGATAGCTGTCCCCGTACATTCCGCCGGCGTCGAACCCGGCCGCGTAAAGACCGGGGATAGGCGTTTCTTTCTTACTCAGGACCTCGGCTTTTTCATTGATTTTTATGCCACCCATCGTCCCCAGGAAGACCGTCCGGGCCCTGACGGCGTAATAGGGCGGGCGGTTGATGGGCCACAGATAGCGGGGGTCCTTGGTAAAGAGTCTATCGTATTTCTTCCCGCAGCAGTCGTTGTATTCGTCGACGGTGGCTTTAAGCGCTGCCGGGCTCATGCCGATTTTCTCCGCCAGCCCCTCTATGGAGTCGGCGGTAAAAACTTCCGTGGACCCCCTCTCGAGGGCGGCCTTAAGCTCCCTCTCGATGTCTTCCGGCTTGCTCCCGGGCATGTTGTCTATTGCCACGTTCTTATCGACGCCCCTTTCGAGCAGACGCTTTATGACGCCGTCGTCGAAGATGCTCCAGGTATAGCCTTCTCTGGATCGGGCGTTGGCGTTGCCGACGGATGAATCATAGAAACAGATACTTTCGTCGCAGAAACGCTCTCCCCGCGGGTCCACCCAGAGGTCGGGCTGGGTAGCCGCGAACTCAATCTGGTTGCCGAGAGCGAAGTCCGGCCCCACCGGTCCCGCCCGGTAAAGCTCTAAAAGGCTTTTCCCCTCCTCGGCGGCACCGGCCTCCAACGCCATGCGGATACCGTCGCCGGTCTTATCGACGTTGCCAACGGGCATAAGATTCACGCCGAGGTCGAACCCGGTATATTTCTTTATCCACTCTTTGTTGTTGCCGTAGCCCCCGCTGGCGATGACGACGGCTTTTGCGGCTACCGGGGTATCCTCGCCATCGACCTCTCCCACGATGCCCCTGAGCTGCTCGCCCTGCATGACGAGCCTCTTTACGGGCGTCGCCAGCTTGATATCGACGCCGATTTCCCGGGCGCGGGTGATAAGGGCTTTAACCAGGGCCTCGCCGCGTCCCTTGATGACGTGATAGGTGCGGGGCGAATCGGGCATGTTTATGGTGGCGTCGGTAAAGACCACCCCCTGCCGCTGGAGCCAGGCTATGGTGCCGGCGGACTCATTGACGATGGCGCGGACGATGCGCGGATTGGCTATCCAGTGGCTGTATTCCATGAGCGCCCTGAATGCCTCGTCCCGGCTGTACATGATGTAGCGCTCGCGCTGCATATCGCTCTCCACGGCGAAGGTGCCCTGGAGGAAGTTGGAGGTGCCGCCCGGCGAGCGCTCCTTCTCAAAGACGGCGACCTTTGCGCCGCCCTCCGCGGCAGTTAACGCCGCCGCCAGCCCCGCCGCCCCGGAACCGATTACCACAATATCTGTCTCTGCCATGTTAGCCTCCAAACGTAGTTAGTGTCAGCCAGTTAATGTTTATCAACAGCTAATAGCTGCTCCAGAACTTGACTGGCGTTATCTTGAGTCGTAAATCGCACTGAAGGCAGCGCTCAGCTTCGGCTTCAGCGGTATTTTCGTCCATGTCCTTGACCACCCGGCAGAAGCTTTTTACACGCTCCGCCGCCGGAACGCACGAGTCCGGGCAGCGTTCCAGGGCGGCGAAACCTTCCCACGACCCGATGTTTTTCTCCGGTTCTCTTTCCGGCATGAGCTTCCGGTCGATGTCACCGCTGCCGCCAAGATACCTGTCTAAAGCTATGGCGGATTTTATGCCGGAGGCGATGGCCTTGATAACGGAGCTGGCGCCGCTGACGGCGTCGCCGGCGGCAAAAACGCCGTCCCGGTTGGTGCCAAAGGTAAACGGGTCGATACCGATACAGTTTCCCGAACCCGTCTCCAGCCCGAACCCCTCCGGTATGTCAGGTCGCTGCCCGATAGCGAATATCACGGTATCGGCATCGATGACATGCTGCGAGCCTTCCACGACCTCTATCTGCGGGTTCTTCTCATCATCGAAGCTCAGGGAAGCTACCTCCAGGCACTCGACGCCGGTGATTTTTCCGTTTTCATTGATCACGCGCGTGAAAGTCCGGCCGGGGAAAATCTCAATACCCTCCTCCTCCCCCTGCTCGATTTCGTCTTTACCCGCGGGCATGGTCTCCCGCGTCTCCAGGCAGGCGAGCTTTACCTCCGCCGCCCCGAGCCTAACCGCCGCCCGGGCGCAGTCGAAAGCCACGTTGCCTCCCCCCAGCACCAGCACTTTTTCCCCGATATCAACCCTGTCGCCGCGGTTTACCGACTTCAGGAAATCGACCCCGACCATAACGCCGGGGCTGTCCGCGCCGGGGATTTTAAGCGTCTGGCCGCGGTGCGTGCCGACTGCCACGATTACGCCGTCGAAGCCCTGCTCCATCAGAGCATCCAGCGATTCAACACGTTTGCCGGTAACGATTTTAACGCCCATGTCCTCGATATATTTAATCTCTTTTTCGAGTGTTTCCCGCGGCAGGCGGTACTCCGGGATGCCGCAGCGCAGCATGCCCCCCGCCTCCGGCAGCGCCTCATATACGGTAACCTCGTGGCCCTGTAAAGCCAGGCAGTACGACGCCGTCAGGCCCGCCGGGCCCGCCCCGATTACCGCCGCCCTCTTTCCGGTGGGGGACTTCTTTTTAGGACCTGTCATGTTATCATCGTGCTCCGCCGCAAAGCGCTTGAGCTCCCTTATCGAGATTGCCTGGCTGACTTCGCCCCGGCGGCACACGTCCTCGCAGGGGCGGTCGCAAACGTACCCGAGCACCGCGGCAAAGGGCACCTTTTCCCTGATGAGAGCGGCCGCGGCGGAGTAATTTTTCTCTGTGATAAAGCGCAGATAGCCCGGCACGTCTATCTCGGCGGGGCAGGTATAGCGGCAGGGGAGGAGCGCAGTCTTCCTGTTTTTGCCTTCCGTAAGTTTCTGCTTGTCCCTGATGGCGCCGCTGGGGCAGACCTCCGCGCAGGCGCCGCAGAACCGGCAGCCCGCATCCGCCAGCGGCTTTCCGTCGACTGTCCCGATATAGCGCTGCCCGTCCTTTACCTTTTCCTCCAGGATGCCAACGCCGCGCAGCTCTTTGCAGGCCCTCAGGCAGCGGGTGCACATCACGCACTTATTGGGGTCGATGGTAAAAAGGGGATTGGAGTCGTCCACGGCGAAGAGACGGGCCGGGCCCTCCGGCTTATACTCCTCTTCGCTGACGTACTGCTTCAGCGACTGTAATTCGCAGTTAAGGTACTTGACGCAGGTGCCGCAGTCGGCGGGATGTCCCGCGAGTATTTTTTCCATGGCCTGCCGGCGCGCCGCCTTGAGCCTGTCCGACTGCGTTGTTACGGACATGCCCTCAGCCACCGGGGTCGTGCAGGAAACAACGAGGTCGCTGACGCCCTCCACCTCCACCACGCAAAGTCCGCAGTCGCCGGTGGTGGAGAGGTCGGGGTGGTAGCATAAAAAGGGGATATAAATCCCCGCTTCGAGAGACGCTTCGAGTACGGTTTTCCCCGCCTCCGCCTCTACCTCCCGCCCGTCGATGGTGAGCCTTATGATTGACATAATGCTAAAGCAGCCTGATTATCTCCGCGGCGTCGGCAAGCTTTTCCAGTTGTCCCGCCATCTCTATCACTCTATCGATAGTATCTCCGGACAGCGGCTTTACAGAGCCGGCGGAGCACTCGCGGAATTTCCCGGCGACGTCTTCAAAGGTCATGGGCCTCTCGACGCTGCCCAGGCAGTGTTCCACTTCCTCGCGGTATTCCGTCCCGTCTTTCATCCCAACGATAACGCCGCCCGGACCCACGCCGTGACGGTCCATCTCTGGCACGAGCCTGCCGCTCACTTTAGCCGCCACCGACAGGGTTTCCGGGTCTTTAATCGCTTCCTCGGTGAAGTCGGCCGGCGTCACGGCTCCGTTGACGAGAGCGGTAGCCACCACCCAGGGCACGGAGAACTGGGCGTCGATAACGGTCCGCGGCCGCCGCTTTACCTCCGGCGGCTGCGATAAATCGTAAACGGAATGGCCGCCGTAAGCGACTATTTCCTGTGCATTTTCAGTTTTAATATCGTGGTGTGATTTCATAGCCAGGACGGCGTCGATGCAGGCGTGGATAAGCCCGCAGCAGGGGTAAGGCTTGTTGGTGATATTGGCGCTCTCGTACCTCTTACCGAGGTCGACGGTAAGAACCTCGGGGTCGTAGTCGCCGCCCATATAGGTATTGAAAAGCCCCGTCCTGCCCTCGAGAGGGTCGCGCTCCCCGGTGATGCCCCGCTCCGCCATCAATGCGGCCGTGACGCCTGCTTTAGCCGCGAAGCCCGGCCCCATCCTTTTCGCCAGGGCGCCGTCGGCGACGCCGGAGCCGGCGCCGCCCGCCTGGTGATAGGCGAGTCCCAGGGCGCTGGCCATCTTATCTTCATCGAGTCGCATGATTTTCCCGGCGATGGCGGCGGCGGCAAGGTGTCCGAGAAGCGTGGTGGGGTGCCAGCCGGAGCTCAGGGCGGTCTTGCCGGGCCGTCCGGCGAGTCCGAGCCTCGCCATGAAGTCGCCCCCGAGTGCTATAGCCGTGATTAGCTCTTTGCCGCTTGCGCTGCCCATCCGCTCGGCGACGGCGAAGGCCGTTGAAACGGCGACACAGCCGACGTGTACAAGGGCCGCCTGGTGCCCGTCATCGTAGTCGAGGGCATGTATCATGGAGGCATTGACCTGGGCGGCGCTGGGGGCGGGGCACTTCAGACCGTGGGCGATGACGGTACTCTGTTCAGCGCCTCCCCACTCCTTTACCAGCTCCACCAGCTCTATAATCCCCGCTTTCCCTGAGCCGCCCAGCGCCGTGGCGAGGCTGTCCAGCACTTCTCTTTTCGCCGACTCCACTGCGGGCGCGGGAAGGTCTTCGTAACGTGTGCTGATAAAATGGTTTATAAATTTAGTTATAGCGGTCATTCAGTTTGCTCTGACCCCTTCCCACGGGTCTTTTGTTTTTATTCCTTCTTATCTTTTCCCACCCGGCCGCCCTCGCGGCATTGGCTTCTTACCTGTCTTCTTTTACCCCGCCCACGTTATTTTTGAGATTTGATTTTTGAGATTTGATTTTTTATTTGGTTATTGTATCTTGGTTATTGGTTATTCCCTATGTCACTCCTCCACCCAGCGCTATTACTTCCCCTGTAATGTAATCAGATTCTTTAGAGCACAGGAAATAAGTCAGGTCGGCGGCTTCCTCCGGAGTGCCGAGGCGGCCCCAGGGTATGTGGCCGGCTAAGGGCTTCTGGTCTCTCTGGCGGGCTTCCTCCCAGGTTATGCCCTGCGCCTCCGCCATTTTCTGGAAAGTCTCGTCTCTCAGGTTGGTGACTATCATGCCCGGGTTGATGCCGTTGACGTTTATCTTGTACTTCGCCAGCTCCAGCGCCAGGCTCTTGGTCAGTCCTATCGTCCCCCACTTGGCCGCCCCGTAAGCAGCGCTGCCGGGTGTGCCGTGGGTCCCCGCCAGCGAGCAGTAGACTACTATCTTTCCCCCTTTTCCTCCCGCTATCATCTGCCGGGCGGCGGCTTTGCAGACCAGAAACGCCCCGACGAGGTCGATATCGATAATCGAGCGGATGTCTTTCTCGGAAAGGTCGACGACGTTGACGCCCACGGGCCCCCGGATGGCGGCGGCGTGCACCAGGATATCCAGTCGACCGAATTTTTTCATGATTTTATCCATCGCGGCGTCGATTTCCCCGCTGGCGTTGATATCCAGCGTCAGGGCAAGCCCCTGCCGTCCCAGCGCGCCGATTTCTTTAACGATTTCGTCCAGACCGCCCCAGTTTTCATCGCCGGGGAACATGCTTTTAGGGGCGGCGAGCTTGTCCGCCACCGCCACGTTCGCCCCCTCCCCGGCGAGTCGCAGGGCGACGGCGTGTCCCATGCCCCTCTTGCTGGCGGCGCCGGTGACCAGGGCGACCTTTCCCTCGAGATTGCTCATGCGTCCTCCTTACAGTTTCGATAGCTCCGCGGCGATATCTTCAAGCCCGAGCTCTTTAAGCTTCTTTTCACCGGGCATAGCGGTCGATAAGTCCCAGTCCATCTCTTTCAGGTATTCTTTAACCAGCGTATCGGCATCGACAACGACACCCGCCAGCGGGCCGGCTTTATGGGGTGGATTGCCGAGAATCCTCCCGGGAACGTCGAACTTCAGAAGGTTCAGTCCCTCGCGGACATTGAACACCTGCCGTACGTTTTCGATTCTTTCCCCGGCGACAAGCAGCTCATCAGTGGTGAGGTCCCAGCCGGTGACGGCCCTTAAAAATTCCGTCATGGCATGTTTGGTGGGCAGGGCGCCCTCGACGAAGAGACACATGCCGCAGCACATGAGGGCGTTCTGGCTGCACACCCCGATTTTATGCGCTGGGCCCCGCCCGCTGAACGAGCCTTTATCGAACGGGGGCATGAGCTCCTGGCTGAAGCCCTCCGACCCCTGGGTGTGCCGCGCCGGGGTGGCGCTGGCGATATAGGTGGCCGGCCAGTGGTAGCTCCCGATGGGATTATGCGCCGGTACCTCCTGGCCCTGAACGTGGATGGCGGGCTTTCCGGCGCCCCCGCCGATTTTCTCCGCCGCCGCTTTAACGCCGTCGGCAAGGATGTCCCCGAAGCCCTCTCTCCTGCCCATTTTCTCAAGCATGGCCACCAGAGCGCGGTGATTCCCCCAGGTCATCTCGATGCCGTCCGTGTCCTTTTTAGTGATAATGCCCTTATCGTAGCACTCCATGGCGAAAGCGATGATTGCCCCCGCGGAAATTGTATCCATGCCGTAGCGGTTGCAGATGTCGTTAGCCATGAATATGGAGTCTAGGTTATCATTGAGGCAGTTGGAGCCAAGCATGGCTATCGTTTCGTACTCGGGGCGATAGGTCCCCTCCGCCCATTTATACTCACCCTTCCCGCCCTTCATCAGCGCCTCGCAGCCCACCGGGCAGCGGTAGCAGGCAACTTTTTTAAGCCTGAGCTCGTCGACTTTTTCCCAGCCTATAGGCCGGGCGTCGGGGAAATCATTGAGGGCGACGCCGCTGTAGTTCTTAACCGGGGAATCGCCGCTTTCCACCGATTCCTGGAGGACGTGAGACGTGCCGTATTTACCGAGCCAGTCCGGCCCGCCGAGCTGTTTAAGGTATTTCGCTCTGAGCTCCTTCAAGCCCGGTTCATCGGCGACGGGCACCTTCATTTTGCCCCTGACGGCAACCGCCTTGAGCTTCTTCGACCCCATTATCGCGCCGAGACCGGAGCGGCCGGCGGCGCTGCCCTTGGCGTGCATGATGCAGGAGACCAGTCCCATCTTTTCCCCCGCCGGCCCGATGCAGGCTATGGCGACGTCTTTGCCGAGCTCCGCTTTCAAAGCGTCGTCGGTGTCATAGCTGTCCATGCCCCACAGGTGCCCGGCGTCCCTGAGCTCCGCTCTGCCATTATCGATAAAAAGATAGACAGGCCTTTCCGCGATGCCAGTAAAGAAAACGCCGTCGTACCCGGAAAACTTCAGGTAAGCCGCGAAATAACCACCGGAGTTGGCATCGCCCCAGCCGCCGGTCAGCGGGGATTTTCCGAAGACGGTGTACCGCGTCCCGGAGATGGCGTCGGTTCCGGTCAGAGGGCCTGCGATAAAGCCGAGTATGCTCTCCGGTCCGAGGGGGTCGGTCCCCGCTTTCATCCTGCTGAACAGGAGCCTCGAACCGATGCCATACCCTCCGATGAAGTCGCGGCACAGCTTCTCGTCGAGCGCCTCGTCCTTAAGCTCTCTGTCCTTCAGATTTACATTAAGGATTTTCCCCATGTAGCCTCTGGCCATGCCTGCCTCCGCGAGATGATTGATTGCCTGCTGTTATTATACATTATTGTCGGGTTTGAAGCGCAACAGCCGGGATTATGGTTGTTTACATATGGTTGATTTCTGGTACTCACCCCCTTTGTCCCCCTCTCAAGCAGGTTTATCAGCCTGATTGAAATTCTTGTTTGTTTGAGAGGGGGAGGACTAGAAGAGGGGTTGTGACCCCTCTTAAACGCCCCGGTGTTATTGAACTCACCCCCTTAATCCCCCTCTCGAACAGGTTCATACTTAGTGTTGATACCTTAGCTTGTTTGAGACGGGGAGATAAATTGAGAGGGGGCGGAGCCCCCTCTCCCATGAACTCCCCTCTCCAGCCATAAATATCTGTGATGGCCTATCAATGACTCTGGCTGGAGAGGGGATACAGGGGTGAGGTTGACACCGACAACTAAAAGCAAATAGAACCAGGGTTATTGTCACGGGATGGCTTAATCAGGTATATTGTGACTTGAGGACTTTTTCGTTTATCCGGAGGTCAAAATGCTGCTCGAGAAAAGGGTCGCCATCATTACCGGGGGCGCCAAGGGGATAGGGAGGGGGATAGCCTTGAAATTCGCGTCGGAAGGATGTGACGTTGTCGTCAACGCCATGCATATAGAAGGCGCCGAGAAGGTCGCCGCAGAGATAGAAGCCCTGGGGCGGCGCGCCATAGCGATAAAAGCCGACGTTTCCCGCAGTGACGAGGTGGAAGACATGGTGGCGCGGACGCTGGAAAAGTTCGACAGGATAGATATACTGGTTAATAACGCCGGCGGGACGGGCTTGGCGAAAGATACCGCCATAGAAGATACCCCCGAGGAGGACTGGGACAGGATTGTCGATATAAATCTGAAAGGACAGTTTTTATGTTGCCGGGCGGTCGTACCTTACATGAAAAAGCAGAAATACGGGAAAATTATCAACGTTTCTTCCATGGGGGCGATACAGCCGCCGGCGCCTATCGCGCATTACCACGCGGCCAAGGGAGGGGTGCTATCACTGACGAAGAACCTGGCTTTTGAGCTCGCCCCTTTCAACATCACGGTCAATGCCATCCTGCCCGGACCTATAAAGACGGAGTTTTTCAATGAGATGCTCGGGGCGATGACTAAAGAAGGGGGGGAGGCCTTTTTCAGGATGCTCGGCGGGAGGGTGCCGATGGGGAGGATGGGGATGCCGGACGAGGTGGCCGGGGCGGCCCTCTTTTTAGCTTCCGAGCTTTCCTCCTACGTTACCGGGGACGCGATAAACGTGGGCGGGGGGCTGCCGCTATCGCCGAGGGACGTTTAGCCCGAAAAGTGCGTCTGGAGGGATTCGAGCCCACGACTCCTGGTTACGAGGTCTGCCGTTAGGTCTATTTTTTAGCCATTTTAAAGCTATTTTGTTGTTTTTTAAGGTTTTCTATTTTAGCTTCAAAACTCCGATTTTTTACTTTTAACCGAAAACGATTATTAGTGCCGGAAATGTACTTTTTTACCGAAGTCACAAAACGCTAAAATGTTGGGCAATTTTCTACTATTTTGTACAATCGTGCGCCTAGAACGGACTGTTATTGTATCCGCAAGAAAATGGAGCCCAATTCTGTTAAAGGATAGTTTGCAGTCGTCTTTTACCAAGGCTTAATTGTTTGCTTATGACTTCAGGCTTCCATCCTGGCTTTCAGGTTAGACAGCACCAACTCTGATTCACGTTCGTTCATTTTTACGATGATGGCCTCAGCCAGCTTGCCTAGCAGCGGGACGGGCACGGTATATTCGATTTCCCAGGTTAGCTTTGTCCCACTAGCCTCAGGTTGGTAGGTGAATGTCTGCGTAGCCTGGACGCCACCCCGAGATTTGTTGACCGTGCGCTGGTTGAGAACATACTCAGTATCTTCGCTAGTGCCCTTTAGACGCATACCGGCCATCTTATACACATACTGGAAACTATAGCCGCCGTTGGGTAATTGCTTAACGTCTTTGACCTCCACCATACTGGGCCAGACCTCTAGTAGGTTGGTCGGCTTTTGCCAATAGCCGAAGACTTTCTCAACCGGGGCGTTGATGGTTATTGTTTTCTTTAGCTTCGCCATCTTTTGACCTCCTTTTTATAGTTATTTCACTCTGTTTTGGCGCGGGCGACCTCGCCGGGGACAAGGAAAAACGTGCCCATCATACGCAGCATTTCGTCAGGGCTGGCTTCGCAGACTTTCCTTAAAGCCAGGAGGACTTTCCCGCACACGGTTTTGTCCCAGAACCAGTCCTGTAGTATCTTGCTGGAGGCGTTCGCCTGGCCCGGCTGCATGGTAATCCCTTCGATGTAATAGGCTTTCAGGTCCTCTACGGCGAACTTTAAAGTGCTGGCCAGCGGGATATCGTTGCGCGGGTTTTCCGGCGGTTCCCCCTTGACAAAGGCGTAGATGAAGTCGCCCAGGTCTTCCAGTCCGATTCCGCTGACACCCACCGTGGTACGCTGCCGCTTATTCACTGCCATATCGTACCAGGGTCGCATGGCCGTTACCTCACGACGGAAAGCGGCCAGAAATTCATCGCCGTTGTCGGACATATCGGCATCGCGTCCGAAATCAACCGGGCAGGCGAGCACGGTTACTTCATCGGACTCAGGTTCATCTTCGGGGAAGTCCTCTAATACTGGTCCCTGTGGAGCTTCCAATAGTTTCAGCAGCGCTAATAGCACCCGTTTTTGAAATTCGGGATCGTCGGGAGGCCCGAGCGGACGCCCCAGCTCAAAAGGAACCCATAACGCCCGGGGCGGCTTTATGATTTCCGTATGCGGCCGAACAAGACTTATACCGGCTGTCGGCACGCCTTCTTCTTCAATAAAGTGTGACAGCACGCCAACGGCGTGCGTGCAGCCCGGTCAGACCGGTAAGAGCAGGACGGCATTAACGCCATCTTTTTTAAGCAGACCGGCAACCTCCCGGATTGGTTCCGGCGCATCTGGTTGAGCCCGGATAGAGTTATATGAATAATGAAAATCAGCCAGGCTGCCGATAATGCCTTCCGCCGCCATTTCACGCAGCCTGTCAACGGGAAAAACAACGTTCCAAACTCTCTGGAAGCCGGTGCGGTCGAAGCTGGCAGCCATGTGCGACATAATCAAATCGTTAGCCTGGACATCACCCGGTATGACGCGGTAATTATCATCCGGGCCCATCTGAAAAGGGCGTTCATGGCGACCATGCAGACCGGCCGTAGTTATAATAGCAACCCGTCTTTTATTTAAGGGTGGGCCGGTTACCCAGGGATTAGTCCCGAACGAGGGGCATTTGAAACTTAGCAACAGCTTTCTTTCGTCTTCGCTTACTTTCTCCAGACGCATATTAGTTCCCTCCGCAATTATTATAACCAGTTGACCAGTTTTAATGAAAGCACTTTGAACAAATATGCCTAAACTGACTCTGGTGCGCCTGGAGGGATTCGAACCCACGACCCCCGGTTCCGAAGACCGGTGCTCTGTTCCGCTGAGCTACAGGCGCGCAACTCATTTTGAAGCTATATTTAGTGTCGTTTCATTTATTGTAAAATTTACATAACTCATTTTGCTAACATTTTGCTAACGAATTTTTTCAGTAATTTCTTTCTCAAGTTTATTATACTTGGCAGATAAAACATCGTCAAAACGCTTGGCGGCGGCCTCCTGCAATCCTGGAGCTACATGGCTATAAGTATCGAGAGTTATCTGTATGCCGGCGTGGCCTAATCTTTCCTGAACTATTTTTGGATGCGCTCCTTGTTTAAGCATAAGGCTAGCGTGGGTGTGCCGGGCATCATGTAAACGTATAGGTTTCAGACCGGATCGCCGTACGAGTTTAATCCAGGCATGGGTTACAGTGTTAGGAAGTAGGGGAGAGCCGTTAGGCTGGCAGAATACTAAATCATTATCCTTTAACGGAATACCAAGTATGGTCCGTTCAAGCTTTACCTTTTCGTAATGCTCTCTCAAAACCGACGCCATTGAAGGTGACAGAGCGATCATTCGACGTCCTTTAGTTGTCTTGGGTGACCTATAGACTACTTGACCTCCCTTTAGTGTATGGAGGCTCCGGTTAACGTAGGCTTGGCAGAGTAGTAAATCGAGGTCGGACCACCTTAAAGCCAGGTATTCTGACCTGCGCATGCCTGTAAAAAGGGCAGTGTAGAAAAGCGCGTAATATGGGTTATCTTTGGCTATCTCGAGGAATTGGGCAACATCTTCTTCATTCCATGTTTGCATTTCAGTTTGTTGTGCGCGTGGTGTTTTTACTGCATCAGCTACGTTTCTAGATAACAAACCCCATTCTACAGCTGTATTTAGCGCTTTGTGCAAGGTGGTATGATGATGTCTGATTGTCTGTGCGCTTAGTCCTGTAGAAAGTTTTTCCGAGTAATAGTGCTGCAGATGTTCAGGTTTTAGCTTATTCAATACTATATTTCCTAGGGTTGGCATAACATGATGGCGCATAATGTGTTCATAACCCTCTACTGTCCTAGGGGCAAGATTGGGCCAGACATAGTCTATTAACCACCTCTCAAGATACTCTGCTAGGGTAGTCTTAGTTGGGCGCATAAGGGTACCGTTATCAAGCTGGCTGAGAAACTCTGAAAGCCTTTTCTCGGCTTCTTTCTTGGTTCCTTTGACACTTACCCATTGCTGTTTCCGTTTGCCTGTTTTCGGGTCTCTACCAAGACTTAACACAATAGTATAGCTGTCCTTACCTCTTTTTGTTATGTGACCTCTCATTTTGCGCCTCCTCTATCTTAATAAGTTCACTCAAAGTTGTGGCTTCTGGGTGCTGACGCCAGAAGATAAGGACATTTTGCATAATACCCTCCATATTATTGCGA
>CAYTZI010000038.1:0-16124 GCA_964442335.1 uncultured Dehalococcoidaceae bacterium | reverse complement strand
TATTTTAATCAATTCCTCAGATTCCTGATATAAAGTGTTAATATACGTTTTTTTCTTGTGTTAGCCTCTGTTATAAGTTCAAGCCAGTGTTGACTTTCTTTAGCCTCTCTCCTGGCAATCTTCATCCGCAGGATGATATCCTTTTTCCCTACAGCGTCGTTAGCCTCCCTGTAATTTGCACCTATAGAACCGGCGGCTCCCACCAGCTGTCCCACCAGCCTGTTATTTATCGGACTTTTTGGTAAGCCGTTGCACATTTTTATTACGGCCTTGGCAAACTCAGTCGTTCTTTTTTCTAAATCAAATGATACTGGCATATAAAAACATAAATTAACAAAAAATATTTGGTTATTGTATCTTGGTTATTGGTTTTTCTAGTTTATTCCCTGTGCTTCACCTTGTCAAAAGTGATATAATCGTTTAGCTATTTTCAAAATGCAAGGAGGCATTATGAATATCATGGTCACGGGCGGCAGCGGTCTGTTCGGCAGGAAGACGGTGGCCGCCCTCCTTAAAGATAAGGACGTCAAGACTGTCGTTTCATTAGACCTGGCCCCGCCCTCAGCCTGGTTCATGAAGACCATAGAAAAGTACGCGTCGAAGTTCCACTACGTTCGCGGCAACGTCGCCGAGATTGAAGACCTCCTTAACGCTATCAAGGAGTACGGCATCGACCGCCTGATTAACTGGGCGTTTATTATGATGACCGAGCTCCAGGGGGAGCCGCGACTGGCCACTAAAGTAAACGCTCTGGGCATGAGCAATGCCTTCGAGGCCGCCAGAATTATGGGCGTTAACCGGGTCGTCTACGCGAGCTCGGAGACGGTCTACGGTAACCAGGCGATGTACGGCATGCGCGAGGTGACCGAGGACGACCCGACCAACCCGACCCATTCCTATGCCGTCTGTAAAAAGTACGCCGAGATAATGGCCGAGCAGTACCAGCGACTCTACGGCATGGCTTTCACCGGCCTGCGCCCGACCATCGGTTTCGGGCACGGCGGCAGGTCGCCCGCCCAGTACTGGTCGGATATGCCGTCGCTGTGCGCGGTCGGCAAGCCCTTCTCTATGGACGGCGACGGCAAGACCCTCGCCTCTCTGGTCGCCGCGGATGATGTCGCCGGGTTCACCATGCTCCTCATTAAGGCCGATTCTTCCCCCCACCCCATCTATAACGTTGGCGGTCCCACCCACACCCCCCGCGATATGGCCGAGGCCGTCAAGAAATATATCCCGGACGCTAAAATCACTTTCGGTAAAGAGAAGATGACGGATAACGAGAGCAGTTTCGGCCTGCCCTGGCTGGTGAGTTGTGAGAGGGCGAAAAAGGACTTCGGTTTTACCTGTCTGCCGCTGGAAAAAGCCGTCCTGATACATATCAACGACGCGCGTACGGAGGCTGGTCTGTACCCGATTAAAAGATAGCCTCCCGGAAACAAACGAAGGCAGGCGCTGGCGCGCCTGCCCCCCTTTTTTTAAGAAGTCAAATCAGTCTTTCTTGTGCGACCCCGTGTACATGCCCTGCGGTCCCGCGGAGAAGACGAGGACCGGCCGCTTGATGTCGTGGAACAGCCACGGGCAGTGCCGGGTCTGTTTCGGTATGCACACCAGCGTGCTCAGGTCCGAGTAGTGCGTCTCGTCTTCAAGAACGATACTCATCTTCCCGCCGATTCCGCGCGGATTGGCGGGGTCGGCCCCGGCCCAGGCGATAAGCTCCGGCCACTCGTGGGTGTGCTCCGGGGCGGGCGCGCCGCCCGTGCCCTCGAAAATCCAGACGAAGTCCACGTAAAACGCCCCCGGCACCATGTCTTCCTCGATGTGCAGGATGCGGGCGCCCTTGACTGTGGAGGGACGAGGAGGAGGCGGTGGAGGAGCCTCTGTCCTTGCCCCGGCGGCCACGGAGAACCGCTCCTTGGTATGGTCTATAATCGAGTATTTCTTTTCTTTCGCCGCGGCCGGGGTGGGCGCGTCCTGGCGACTGTACTTGCCCGTCATGGCAATCATGATGAAAAATACGGGGCGGTCGATTTTAGTGAAAAGAAACGGGCCGTGCGCCACGCCGGCGGGCACGAACACCAGGGTGTTGTGAGTAAAGGTCTCTTTATTGCCGTCCAGCCATATACTGACTTCCCCGCCGAGGTCCTGCGGGTCGTCCAGGCGCCCGCCCACGAACCCGAGCACGTGAGAAAAGCTGTGGGTATGGGCATCCCCCACCGGTCCTTTGGCGGCGCCGCTCCACAGCCACGAGCAGTCCACCGTGAAAAAGCCCTCCTGGACGCTTTCATCGGCGGTCATCAGGTGGGTGGCCTTGACGCCCGGGACCGGGTCTTTGCCGGTGCTGCCCCCTTTCCCCTGTAGCTCCAGGGGGAAAGGGCCGGGCTTGTGAACGAGACAGTCCCCGTATTTTGTCTTAGCCATCGAATTCCTCCGGTTTTTAAAGATAGGCTTTCGGGCAATTATAGCATATTAACGTAAACAGACCAACTCAACGCGAAGCTATTTATAATGCGTCCACATGCGGATGATTTTGACCGTTTTGATATTGTCGAGTACCTGATAGACCAACCGATGGTGAATGTTAATCCGTCTTGAGCAGGCCCCCGTCAGGTCTCCGAGCAGTTTTTCATAGGGGGGCGGACTACGATAGGGATCTTTCTTAAGGATTTTTAGTAGTTTTATTGTTTGAGGCTTCAATCCCGCGCGGGCTATTTTCCGGGCATCTTTCTGCGCCTGTTTTGTATAGACCAGCCTCCATCTCACCAGCCGGGCTCCTCAGAAGTCTCTTCTAAGGGGGTCTTCATGCCTTCCTGGATAGATTCTCTCATGCCGGGAATCGACACCAGGTAAAGAGTCTCCTGTATGGCGCGCCAGTCTTCTTCGGCAATAAGCACCACAGAGTTCCTTTTCCCCATGATTTGTATCGGTTCGTGGGTCTCTTTGACTTCATCAACGAGATTATAAAGTTTTTTCCTGGCCTCTGAAACTGAAATGGCTGTCATATTTCACCTCGTACCATATATCGTACGATATTATTTGATGGATGTCAAGAGAAAAGGCGGGGAAGGTTAAATAAACCTGCCCCACCAATACTATGGTAAACTCTATCTCTTCTTCGCCAGTCTCTTCTTCTTGGCGATGCACTCCTTTACGGACACGGCTATATCTTCCGCCCCCAGCCCGAAATGTATCTTCAGCTCGTCCACCGGCGATGTCCTGCCGGACTGGCTGAACTCGTCCTCGATTCCGATTTTTACCATGGGCGTGGGCAGGTTCTCCGCGAGTACCGCCGCCACCCCGTCTCCCAGCCCCCCGATGACCGCCCCGTTCTCCGCCGTCACTATCGCCCCCGTCCTCTCCGCCGCCCGGATAATCGCTTCGTCATCGAGCGGCTTGAGCGTGCACATGTCCAGCAGGCCCACGTCGAGCCCGTCCTTCTCCAGGATGTCCAGAGCCTTTACCGACTCCGTCAGCATGTAGCCGGTGGCAATTATCGTGGCGTCCTTGCCGTCCTTCAGCGAAAACGCCCTGCCGATATCGAAAGGCATGTCCTCGGCGAATATCTTCATCGGGGGCGGCGCTCCGGACTCATGCCTTAAGAGCACCGGCCCCACGTATTGTAGCATGGCTTCGGCGGCCTTTTCCGCCTCGACGGCATCCGCCGGGTTCAATATCACCAGGTTCGGCATGACCCGCGTGCTGCCGATGCCTTCCACCGTGTTGTGGGAGATACCCGGCTCGCCCCAGGCGCCCTCGCGCCCGATGAACTTCACATTGAAGCGGTCGACCAGTATGCTCTGCCTTATCTGGTTGTACGCCCGGCCGATATCGGCGAAAAGGAAGCTGTTGATAACCGGGATGTACCCCTCCGCCGCCAGCCCCGCCGCCATCACCGCTCCGTTCGCTTCGGCGATGCCGCACTCTATCATGCGGTCGGGGTAGTTTTTCTTGAACCACAGCACCCCCGGGAACTCCATGTCCTCCAGTATGGCGATGATGCGCTCGTCTTTGACCACCATCGCGCTGATGCCTTTTTCCAGTCCTGCCGCCACCATGCTCGGCTTGTTTTCTATCTGCACGTATTTATTGAACCTTACCATACTTCTCCCTCCCTTCCTTGATGCCCCTCATAATCATCTCGCCCCGGCCCAGGTGGATGTGCTCGCGCTCCCATGCCGGGATGCCGTGCCCCTTGATGGTGTGGGCGATGATGCACTTGGGACGGTAATCGCCGTAGAGCTTGTCGGTCAGGTCGAGGGTATCGACTATCTGGCGCAGGTCGTGACCGTCTATTTCCGTGACCCACCACCCGAACGCCTTCCACTTGTCCACCAGGGGCTCCAGGTTCATGACCTCGTTGGTGGGGCCGTCGAGGGAGAACTTATTATAGTCCACGATGGCGATGAGGTTATCGAGCCTGTACTTGGCGGCGAACATGGCGGCTTCCCAGACCATGCCCTCCTGGCATTCGCCGTCGCCTAAAATGCAGTATGAGCGGTAAGCGGGGTCGAAGCGCACGATATACCTCTTGAGGAAGCCGGTCTGCGGGGCGGTGACGTTCTTTATCGACGTTTTCATTTTTTCCGCCAGGGCCATGCCCACCGCGAACGATAGCCCCTGCCCCAGCGAGCCGCCGGAGTAATCTATCCCCGGCGTGCACCAACGGTCGGCGTGCCCCTGGAACGGCGAGCCGTAGCAGTAGTAGGTCTTCAGCGTTTCCCTGGTGTAGACCCCCAGCTCCACCAGCGCCGCGTAGATAGCCTCGCAGCAGTGCGCTTTAGAGAGGACCACCCTGTCCCTTTCCGGCCAGTCGCAGTTCCTGGGGTCGAACTTGATGTGGTGGAAATAGAGGGCGGTGATAATTTCTATGATGGACATCGTGCCGCCGCCGTGCCCCATCTGCGTCGATTCGAATATGTCGAAGCAGTTCTTGCGGAGCCTGTCGGCCTTTTTCTCGAGGTCGCGTATCAGTTTTTCATCGTGCATGTTTCTTCCGCCCTTCCGTTTTTATATTGACCGTCTTCAGGGTGAGTTTAGCGCCGCAGCGCGGGCACTTGTTGTTATAGTACCCCAGGACGGTCTTTTCCGAGGGTATCGCCCGCATGTAGAGCCGGCGCTTGATTTCCTCGCCGAAGTACAGCATCATGCCGCACTTACCGCAGTTGATTTTTTCCGTCATGCGTACCTCTCTTTCTCTTTTTCTCTTTCAGACCTCTCCCTCTAACCCTCTCTCCGCTAGCGGAGAGGGGGAACTAAAGGGGGTGAGGTTTTTCAAGACTTAATCAGTATCTTTATGGACTTCCCCGTTTTGTGCATCTCGAATGCTTTCTTGATGTCTTTGAGGGGGACGATGTCCGTGATGAGCGGTTCCAGTTCGAGCTTGGACAGCATGGCGAACGCCCGCGGGAAAGAGTAAGGCGATACGAACGTTGAGGTGATAGTGAGTTCTTTAGCGAACATCAGGAACGGAGGCACGCCGATTTCCACGTCTTTGCCGTAGACCGCCGCCCACAGGATGGTGCCGCAGTTGTCCGCCAGATAAATGCATTGTTTTGCCGCGTTGATATTCCCGCTGGCGTCGATAACTACGTCGAAACCACGACCGTCCGTGAGCTTTTTGCCGGCTTCGATGATATCCTCTTTAAACGGGTCCACCACGACGTCCGCGCCCAGCTTTTTCGCCAGCGCGCGCTTCATCTCGATGGGCTCGGAGAGGAGCGTCCGCGCGGCGCCGGCCTTCATGGCCATTTGCAGGCAGAGCAGCCCGATGGGCCCCCCGCCGCACACCGCCACGCTGCTTCCCGTGCGTACTCCTGCCTGGGCGATGGCATGGACGGCCACGGACACCGGCTCCAGCATCGCCCCCTCCTCCAGGCTGATGTCGTCCGTCAAAGGATAGATGTCGCTTTCCGGATAGACCGCATACTCCGCGAACGACCCCGAGGCTTCACTGGCATAGCGGCAGAAGTGCTCCATACCGTTGCGGCAGTAGTAGCACGCCCCGCAGGCGCTGCGGAAGTTCATCGCCACGCGCTGCCCAACTTTGTAGTCCCCCTTGACATTTTTTCCTATCTCAGCTATCGTCCCTGAAGCTTCATGCCCGATTACCCGCGGCTGGTTATACGCCTCCGGCGGCACCAGCCCGAACCGTCCCTCCAGGTTCTCCGGGTCGGTACCGCAGAGCCCGCAGTAGGCTATCTTAACTTTTATCTGGTCCGGCCCGCACACCGGGTCGGGCCAGTCTTCCATGGCGATGTTCCCCACCCCCCTTATAACGGCTGCTTTCATAATACCTCCTTGTTGGTCGCTGGTTTCTGGCTACTAGTAATTAACAACTACCCCTTCCCCCCGAACTCCCTGAACTCTATCGCGATTCCACCCACCGGCGTGGGGTCGGAGTAAAGAAACCTGCCCCCGTCATCCTCCCGCGCCATCGTCCAGACCCCCGCGCCGCTCTTCTCCAGGTTGGCTATCTCCTCGTCCATTTCCTCGGTGATAAACCCTATGTGGTGCAGGCCTTCGCCGGTGGTGTCCAGCGATTCTTTAAGGGCCTGGTCGCCTTCGGTGGGCTCAAGCAGTTCGAGCTCGACATCTCCGATTTTAGCGTTGCTGATAGTGGTCGTCCACTTGGCGGGCTTGCCGTGGAGTTCCCCGTTGAACGCTATCGAAAACGTCCTTTTCCCGCCCGGCGCCACGAAAGGCCCGATGCCCAGCGACTCTAAATAGGCGATGGCTTTATTGATGTCTTTGACCACCACGCCGACGTGGTGGAGTTTTGCGAGGGATTTTTTGGACGTCATATCGTCTCCTTTCGGTGTTTTGCGTAGAGAAATCGGCGTTACTGTACGATGCCATGACAAGTTTATCCGTCTGCAACAGCCGTGTCAAACCGTTAGCCGCCCCTTTTCCCCCCACCATCGATAGAGAGAAGAGGAGCTTGCGCCCCCCTTAAACTCCCCTTCTGTGTTGTCCTCCCCCTATTTCATCCCCGGCATTATCACGCCCTTGATATAGCCGGACCTCCGCCTCAGGTTGTCCTCGAAGGCCCTGCCGATATCCTCCAGTTTATACTTGTGCGTCACCAGCTTATCCATGGGGTAGATACCCTTCTGCAAAGCCCACATGGCGCGCTGGAGCTCGCTCTGGTAATCGGTGGACATCCCTATGCCCTGCGGACTGTAGATAATGGGCGATTTTATCCAGTTGTGCAGCTCGTAGGTGTCCGGTGACTGGTGCCAGCCCACTGCTATGACCTTCGCCCGGTTGTTCTTTATCACCTCGCCGACCATTTTTAGGCTCGGCGGACGGCCCACCGCCTCTATCGCTACGTCGACTCCCCTCCCCCCGGTTATCTTCATCACCTCGGCGGTAACGTTCACCTTGTTTGGGTTCAGCGTGATGGTTGCGCCGAGCTGCTTTGCCATCCTCAGCCGGCTTTCGTCCAGGTCCGCCACGATATACTCCCTTATCTTTGGGTTCGCCACCCCCGCGATGACGCCCAGCCCCATGAACCCGCAACCCGCCTGGAAAACGTAGTCCCCCAGCTCCGGCGTTACCGTCCGCGCGATGGAAACCAGGCTCATCAGCGGCTCCCCCAGCGCCTGCTCGAAAGGAATGCCGTCCGGTATCTTCTCGATTATGTACCCATGCCCGCGCGCCGTCCTGTCGGCGGGGTCGCAGGTAACGTACTCGGCGTAGCAGCCGTCGCCGAAGTACCCGGTGATGCGGTCACCCGCCTTAAAACCCTTGATGTTTCTCCCCACCTCCACCACCGTCCCCGCCGGCTCGTGCCCCGCCCGCCGCGGGAACGGGTTGCTCTTTTTCATCTCCTCGCTGAACGAGTCCCTGTAGGCGGGCATATCGCTGGAACAGACCCCGCAGGCCTCGATTTTTACCAGCATTTCATCTTCGCTGATTCTCGGTAGGGGGACTTTCCTGATTTCGAACTTCTCTGGGGCGACGATGAATGCAATTTTCATGTAAGGGCCACCTCCTTAATGAAATTGGTACGACTGCCTGATTTTACTACCTCCGCGCCCTTTATTCAATTTTTTTCCTCTCGACTACGCAGTTTGACAAAGACAGTCGGAGTGGTCTACCATACTCCTGAAACCCCACACGCTATTGCGTAATATTCGGTCGGTTAAGTCCAATTTGTACAATTGCAGCTCGATTTGCCCGGCAGTAAAGGAGCGGAAATGATTGTCGGCGCCAAAAACGTCAGCGATGATAAGAAGACGCTGGACGGGTACTCGCGGGACATAAGCTTTGTAAATGCCGTACGGCCGGCCTGCGTCGTCCGGCCCGGCAATACCGGCGAAGTGCAGCGGCTCGTCAGGCTCGCCAATGAGACGAAGACGCCCCTCGTCCCCGTCAGCTCGGGTACCCCCCGTTTCCGCGGGGACACCGTCCCCGGCACCGGCGGGGCGGTAATCGTTGACATGGGCCGGATGAAAAAAATTATTAATGTTGACCGCGCCCGCCGCGTGGCGATGGTCGAGCCCGGCGTTACCTTCGGCGAGCTAATTTCCGCCGCGGCCAGAGAAGGCATCCGGCTCAACATGCCGCTCCTGCCCCGGAAAACGAAGACCGTTATCGGCAGCCTGCTGGAGAGGGAGCCGGTCGTTATGCCCAAGTACCAGTGGGATATCTCCGACCCCCTTGCCTGCGTCGAGGTGATTTTCGGCGGCGGCGATGAGTTCAGGACGGGGCAGGCGGCCGGCCCGGGCACCGTCGAGGAGCAGTGGGCGGTGGGGGGCGTGCAGAAAGCGCCTTACGGGCCGGGCGTGGCTTCCTGGCACCGGCTTATCCAGGGCGCTCAGGGGACGATGGGCATCGTTACCTGGGCCTCGATGAGGTGCGAGCTGCTCCCCTCCCTCGAGGAGCCTTTCCTGGTAGTATCGTCCGGCGTGGGCGCCCTGCTCGAGCTGGCCTCCTGGCTTGTCCGCCTCCGCATGGCCAATGAGTGCTTTATCTTGAATAACGTCAGCCTGGCCGCCATCTTCGCCAAAAAATGGCCCGGCGATTACCAGGACCTTAAGGGAGCGCTGCCCCCCTGGGTCCTTTTCTATAACCTGGCCGGCTACGAGTATTTCCCGGAGGAAAGGCTCAAGGCCTATAAATCGGATATCACCCGGATAACGCAGCGACTCGGCCTGGAGCCGGTCAGAGCTTTAGGCGGCGTCTCCGCGAACGAGGTCCTGAGGGTCGTGCAGCAGCCCTGCCCCGAGCCCTACTGGAAGCTCCGCTATAAAGGGGCCTGCGAGGACGTCTTGTTCCTGACGATAAATGACAAGCTGGAAGACCAGATCGCCGTGATGAACGCCGCCTCGGAAAAGGCCGGATACCCCGTTTCCGATATGGGCGCATATATCCAGCCCGTCGCTCAGGGCACCGGCGTTCACTGCGAGTTCAACCTGTTTTATAGCCCGGATGATGGCGTTGAGTCCGACCGCGTTAAGAGACTCGCCGCCGCCGCCACGAAAGACCTGCTGGCCTGCGGCGCGTTCTTCTCGCGGCCCTACGGCGAAAACACCGGCATGGTCGTTAACCGGGACGCCGCCGCGATGTCGGTATTATTAAAACTGAAGAAAATCTTCGACCCCAATGGCATTATGAATCCGGGGAAGGTCGGTTTCTAGCTAACAGCTTATAGCTAACAGCTTATAGCTACAAGAAAGGAGCTTAACATGTCACTCGAACAGTATAAAGGCGATATGGAGATGTGCTGCCGGTGTTCCGCCTGCAAGTTCATTCCCATGCAGAAGATAAAAGGTTCCGATTTTTCCTATGTCTGCCCGAGCATCTCGCGCTATAACTTCCATTCCTACTCGGGGGGCGGCCGCATGAATATCGGGGCGGCGGCGCTCAAGAACGGCTTGAAATATACGGACAAGCTCCTTCACATCGTTTATAACTGCCAGATGTGCGGTGGCTGCGGCGTCTCGTGCAACTACGCCATGGATATGGAGGTCCTCCAGCCCATCAACGAGTTCCGCATAAAATGCGTCGAGGACGGCAAGACCCATCCCGCCCTTGACAAGGTAATCGCCGGCCTTCGCAAGACCGGCTCGATGGTGCCCGTCGCCGGCAAGCGCTCGGGCTGGGCCGCCGGACTCAACCTTAAAAACGCGCTTAAAGAAAAGGTGGACGTCCTTTTTCACGTGGGCTGCCTGACCAGCTATGACAAGAGCATGTGGAAGCTCGCTAAAGCTACCGTGAAGATATTGCAGAAAGCGGGCGTCAATTTCGGCATCGCCGGCGACGCCGAGATGTGCTGCGGCGGCCGCGCCTACCAGATGGGCTACGAGGACGATTTCCTCAAGCAGGCTAAAAAGAACATGGCCATGTTCAGGAAAGCCGGCATAAAAACGCTGGTGACCGGCTGCGCCGACGGCTACCAGGCTTTCAAGGTGCTCTATGATAAGTTCGACCTCAAGGGCGACCTCGAGGTGCTGCACATAACGGAATATATTGACAGGCTGATAAAAGAGGGCAAACTCAAGCTGAAGAAGAAGGTTAATCTGTCCGTTACCTACCACGACCCCTGCAACCTGGGCAGGCTGGGCGAGCCCTGGATACACTGGGAGGGGAAAAAGGTGCCGGGTGATAAGTTTATCTTCGACCCGCCCAAGGAGTACCGCCGTGGCACCAAGGGCGTCTACGAGCCGCCGCGCGACGTGCTGAAAGCCATCCCCGGCGTGAATCTAACGGAGATGACCCGCATTAAAGAGTACTCCTGGTGCTGCGGCGCGGGCGGCGGCGTTATCGATTCCAATCCGGGTTTTGCGAAATGGACCGCCCGGAAGAGAATCGAAGAGGCTGTCTCCACCGGCGCAGAAGCCCTTGTCACCGCCTGTCCCTGGTGTGAAAAGAACTTCAGCGCCGCCCTGAAGGAAAGCGGCGCCGGTCTTAAGGTCTATGACATCGTCGAGCTCGTGGAGAAGGCAATTTAACAGCGCTTAGCTAATCGCTAACAGCTAAAAGCTAACACCTAACAGCTAAAGAAGGGGGTTACGACCATGGCACTGAGCAAAGAAGTCTATAAAGAGTTTGAAGACGTTGTCGGCGAGGAAAACATTTGCGACGACCCCGCCATTATGCCCTCGTACTATAATACCGAGTTCGCCGCCGTGATACTCCCCGGCAACACCGCCGAGGTCCAGGCGCTGGTAAAGCTCTTCAACAAGCATAAGCTCCAGTTCCGCCCCATCTGCACGGGCTGGTCGGGGATGTTCCCCAAGGGTATCATCCTCCTCGACCTCCGCCGGATGAATAAAATCATTGAAATCAACGAGAAGAACATGTACGCCGTGGTCGAGCCTTACGTCATCTCGGCGGAGCTCCAGGCCGAGCTGATGAAGCGCGGGTTGAACTTCTGTATCAAGGGCGCCGGCACCAACTGTACGGCGCTCTTGCGCGGCCACGGTCATATGGACCAGACCACCAGCGGCGACGACCGCAACCACCTGGCTCTGGAATGGGTCACCCCGGAAGGCAATATCGTCCGGTCGGGCGCGCTCGGCTCCTCCGACGAGTGGTTCTGCGGCGACGGCCCGGGACCTTCTTTAAGGGCTATCCTCACCAGCGCCGTGCCGCCGGGCGTGACGCCGGGCGTCTTTACCAAGGGTGCGGTAAAGCTCTACCACTGGCCGGGTCCCGCGCAGTTCCCCGTCCAGGGTCACTCACCGAAATACACCCTCAGCGAGATTCCCGCTAACATGATGGCTCGCTACTACAGCTTCCCCTCGGTGGAGAAAATGTGGCAGGCGGAAATCCGCCTCGGCGAAGCGGAGGTCTGTTATGAGTTGATGGGCTTTAACGTCGCCATGGTCGCGGCCAACATTACGACCTGTAATGAAGAAGATGAGAAGATGTTCAACCGCCTTAACCGGGAAACCCAGGGTCCGGGTTTCTTCGTTATCATCGCCGGCAACTCCCAGGAAGACTTTGCTTACAAGAAAAAGGTGCTCGAACATATCTGCGCCGAGGCCGGCGGTAAATCGCTCAAAACGCTGGAAGACCCGGAGCTGGAAGGCATCCTGATGTGCCAGTGCATCCGCATCTCCGCCTCCATCAGGGAGACGTTCCGTCCGGGCGGGGCTTTCAATTCCATCCCCATCATGGGCCAGCGCGACCTCACCATCAAGTGGGCGATCGGCGCCGGCGAAGCCAAGAAGCCCCTCATCAAAAAAGGCCTTATCGTCGACGACGGCGGGGCTTTCTTCGGGTGGGGTGTGGAGCAGGGGCACCTGGGCAAGACGGAAATCTTCTGCAAATTCTCTCCGTCCAACCCCGTCGCCAAGAAGGCCGTTGAAGACTGGCAGAGGGAGCAGACGGCGCGGGCTTTCAAGGAGCACTATTTCGCCAGCACGATGGGCCCCCAGGACGAAATCGGGCCGGCCCTGTGCAACTACCATCTATGGTGGCAGAAGCTCATCAGGGCCGTCGACCCCAACGGGGTGTCGCCTGAGGGCGGCTCACTCGTCTAATCTTAAATTAGAATCCGGTAGCGCGGCGGTGTACTTATCGCCGCGCTTCTTTTTTGACGCTCCTCTCCCCGCCGGGTATAATTGACTTGCCGTTTGATTATAGCCACACTTTATGTCAACGCGGAGGGGTGTCCAAGTGGCCTATGGTGATACCCTATAAGAAATATATAGGGGGCTCAAGAAACCAGGGGAGAGATGATCGCAGATATTACCCTCGGTGCTACGTATCTAGGACGGGACCGAACCCGGTTCCTGGTTTGGGCGCCATTCTCAGAGCGGGTAGAATTACATATCGTTGAACCACGGGAGCGGACAATCCCTTTAGATAAGAATGAATGGGGCTACTTCCTTACGGTTGCTGAAGGCATACCGATAGGAAGTCTCTATTTCTTTCGCTTGGATGGGCAATCAGAGTACCCCGACCCCGCCTCCAGATTTCAGCCGCGGGGGATTCACGGTCCCTCTCAGGTAGCAAACCCAGATTTTCCATGGGAAGATAGCCACTGGGAAGCTCCGCCCCTTGAAAAATACATCATTTACGAGCTTCACACCGGCACGTTCACACCTCGAGGTACCTTTGACGCTGTGACTGAACATCTGAAAAAACTCAAGGATTTAGACATAACCGCTGTAGAGCTCATGCCGGTCGCTCAGTTCCCTGGCACCCGCAACTGGGGCTATGACGGCGTTTACCCTTTTGCCGTTCAGGATTCTTACGGCGGACCAGAAGGCCTCAAGCGATTGGTAAACGCATGTCACCAGGTAGGCCTGGCAGTGATACTGGACGTGGTCTACAATCACCTCGGACCCGAAGGGAACCATCTGGCGAAGTTCGGGCCCTATTTTACTGACAGGTATCATACACCATGGGGTGCCGCCCTTAACTTCGACGGGGCTTACAGCGACGAGGTCCGACGGTTTTTTATCGAGAATGCCCTGTATTGGATAACAGATTTTCATATCGATGCTTTGCGGATGGATGCGCTACACGCTATACTGGATATTTCCGCCTACACATTCATAGAGGAGCTGGCGGCCTCGGTGCATAGACGAGGGAAAAAGTTGAATCGGAAGATTTATCTCTTTGGAGAAAGTGCCGCCAATAATGCCCGCCTCATCCGGCCTCAGGAGTCCGGCGGTTATGGGCTTGATGCCCAGTGGAATGATGATTTTCACCATGTCCTGCATGTGCTGCTCACCGGTGAAAAGACCGGATATTACCAGGACTTCGGCACTACCCGGCAACTGGCCAAGGCCTTCGAGGAAGGCTTTATCTATACCGGCGAATATTCTGCTTACCACAGACGCCGGCACGGCACTTCCTCAAAAGATATCCCGGCACATCGCTTTGTGGTCTTTTCCCAGAACCATGACCAGGCGGGCAACCGGGCTGTAGGCGAGCGCCTGAGCCAGCTTGCGTCATACGAAGCTCTGAAACTCGCCGCGGGCATCGCTATCCTATCGCCGTTCGTGCCTCTTTTATTCATGGGAGAGGAGTATGGGGAAACGGCGCCATTCCCGTATTTTGTCAGCCACTCAGATACGGCTCTTATCGAGGCGGTGCGGAAGGGACGCCGGGCTGAATTCACCTCTTTTAGCTGGCAAGGAGAAATACCCGACCCTCAAGATGAAACGACCTTTTTAATGGCTAAGCTAAACCATGGACTGCGTTCTAAAGGACGGCACAAAATCCTTTATGATTTCTACCGCGAGCTTATCCGCCTGCGTAAGGAGAATGCGGCGCTTGCTTATCTTAGCAAGGATAATATGAAAGTGCTGGGAGATGATGACAATAAGACTCTTTACATCCGTCGCTGGCAAAAAGACAGTGAAGTTATTATTATATACAACATAAACGCTAAAGAGGTTAAGATAAATCACTCGGTCCCACCGGGAAAATGGCGGAAAATACTGGACTCAACCGAGGTAAGATGGCACGGGAAAGGCAGTACCATTCCCGAAAAACTCACTTCTAAAGATGAAATTTACCTGGTTCTGAAACCAAAATCATTTGTTCTTTTAGAAAAGGAGAATTAAGTGGAACGCTACGTCTGTATTCACGGGCATTTTTATCAGCCGCCGCGGGAAAACGCCTGGCTGGAATACGTTGAGTTACAGGACTCGGCTTATCCCTACCATGACTGGAACGAGAGAATAACCGCAGAATGCTACGAACCCAACAACGCTTCACGCATACTTGATAAAGAGCGCTTCATCACCCAGATTGTCAGCAACTATGCCAGGATTAGCTTCAACTTCGGCCCTACCCTGCTCGCCTGGATGGAGAAGGGCGCGCCTGACTGCTACCGGGCGATTATCGAAGCCGACCGATTGAGCCGGGATAATTTTTCCGGACACGGCTCGGCGCTGGCACAGGCATACAATCATATGATAATGCCGCTGGCCAACCACCGGGACAGGTACAGCCAGGTCCGGTGGGGAATACGGGATTTTGAGCACGGCTTCGGGAGACAGCCGGAAGGTATGTGGCTACCGGAAACGGCGGTAGACCTGGAGACCCTGGATATCCTGGCCGAGCAGGGAATAAGATTTACGATTCTCGCTCCTCATCAGGCAAAGTGTATACGTAAGCTAGGCACGGAGAATTGGGAGGAAGTTGGCAACGCCAGTATTGACCCGACACGGGCGTATTTGATTAATCTCCCTTCAGGCCATCAGTTGAACCTGTTTTTCTACAATGGCCCCATATCCCGTGCCGTTGCCTTTGAAGATATATTGAACAACGGCGAAAATTTCGCCAAGAGATTAGTTAACGCCTTTTCTGAAAAGAGAGACTGTCCCCAGCTCGTCAATATCGCCACCGACGGTGAGACCTACGGGCACCACCACCGCTTCGGAGATATGGCGCTGGCGTTTGCCCTGCACCATATTGAGACCAATAACCTGGCTAAAATTACCAATTATGGCGAATATCTTGAAAAGTACCCTCCCACGCACGAAGTGGAAATTATCGAAAAGACTTCATGGAGCTGTACTCACGGGATTGACCGGTGGTGGAAAGACTGCGGTTGCAACAGCGGAGGTCACCCCGGCTGGAATCAGGCATGGAGGACACCACTACGGGAATCTTTGGACTGGCTACGCGATAGCATGGCTGGACGGTATGAGGAAAAAGCCAGGCAATACCTGAAAGACCCCTGGGCAGCCCGGGATGATTACATCGATATCATCCTCGACCGCTCCCCGGATAATGTGGCGAGTTTTTTGAGCCGGCATGCCACTCATGAATTAAGTGAGGCGGAGAGGATAACTACTCACAAGCTTCTTGAGCTTCAGCGCCATGCTATGCTCATGTATACCAGCTGCGGCTGGTTCTTTGATGACCTGTCCGGTATTGAGACAGTGCAAGTCATACAATATGCCGGGCGGGTGGTGCAACTGGCGCAGGAACTGTTCGGTGATAACACGGAACAGTATTTCCTGAAACTCCTGGAAAAAGCGAAAAGTAATATCCTGGAGAATGGCGATGGCCATTGTATATATGAGAACTATGTCAGACCTGCCATGGTGGACCTGACCAAAGTTGTCGCCCACTATGCCGTTAGCTCACTTTTTGAAGAGCATAGCGATGAATCCAGGATTAATTGCTATTTGATAAGCAGTGAAGACTACCAG
>CAYTZI010000037.1:0-16433 GCA_964442335.1 uncultured Dehalococcoidaceae bacterium | reverse complement strand
TTTGCCCCCGGATGGAGCCAAGCAGGAGACGGTTTCGGTTCTAGGTATCGTCCCCCTATCTCCACTTGGGGTATCAATAGGCAGAAACGAAAAATCGTCCTGCTTCTTCCATCCGGTAGGACATACTAAAGAAGCCCCCTGAGCCTGGGGTCGAGGGCATCTCTTAATCCATCGCCCACTAGGTTAAAAGCGAGTACCACAAGCGCGATGGCAACCCCGGGTGCCAGCGATAGCCAGGGATAGGTAAGCAGGTAGCGGCGCCCGTCGGCGACCATGGCGCCCCAGGCGGCATCGGGCGGTCTTATGCCGACACCAAGGAAGCTGAGCCCGGCCTCGGCGAGGATAAGGGACCCCAGCTGCAGCGTTATCAACACTATCATCGGCGGTAGGCCATTCGGCAGAATATGCTGGAACATCGCACGCATATTGCTGGCGCCCATCGCCCGCTCCGCCAGAATATAATCGTTTTCTCTGACAGTGAGCGTCAAAGCGTGCATAACTCTCGCGTATCCCGGAAGCGTAGCTATACTCAGGGCGATGATAACATTGAGAAGACCGGTCCCGAGTACTGCGGAAATGACCAGGGCAAGTAAAATCATGGGGAATCCCATCAGGGCGTCCATGATTCTCATGATAACCATGTTGATTACCCCGCCGAAATATCCCGCCACCATCCCCAGGATAACACCTGTTATGCCCGCCATTAAAACGGAGCCGAAACCCACCGCCAGCGCCGTCCTCGACCCGTAGATAAGACGACTGAGGGTATCTCTGCCCTGGAGGTCGGTGCCCAGGAGGTGTTTCCAGCTCGGCTGCTGAAGCGACTCGGCCATGTCGCCGCGGACGGGATTGAAAGGCGTCAGCAGCGGCGCTAGGATAGCCGTAAGTACCAGTAAAACTAGGATGATAAGACCGAATAGCACGATTTTACGTTGAAAAAATACCCTGCGGAACCTCTTCCATCCGCTGACATGCGGCAGGGCTTCCGAGACACCTGTTGTTGTTGCCTCTTTATCCGTCAACTGATGCGCCTTCCTAGCCGTATCGTATCCTGGGGTCAAACCAGCCATAAGAAATATCGACGACGAGATTCACCAGGATAACTATCGTCGCGATGATCAGCGTGGCCGACTGAACAACCTGATAGTCCTGGGCGAAAACGCTGCTGACCAGCAGCCGTCCGACGCCGGGAATGGCGAAGACCTGCTCGATGAACACCTGACCGCCAAACATCAACCCAAGGCCTATTCCCATCACGGTTATTACCGGGATAAGGCAATTTTTGAGCATATGTTTAAAAATAACAGCCCGTTCCGTCAGACCTTTAGACCAGGCCGTGCGGATATAGTCCTGTGAAATAACCTCGAGCATGCTTGATCGCGTCTGACGGGCGATGACGGCCCAGCCCATGAGAGACAGGCAGATGACCGGCAGGACCGACTGGTGGATGTTCTGTAAGAGGTTATCCGTGGGCAGCGTGTACCCGATGATAGGGAACCATTCAAGCTTGAGGCCGAAGAGATATATCAACAGGAGTCCCAGCCAGAATACCGGGATGGACACGCCGATGTAAGATAGGATCGTCGCGAAGCTGTCTATCCATTTACCCCTTCTCAGGGCCGCTATCATGCCCATTACAACACCGAGGACATTATACAGGATGAACGACTTGATACCCAGGTCGAGGGTAACGGGGAAACGCTCCAGCAGGAGTACTCCCACGTCTTCGTGGTAGTAGATGGACTCGCCCATGTGCCCCTGCAGGACGCCGCCTACCCAGTTGAAATACTGCACGATGAGGGGTTTATCGAGTCCGTAGCGGATATACAGCTCAAGGAGCTGCTCCTGAGAAACCCCGCCCGAACCGGCCTGCTGCCCCAGGAATATTACCAGCGGGTCGCCGGGGAGTAGCTGCATGACAAAGAAGACAATAAGGGTAACGATGAAAAGGATAACGATGGTCATGAACAGCCGGCGTATGATGTATGCCGTCATTTTAGATATATACCCTCAATTGCAATTATACGGTAAGATGCGTCTGTTGCCAAATGCGTACCGGCCGGCAGATAAGGGTTGGTGAAAAGAAGGCCACCGAGACAGTAGAATGGATATTATGGTGCTTTCGGGCGGGGCGGCCCTTTCTCGATTCTCCGGGAGGGCCGCCCCGCCCATGTGTTCCTATTTCAATCTAACTTCCCGTCAGCCTAGTGTTTATCCATCCAGACGTTTTCCCAGTCCTGCCGGATAAAGCCGTGCTTGTAGGTCTCGTGATGGAGGTAAGCGGGGGCCACAACGGTTGCCGGGGGCAGCCAGCAAGGAATCACCGTAGCCGCCTCATATACGTTCCGCAGAAGGTCTGCCGTCACCTGTTCCTGTGCGGCCTTATCGAAGATGAGCGACGCTTCCTTGTCCATTTCCTTCTGATAGTCCGTTCTCATCATGCTGACAAGGTAGGACTTCGGGTCAACGCTTAACCATGAATAGTACATTTCAAGGTTGGTGTTGTTCATCCCGTAGAACATATAGGCACAGTCCGCCCAGCCGGTCCCGAACACACTGCCGTAATACCGGCCGGGGTCGGCAAGGTCGAGGGTTACGTCGAAGCCGACGGCGTCCAGGTACTGCTTGATGGCTTCACCGCCGTCGACGTTGCCGGGGGTGTTCATCACGAGCAGGGATACGGGGATGGGGGTGGCCAGGCCAGTTTCGGCGATTAACTGTCGCGCCATGGCCGGGTCGTAACCGCGAACCGGCAGGTCCGGAATATAGCCCCATTCCGTTTCCGGCGCCAACTGGGCAAGCGGCCGGTAATAGCCCCGGCCGAGCGCCAAGGTGATGGCATCCTTATCCAGGGCATATTCCAGCGCGTATCTCAGCCTTTCATCCTGCCATTTAGATTCGGGGTCGACCGTGTTGGGGTAGATAGCCATGGGCAGGCCCGGCCAGTAGTTCTTGACGACGAAACCTTTGGCCGCCAGATCTGCCCAGTCCTGGGCGTCACTGCCCTGGTACCACATATCGGCTTCACCGCTCTGAAGCAGGGCGGAAGCGCTGGTCGCCTCGGGCACGATTAGGAATTCAATACCGTCCAGGTAGGGTTTGCCTTCCTGCCAGTAATCAGGATTTCTGACAAAGGTCATACTGACATCGCGCTTGTACTCCGTCAGGATGAAGGGGCCTGTCCCGATGCAGTGGTCGACCGCCCACTCGATGCCCTGCTCGCTGGTGGTGGACTTATCCTCGCCGGCGTTGGCTTCCCAGGCCGCCTTCGAAAAGATAGTCGTCCAGCCCCAGTTGAACTCGTACTGGTTGCTGTACTCGGTGAAATGGATGACCACGGTATAGTTGTCGGGAGTATCGATGCTGGTTATCTTGTCGGCTTCCTGGAGCCAGCCGTTGTCGATATCCTGCTGGAAGTTCCATTTCACGACATCGGCAGTCATTTCCGAACCATCAGTGAACTTTATGCCTTTTCTCAGATTGAAGGTAAAGGTCTTGGCATCCGGGTCGATATTATACGATTCGCACAGGAACGGCGTCCAGCCGCGGGTGCCGTCCGCCTTCATTTCCGGTTCTACAAGGTATTCCGAAACCGGGAACGTGTAAGTAGCGTCAGCGGGGCCCATGAGCCCGCGGTAGCTCATCATCGCGGGACCGCCGGTTACGATGGCTTTCAGGATGCCTCCGGATACCGGGCCGGTGGGCGTTGTAGCCGTGGGCGTTGGGCTGGTTGTTGGAGTTGTGGTGGGTGTGGTTGTCGGAGTCGTAGTAGGCGTGGTTGTGGGCGTTGGTTCACCACAACTGACAAGTACCAGGCCGCTGATTATACAGATTGATAGAACAAGAAAAAGCCATTTTCTCATTTAATAATATACTCTCCTATTGTATTTTTTATCTTATTTTCGCCTTTGTCAGTCATGTCATAGTTAACCTCCTATCTAGTAATAGTCACTTGGGCGGACATATGATTTCATGCACTTCTCCCGCAATTGTAGAGTTTTAACTAGCGGTTGTCAAACGTTTATGTTACAGAAAGACTGTGAGGCAGAGAACGGGAGACTGCAGGGCGCGCTAGAGAACGAGCTGCCTCAAAGCCAATACCGGTTCCTGCACCGGTGACAACAGCAACTTGACCTACCAAAGATTCCGAAGTCAGGGTTCCAGTGCTGATAAGCAAAATGCTATTCATAAAGAAATTTCCCCCAGATATATTATAGCAATAAAAAGTGAAAATCAAAACGAATGAATGCTAACGAGGAGTGAGAAACGTTAGGCAACATTTTGGTCACAAAAAGAGCACATACTCCACTTAGCCTAAAATCGGCGAGCTCCCATGCTGCCGGGTGGTTCCGGTCCGGCGGGGTCAATTGTCTTGGGGCATATATCCCTGGAACCATCCGGGGTTGGTTGCATACCCAGCTTGGGGATGGTCGCTCCCTCATGTCAATGCACAGACCACTCTTAATCCAGTAACTCGCCCACTACCGGGAATTTCGCCAGCAAATCAGCCCCGTGCGGCGCCTGCTCAAGCGCCATGGTCAAATCACAGACGGCTCAAGGCCGGACATGGTATACCGCGGTATATCAAGGTCGACAATGGACCCGAATTCATTTCGAAGGAGCTGGACAAATGGGCTTATGAGAATAAGGTGACGCTGGATTTCAGCCGGCCCGGCAAGCCGGTGGATAGTGCCTTCATCGAGTCATTCAACGGTAGCTTCCGGGACGAGTGTTTGAATGTAAACTGGTTTCTGTCTCTGGATGATGCCCGCGAGAAGATAGAAGCCTGGCGAAGAGACTACAATGAGTGGCGGCCGCATGGATCTCTTGACAACCTGACACCCAGGGAATGTGCTGAGCAATGTTTAGAAAATCAAAATTCTCTCATAATGGCCGCTACAGTTTTTGGGTGAGGGTCATGGCTTTTTGACACTATTTAAACAACTGTGTTATATATTTGTCTGACGATATTTTACCAGGACGCTCTAAACTAATAACCGCCGTCTCCAGGAAGATGCCGCGTTTTCACAAGAACCAGCGTCCCCTAATACAGCGATAACGGAGGCTATCTCATGAGGTTCACCATTGATGTTGATACCGGCGGTACCCACACTCACGGCTTTATCGCCGGGGACGGTGTGGCGAAAACAGTCACTACTCCCACTACGCCCCACGACCTGACTGTCTGTTTAGCTGATTGTGTGAAACAGGCTGCTGAAGCCTTCGGTATTTCTGTGAAGGAACTGCTACTGAATGCGGACATCATCCGCTATTCGACGACTACAGCCACCAATGCCATCATCCAGAAGACCGGTTCCAAGATAGGCCTTATTATATCCCGTGGCTTCGAAGGCTCACTTTACGCTCCGGGCGGGAAAGTGACGGAGGCCGTTTACGAACTGGTCCAGAAGGACATGATCACTTCCCTCGCCGAAGAGATTGATGATAAGGGCAGAATCATCACTCCCTTGAAAAGGGAGGAAGTTATCGAGAAAATGCAGTTACTGATCGACAAAGGAGCACGGACTATTGTCGTCAGCCTGAGGAACGCCAGTGCCAATGATGCCCATGAAAAGAAAGCCCGGCAGGTAATCAAAGAGGAATACCCCAGTTACTACCTGGGGAGCGTGCGGGTCTTCCTCTCCACTGACGTATCTGACCAGCCTGGCGATTACTACCGGACCACGAGCACGCTCATCGATGCCTACGTCCACGATATTCTGGTCAAGTACCTCTACAAAGCTGAGGACGACCTCCGCGAGAACTCCTATCAGCACCCCCTGATGATATGCAACTCCCGCGGTGGAGCCGCCCGCGTGGCAATGACTAAGGCCGTCGATACCTATAACTCCGGGCCGGTCGCCGGCATGAACGCTGCCCGCAACCTGGGCAAGTTGTATAGCTACGATAATGTCGTGACCACAGATATCGGCGGTACCAGCGAGGATGTCGGCATTATCCGGGACGGCATCTATACCTACGAGTCTCTGCCGCGTATTGCCAATGTCATCGCAAATATCCCCATGATAGATGTCTATTCAGTTGGCCTGGCTGGAGGCTCTATCATCAGCCTTGATAGTTCGGGGAAAATCAAGGTCGGTCCCCGAAGCGCCGGGGCCCGGCCCGGCCCGGCCTGTTTCAACCTGGGGGGACTGGAACCAGCCGTGACGGATGCCAACGTCGTCCTGGGTCTTATCGATCCGGACTACTTCCTGGGAGGCCGCATGAAGCTGGCCAGAGAGAAGTCAGAAACGGCCATCCAGAATCACATCGCAAAAAAATTGAACGTCAGCGTCCCCGAGGCAGCCTACATGATAAGGCAGGCCGCCACCACAGCCATGCGGAACGCCATCAAAACGTACCTAGTAGACAAGAGGGTAAACGCGGATAGACTCAACCGGTACGTCTCCATCGTTTACGGTGGGGCCGGGGCCACCCACTGCTGCGATTTCAATAAAGGTTTAAATTTCGATAAAACGATTATCAGCCCGTTCGCCTCGCCTTTCAGCGCCTTCGGCTCTTCCATGGCAGACCTGCTGCACGTCTACTCTAAGTACAACAAAATGGAGTTGTATGATGGGAAAGGTTACCTGGACCCGTTCGATAATTTCAACACCATGATTGCCGAGATGCACCATCGCGCCCTCAGGGACATTAAATCAGAAGGCTATTCCGTCGAGGACGCCCACTATTATCTGGAGCTGGTCATGGAAGATTCCACAGGGCAAACCTACCGCGTCACCACGGAAAAGCTGGAGCTTGCTTCCGAAGCGGATATCAGAGCCCTGTGTTCCGCGTTTCTTGAGGTAAGGGCGAAAGCTACCGGCGGCGATTATAAGGGGAGTATCCGGCTACTGACCACGCTGCTTAACGCCGCTGTTACCATGCCCCACTGGCAGTTCCAGGCCGTCGAGCTTGGCCCCCAGGACCCGCGGAAGGCACTCCGCGGTGAGCGAGAGGTCTTCTGGACGCCGGGGGAAGGGTACCGGAAGACGCCTATCTACGACCGTGACCTACTGGAGCCGGGTAACCTGGTCAAGGGCCCGGCCGTCATTGAGGCCAGGGACACTACCTATGTCATACCGGCGGACTGGGTCCTGAACATCGATAAATATTCCAACGCGGTTCTCGAGGAGGTATAAGATGGCCAAAGTGCGGGTCACGGAATCTCTGGACATCGACCTGGACGCCGAGAAGTGGTGCTGTCATAACTGCGGGCAGGTAATGAACTCAGCTAGGGAGCCGTTCGTAAAAGGTACTCTGGTTTACGAGAAACCCGCCAGTGAAATCTACGGCGTCCCCATCAAACTGTCCAAAGACGCCACTATTTCCTACGCCCCCGACCCTGATTTCATGCGCGTCATCGAGTTCTACTGCTCCGGCTGCGGGGCTCTCATTTCCATCCAATACCTGCCCCCCGGCCACCCCATCCCGGTCGAAATTCAACTGGATATAGATAATCTTAAAGCCGGATACGCGAAAGAGGCTGATTCGAAGAAATGAACTCGCGGGAGGCTTTCAGGAAAACCATGCAGGCGGCCAACGTGGAACGCCCGGTCTTCGTTCCTATCGTCTACCGGCTGGCCGCCAGGATTGAACAGACCCCTTTGCTGGATATGGTCTCGAACCCTACCAGTTACGCCAACATCCTGGAAAGCTCCTGGAAACTACTCAGGCAGGATGCGATAATTACCAGCTTCGACGCGAGCCTTGAAATGGAAATTTTTGGCTGCCAGGTAGAATGGCCGGACGATTATGAGTTACCGGCGGTTTCCAGATGGACGGAATGTGAACTGTCCAGCGCCAGCCTAGAAAACAGCGGGCGGTTGTCGGTATTGCTGGAAGCCACAAAACGGCTCATCCAGACACGGGGCCGGGAGGTGGCTATCATTGGGGTGATGACCGGCCCCTGCTCCCTAACTGCGAACATTGTGGCGAACACTGTACCAGACCGAGAATATTCGATCGAAGAAATAGTCGCCTTGGTGGGCGGTCAACTTACAAAATATGTCCGAGACCTCGGTGAGATCAAGGTCGACGCTATCATCATCCGTGAAGACTTCCTGGGTGAAAAATACTACGAAGAGTTCTTAGCGTACGAAAAGGCATATACGGCCGCCTACGCCACATTATTCAATCTGACACGGTTCTATAACTTGGCCGGCCTGCTTATGGTCGAGGGTGGCAAGCTCAAAGACCTGGCCGACCTGGTCCAGAAGCTCAGCCCGAGCGGCTTGATGTTAACCGACCAGAAGCTCGACGAAGCCGGGCTAACCCTTCTCAAGGACCTGTCCGTTTCGCGGAAGCTGGCGATAGGGCTGCCGCTTCCCCTGGCCAACCCGGACGAAGCCATTACCCAGCTTCAAATTTACGAGGACTTCATATCTGAATTTAAACCCGGGGGTTTCTTCTATACCAGCGACGGCGAGGTCGCGCCGGATATACCTCTCGAAAGCCTCCGCGATATCGCCAGCAGGATTAAGGGTGCTCCAGAATCATAGCGCTTGACAGGAGAAAAAAGATGGGATACATCGTAAACGTGGACGTCGGCGGCACCTTCACGGACTTTTACGTGGGCAAGGACGACCGTTCCGTCTCCACGAAGACACCAACGACTCATTACGACTTGAGCGTCGGTTTCCTGCGGGGATTGGAAGAGTGCGCCTCTAAGGAGGAAATCACTCTTGAAGACTTCCTCAAGGATACCGAGGTCATCAAATACTGCACCACCCTCGGGACAAACGCCCTGATCGAGCTTTCCGGCCCGCGATTGGGACTTATCACGACGCGCGGCTTCGAGGACACCATCTTCATCGGCCGGGGACGCCAGTGGGCGGACGGCCTGCCACTGGCCGATATTCAGGACATCACTAACATCGATAAACCAATTCCCCTCATCCCCCGCCGATTGGTCGTGGGAATAAACGAGCGTATCGACTACAAGGGCGCCATCATTACCCCTCTCAAGAAAGAGGAGGTGCTGGATAAAATCGGCTACCTGGTCGATAATGGCGTGCGCGGTTTCGTCGTCAGCCTGCTCTGGTCTTTCATCAATCCGGTCCACGAGAGGCAGGTCAAGGATTTGATCGAAGAGATGTTCCCAGAAGTCTACCTGGGCAATATGCCGGTCATCCTTTCCTCGGATATCTCTCCAAAGGAAGGTGAGTACACCCGCACGATGACCGCCGTGGTCAACGCCTACATGCATCAGGGTTTCGCCGAGCAAATGTCCTCTCTCTGCGCCGAGCTTATGGACAAGGGCTATACCAAGCCCATTATGATGGTCGACAATCTGGGCGGCTGCTCCAAGCTCTCACGGACGAAGGTGGCGCGGACCCATGGAGGCGGGCCCGTGAGCGGTCTTTCCGGGGCGGCCACGCTTTGCCGTCAGATCGGTATGCCCAACGTGGCTTATACGGATGTCGGTGGCACCAGTTACGATGTCGGCGTTGTCGCCGAGGGCGCTGTTAGCTATTACGACCTGTATCCTACCATCGGTCGCTGGCGGACGCAGCTTACCACAATGCAGGTGACCTCCATCGGCGCCGGTGGTGGCTCTATCGCTTGGATAAATCCACTACTGGGCAACCGCCTGGAGGTCGGTCCCAAGAGCGCCGGTTCCGTCCCCGGCCCGGCCTGCTACGACCTCGGCGGTGAAGAACCTACCGTTTCGGATGCTGACTGCGTCCTAGGTTATCTAAATCCTGACTATTTTAACGGCGGCAAGATGCGCCTGAACAAGGAAAGGGCGTTTGCAGCGATGAGAAAAATAAGTGATAAAATGACCTGGGACGAAGTGACCACCGCATTGATGATAAAACGTGTCATTGACGCCAAGATGGGCCAAGAAGTGTTCAAGGAAATCGCCCTCAAAGGGTACGAGCCCTCCGAGTTCATCTACATGGCCTGCGGTGGTGCCGGGCCCACCCACTGCTGCGGTATCGCTAGCCACGGAGAGATGAAAAACATCATCATCCCACCGAACGCTTCGGTCTCCGGCGCGTACGGCGCTTATACCCTGGATATCCTGCACACCTACGAAAAGTCGCGTCACATACGCATGTACGATTATGCTACTCGGACCTTCCTGACCGACTATGATACCTTTAACTCGGTAGTCAAAGAACTCCAGGACCAGGCGGCCAAGGACATCATCTTGGAGGGTTTCGCCGATAAAGATGCTTCCTATAAACTGGAACTCGAAATGAGGTATGGTCGGCAGTGGCGTTATACTTCCGTAGAGTCGCCTTTGCTCCTGGTTAAAAGCGAAAAGGATGTCAGGAAAGTATGCGACCGGTTCACGGAGGAGTTTAGCAAACTCTACGGCGCGGAGGCGGCCTATCCGGAAGGCGGCATCGAAGTTGAAACCCTGCGCCTGATGGTAACTTTGAAACTGCCACATACCCCACCTGTAAAATTACCGCTGGAGGCTGTCGCGCCGCCCAGAGACAGTTACAAGGGCCAGCGTGACGCATTTTGGGAGAAGTTCAACGCCTTCAAGCTTACCGATATCTACCAGTGGGAGCTGCTGAAAGCCGGCAACAAAATCGAGGGACCAGCCATAATTGAAGCCGAGGGTACAACGGCTGTTATCGAGCCAGGCTGGGCCTTCAAAGTAGATGAATATCTTAATGGAATAGTAACAATGAAGGTAAAGGAGTAGGAAAATGCCAGGCGGAATAGACCCGACAATTAGCTTGCGTTTACACCCCGAACCACCGACTCCGGAAGAGCTGGAGAATATGAAGGGCATCGACCCCACCGAAGCCGGTATCTTCCTTCACAAACTCTATACAATAACTTCCGAAGGCAACGAGATATTGATAAAATTAGGAGCCTCCACCGGATGCCGGTGGGGGGACACGGCGGCGGCCATCTATACCGCCTCCGGGGATAGTTCTGTCTGCGCCGCCGGGCTGTATTTCCATTCCGTGCTGGGCTCGACGGACATTAAATATATTATGAAGCATTGGCTTAATGAACCCAGTGTAGGCGTTAAACCCGGAGACGCCTTTTTCTGCAACACGCCTTTTTACCGCGGCACGCATCCGCCGGACATGGCTATCTACTCACCGGTATTTTTCAAGGACAAACTGATTTGTTGGATAGGCGCTATCGTCCACAGCGGGGAGTGTGGTGCCTGTGAACCCGGCGGCATGCCTAGCGGTTCACGCAGCATGTACGACGAGGGCATACAGATGCCCTCCGTGAAGATCGCCGAGAACTATACCCTGAAAGAGGACATCGTCAACTACCTGAACCACGTGACCCGGGACCCTCGCGCTATGACGTTAGATATCAAAGCGAGGATGGCCTGCCTGCGCGTTGTTGAAAGAAGACTCAAGCCTGTCATCGAGAAGGTCTCACCGGAGTACGTTATCGGCGCCCTGAGATATGTCATCCAGTTAACCGGGGAGGCTGTCCGGAAGCGCGTCAGCGGCTGGAACGACGGTAAGTTCAGTTCGTCCCGGTTCATCGATGCCGTGGGCATCCTGCCGCGCCTGATGAAGGTGTCTTGCACCCTGGAAAAGAAGGGTGACCATCTCTATTTCGATTTCGACGGCACTTCACCTGAAGTCCTGGACAGGGTCGCCAACTCACCGGGAGTCGGCTCTATCGGGGTAAATACTGTCTACCTGCTGGGCCACCTTTTCCATGATATTCCCCACAACTCCGGGGTGTTTGAGCCTATGTCCTTTAAGATGCCGGTCGGCAGTATGGCTAACGCCAGCCGCGAGTCTCCCAAGGCCGGCTGTGCCTATGTTCACGAGGCCTGCTCACTGACGGTGCAGAATGTGTTCAACCAGATAATATACGCCACCAACCCGGACCGCGTGGAATGCCCGGGGAACCGCGGCTTCAATACCACCAGCTACGGCGGTACCAACCAGTACGGCGCGCCCTTCGCCGACGCCGGCGCTGAGATGAACGGTATCGGCTTCGGTGCCAGGAGCAACCGGGACGGTGTCAACGTCGCCGGCGCCTACTTCGCCCCGATGACTTCCGAGCCGGGCGAAATAGAAAGCCTGGAAGCCGGCCTGCCGTTCCTTTTCCTTTTCCGCGGTTATCATAAGGATAGCTGCGGACACGGCATGTACCGGGGCGGTGTCGGCATGGACTACGCCATCCAGGTACATGACTCGCCGGTGATAGCTATGGGGTCATGGGGCTTCGGCTCCCGCATTACCAATTCGCAGGGGCTCTTCGGAGGCTACGGCGTGCCTGCTCTGCCCTACATCTCCATCCACGATAATAACCTGAAAGAAATGCAGCAAAACTCGGACGATAAAATACCCGGCTCGGCGAGAGAGCTTTACGAGTCCGGCGCTATCAAAGGAAAATACCGGTGGCGCGGCTACCCTACCACCGCTGACCCCGCCAAAGAAGGCGACCTGGTCGCCGGTGGTACTGGCGGTGGCGGCGCCTATGGCGACCCCCTGAATCGTGACCCGCAGGCTATCATGAAGGACATTGAGAACGGCGTTATCTCTCACTGGGCAGCCAAGAATGTATACAAGGTTGTCTATGATGAAAAGGCACTTGAGGTAGACGAAGAAAAAACCCGGAAGCGACGTGATGAGGAAAGGGCCGACCGTAAAAAGAGGGGACAAAAATACTCTGAGTTCGAGAAGACCTGGCTCAAGAAAAGACCATCGTACCTAACCTTGGAGTACTATGGAGAATGGCCCATAAAGAAATACCAATCTTTTGACTATTTTGGGTCCTGGCCGGGAGTGAAGAAAGCTAAAGAGGGTGAACTCACGGCTACCAAATCCTAGTATAATTCAGTAATCTACGCGAAGAGGCGAAATTATGAACAAAGTGGTCGCCAGCGCTGATCAGGCCGTTGCGGATGTACAGGATGGCGCCACCATCCTGTGCGGGGGGTTTGGTTGCGTGGGGGGCATGCCCTCCACCCTATTCAAAGCACTGGCCAAGCGCTTGGTGAAAGACCTCATCATAGTGGGTAACACACCTGTTCTGGGAATGGCCTTCCAGAAGACGGCTGCGAGGACGATGACCGTTCCAGAGTCTTACGCCGATGCCTCATTATTGCTTCTAAACGGCCAGGTACGCAAGCTGATAATCTCGGTTCCAACCATTGCTATCTATCAGATGCCGGAGCCGTTCCCGGTCGTTAAAGCCGTCAAGGAAGGCCAGAAGATAGAAATCGAGCTGGTACCACAGGGGACACTGGTGGAAAGAATTAGGGCGGCTAAGGCGGGCATCGGTGCCTTCTATACACGGACGGGTGCAGGTACCTATTTGACCAGAGGCAAAGAAACCCGTGAAATCAAAGGTGAAGAATACGTGCTTGAATATCCCATTGAGGCGGACTTCGCTTTTATCTGGGCCTATAAGGCGGACCGGTACGGTAATCTTGTGTATAAAGGGACTTCCCGTACGTTCAACGCCACGATGGCTGGTGCGGCCAGGATAACCATCGCCGAGGTGGCTGAGGTGGTGGAGCTGGGGCAACTGGACCCCGAGGCTATTGTAACGCCAGCCGCCTATGTCGATAGGGTTGTGACAAGGTGATAGTATGATCGATAAACCCAGACTTGATGAGCAGACCATTGCTATGCGGGCCGCCCGCGAGTTCGAGGATGGCATGGTGGTCAACCTGGGGGGTGGCATTCCCACCCTGGCCTGTAACTCCGTACCGGAGGGTCGGGAAGTGCTCTTCCATGCCGAGAACGGCGCCCTGGGTTACGGTGGCATCGCCAGCACGGAAACGGCGGACTGGGACCTTTTCAATGCCAGCTTCCAGCCGGTAACCCCGCTGCCGGGGATGAGTTTCTTCTCTCACGATGAATCATTTGCCATGATACGCGGCGGTCATGTTGATATCAGCGTGCTGGGTGCCCTGGAAGTATCGGAAAAAGGCGACCTGGCCAACTGGGTCGCCGGAGACTTGACTGCCTTCGAGGGGGATATCGCGGAGTGGATAGGGCTGGAACGTTACCCACCGGCGGTGGGTGGGGCCATGGACCTTGCTGTCGGGGCTAAAAAAGTCATCGTCTGTATGCTGCATACCACGCGTAACGGCCAGCCCAAAATAGTCAGGAAATGTAAGTACGAACTGACCTGCCCGCGCTGCGTCTCCCTGATCATTACCGACCTGGCGGTCATCGAGGTCACGCCTCAAGGGCTGGTTTTAAAGGAAATAGCGCCGGGCTGGCAACCGGAGGAAGTCCAAGCCGTGACCGAACCGACTTTGATAATAGCCCGGGACCTTAAAGAAATCAGCCTGTAATCGGAGGATTATGCCAAAGGTTCTGCTACAAAAAGGTTTGTTCGAAGAAGCTGATGGGGAACCTGCGCTCATAGGGAGTAAATGCGGGTCCTGCGGTCAGGTGCTCTTCCCCGCAAAACCTGTGTGTTTGAACTGCATGAGTACTGACGTGGAACCCATCAGGCTCAACCGCGATGGCAAACTCTATACCTATACCACGGTCTACATGGCCAGCGAGCATTTCCCGCCCCCGTATACGGTCGGCTGGATCGAGATCTCTGAAGATATCCGGATATTCAGCCAGATTCGGGGCTGGCAGGAGCAGCCCTTGAAGATCGGCATGGACATGCGTATGTACATTGAAACACTCTGGCAGGATGATGACCGTGAAGTGATTGGCTTCGTTTTCAGGCCCGTAACCGGAGAAGCGCAACGATGAGAGATGTCGCCGTCATCGGGGCAGGGAGCACCGTTTTCGGGAAGTTTCCGGAAAGAGCAGTCTTCGAGCTGGGGGCTGAGGCTGCCCGGGCAGCCCTTAAGGACGCCGGCATCAGCCCTAAAGATATCCAGTTCGCCTATTACGCCAATCTCTACGGGGGTATGGTCGAGGGGCAGGCAGCGCTTCGTGACGCCGGTATTACCGACATCGAGATTACTAACGTTGAAAATGCCTGCACCGGTGGTGCCACGGCCGTCCGACGGGCCTGGTACGATATCACCTCCGGCCTTTACGATATCGGCATAGCCGTCGGCACCGAGTCTATGACCACCAGCCCCATCGCCGGGAAGCTCATCACCCCGGCTAAAGGCGACCTCTCCGGCGAGCTCGGTATGAACACCATGGCCAAGTTTGCCTTGTCCCAGCGGCGGTACATGGAAACCACCGGGGTGACCCTGGAGCAGATTGCCACGGTCTCGGTCAAGAACCATCATAACGGCTGCACCAATCCATACTCCCAGTATAAAAAGGAGTTCTCCGTGGAGGACATCATCAATTCCCGGCTTATCTGCGATCCCATTACTCAGCTCCAGGGCTGTGCGACGACTGATGGGGCGGCGGCGGTCGTCCTGGCCTCTCTGGATATAGCAAAGCGATATACAGTCCGGCCCGTAATTATTGCCGCGTCGGTCATCAGGAGTGGTGATTACGCTTTTCGCCAGAAAGACATCACCTTCTCTGATATGACCTATAAAGCCTCTAAAGATGCTTATACGATGGCGGGGGTCGGGCCGGAGGACATCAGATTATGCGAACTCCATGATGCCTTCGCGGTGAACGAGCTTCAGCACTATGTCGAGCTGGGCTTCTGCGCAAGGGGAGAAGAAGTCAAATTGCTCATGGACGGTGTCACCAGTCTGGGGGGCAGGCTTCCGGTTAATCCCAGTGGCGGGCTCCTATCGAAAGGTCACCCTCTCAGCGCCACCGGTGTGGCGCAGATTGCCGAGATTGTCTGGCAGCTCAGAGGACAGGCAGGAGATAACCAGGTTCCTCATGCCAGGGTGGGGCTGGCTCATACCATGGGTGGTGAAGTGGCTGACCTGGAAGCTGGTGCAGTGGGCATACATATTCTGAAAGTATAACGCAGCCATGGTCATGATGAAGAATATTCTTCATGGAAGGATTTCCTTCTGACAGCACGTAACAGGAGGTGTAGAAGTGACTAATACCTCTTCTATAAAAACAGTTACCGAGTCAGCCCGGCTGACCCTACCCCGAATTATAGGCCAACTGCAGTTAGAATTTTCCCGGTATTTTCAACGTACTCCCTGGGTGTCAGACCTCCGAGTGATGTGTGAGGTCTACCCTCATTATAGTCTATCCTCCAACTTTCGATAATGTCCCTGGCGTTCTTCAAGCTGATAAACCAATTTTCGTTAAGGCATTCATCTCTCAACCTGCCGATGAAGCTCTCCGTGTAGGCGTTCTCGATGGGCTTCCCTGGTCGGATGAAATTCAGCTTCACACCGCGCCAGTACGCCCACTCGTCGAGGAACTTGACAGCAAATCAGCCACGTGCGGCGCCTGCTCAAGCGCCATGGTCAAATCAGAGCCGGCGCGATGAACGATCTGGTATATCCCTCTCCTCCAATGAAAGCTCCGGCCGGGGAGTTGACTTGCCCGTTGTCATCTGATATATTGGTCACATAACTGAATATTGAAAAGGGGTGCCCGAGCGTGAGCGAGGGCCTGACTGGA
>CAYTZI010000036.1:0-16654 GCA_964442335.1 uncultured Dehalococcoidaceae bacterium | reverse complement strand
GTTTGAAGGCGCTTATTACCGCAGGGATATAGCTGATATTAAATAACGAATGGGCCAGGTGAATGGTATGAATCAGTCAGTTGTCGGGGTGGTGATGGGTTCAAAATCTGACGCCGCAGTGATGCAGTCCGCGATAGACATCCTGACCGGACTCGGCATCGGGCATGAGGTCAGCGTTATTTCCGCCCACCGCACCCCGGATAAAGCCAAGGAATACGCCCAGACCGCCCGGGAGCGGGGCATCGAGGTCATTATAGCCGGCGCCGGCATGGCGGCGCACCTGCCGGGAGTCCTTGCCAGCTGGACGACGCTACCGGTAATCGGGGTGCCCATGTCCGGTGGCGAGCTGAAAGGAGTGGACGCCCTCTACTCTATCGTCCAGATGCCGGCGGGAATACCGGTCGCCTGCATGGCAATCGGGACACCGGGAGCCAAAAACGCCGCTTACCTTACCGCCGAGATTCTCGGACTGAAACATGATAAAATAAGACGTGCCTATGAGAAATACAGGAAGGAAATCCAGGGTTAAAGGGGGAAAGCTCCAGGTCATCAATAATAAACTGAAGGCCTGGAACCTGAACCTCAGGATTAACTGAACACGTTAGCGTTGAGGAGAATATAATGATCGAGCGGTATTCCCGACCGGATATGAAACGGGTATGGTCCGAGGAAAACAAGTACAATAAATGGCTGGACGTGGAGATAGCCGTCTGCGACGCCTGGGCCGAACAGGGCGTCATCCCGCGCAACGCCATCTCCAAGATTAAGCTCGCCAAGTGCAACCTCAAGCGCATGGAGGAAATCCTCGCGGAGACCCGCCATGACATGACCGCTTTCCTCGGCTCCGTGTCTGAGAGCCTCGGCGAGGAATCGCGCTTTATCCACCTCGGGCTGACATCCTCGGACGTCATGGATACCGCCACCAGCCTCCAGCTTGTCGAGGCTGTCAACATCCTGATAAAGGATGTCAAAGACCTCACAGCCGTACTGGCGCAAAGGGCTATAGAGCATAAGTACACGCTGATAACGGGACGCACGCACGGCGTCCACGCCGAGCCGACCACCTTCGGGCTGAAGCTGGCGTTGTGGGTCGAGGAGATGCGGCGCAACCTGCACCGGCTCGCTGAAGCCAGGAAAATCGTTTCCGTGGGGAAAATATCCGGGGCCGTGGGCACCTACGCCACGGTAGCGCCGCAGGTCGAACTCAGGGCCTGCTACAAGCTCGGACTGGAACCGGCGCCGATATCCAATCAGGTATTACAGCGCGACCGCCATGCCCAGTTTGTCACCACCCTGGCTATCGTGGCCGGCTCGCTGGAAAAGTTCGCCACGGAGATAAGGGCGCTGCAGAAGACCGAGGTCAGAGAGGTCGAAGAGCCTTTCGGCAGAGGGTTCGTATCTACGGGTTCGTCCGCCATGCCGCACAAGCGTAATCCGGAGCTAACCGAAAGAATCTGCGGCCTGGCGAGGCTGATACGGGGTTTCGCCGTTACGTCTCTGGAAAACATCGCCCTCTGGCACGAGCGGGACATCAGCCACTCTTCCAACGAGAGAATAATCCTGCCGGACGCCTGCCTGGCCCTCGACTATATACTGGCGCTTTTTACCTCGGTGATGAAAAGGCTACAGGTGTACCCGCAGCGCATGAAAAAGAACCTCGAGCTAACGCGGGGACTGGTCTTTTCGCAGAGGGTGCTGCTGGCTCTCGTCGATAAGGGTCTGAGCCGCCAGAAAGCCTACGAGCTTGTGCAGAGGAACGCCATGAAAGCCTGGAAAGGGAACCGGAGCTTCCCGGCGCTGCTCAAGGCCGATAAAGAGGTGACGGGGGCTCTTAGCGTGAAGGAGCTGGAAGCGCTTTTCGATTACCAGTACTACACCCGCCACGTCGACGAGATATTCCAGAGACTGGGCCTGACGAAGTCGCAGTGGCAGGGCATTGTCCCGGATGTCAGCGAGCTTGAGCTTAAGATAAAATAGTATTACTGGAAGGTAAAGACATGGCAGATAATATTCCCCCGGTATTGATGCAAACTGACCTTCCGCTGCCGGTATTCATCCACGGCAAGGTGCGGGACACCTATGACCTCGGCAGCCACTTACTGATAGTGTCCACCGACCGCATTTCGGCTTTCGATGTGGTCCTTCCCAATGGCATACCGCTCAAGGGGCATGTCCTCAACCGTCTGTCTTCTTTCTGGTTCCGGCGCACGGCGGACATAATACCCAACCACATGACCGAGGCAATCGATGACGTGCACAGCCTCGATTCTTACGTCCCGGAAGAAAGCCGCTTCCCCTATCCTCCTTTTCTCCGGGGGCGCGCGATGATAGTCAAGAAAGTAAAACGGATACCGGTGGAATGCGTGGTGCGGGGCTACCTCGCTGGCTCGGCGTGGGAGGAGTACAAAAAAAGCGGGACCGTGGCCGGCAACGCCATGCCCCAAGGTATCGTCGAGAGCCAGGAGCTGGAAAAGCTAATCTTCACTCCCACGACCAAGTCCGAAAAAGGACATGATGAACCGATAACCATGGCACAAATCATCAAGCTCATCGGACTGCGCACCGCCCAGGAAATGGAAGAAAAAAGCCTGGCGGTCTATACGTTCGCGCGGGAGTACGCCATAAGCAAGGGCATCATCATCGCCGATACCAAGTTCGAGTTCGGCATCGATAACGGGCGACTCACCCTCATCGACGAGATGCTTACGCCAGACTCGTCCCGATTATGGGATGCCGGTCTATACCAGCCGGGACGGACCCAGGAAAGCTACGACAAGCAGCCCGTGCGCGACTGGCTGACCGCGCAGGGATGGAACAAAGCACCCCCCGCTCCCACACTGCCCCCGGATGTCGTTGAGGCGACCACCAAAAGGTATATTCAGGCATACGAAAAAATCACCGGCCGTCAACTCGCGCTTCTGCAGTAGGTCCTAGCGCTCCAGGAATTCCTTGGTGGAAGGCAACTCCCCGGCAATCCTGGGGTCAATTCTCGTAGCGGCATCCAGCGCCCGCCCCAGCGCTTTAAAGAGCGCTTCCGCTTTATGGTGGTCGTTACTGCCGTACAATATCCGGGCGTGCAGGTTCATTCTGGCTTCAACGGCAAACGACTCCAGGAAATGCCGGATGAGGTCGGTGGAAAAGCCGGGCATGTCATTGCCGGCGAACGGTAAATCAAGGACGGCGTACCCCCGCCCCCCGATGTCCACCGCCGCAAAAGCCAGCGAATCGTCCATCGGGACGGAGGCGTCCGCCATACGCACGATGCCTCTCTTCTCGCCCAGAGCTTCGCCGAAAGCTCTGCCCAGGCAGATAGACACGTCTTCGATGAGGTGGTGCGGGTCGTCGCCGGAAGCCTTCAATTTTAAGTCGAACAGCCCGTGTTTAATCATGGCCGAAAGCAGGTGGTCGAAGATATGTATGCCGGTGTCTATTTCCCATTTTCCCGTGCCGTTGATGTTTAGTTCTAAAGCTATGACGGTCTCACGCGTCTCCCGCCGGATAACGGCTTTACGGTCGTCTTCCGCCGGGGCGGCCAGCAGTTTCATAGCCCCATTAAGGAAGGTGCCGCCGGCGTTAACGCGCCCTGTTCTGGTACGCTGGTAGAGGGGTCGCGAGCAACCTATTTTGTCCGCCATCTGCTGGTCGGAATACCCCCGCTCTTTCTGGAATCTCACGATTTTTTCAATTATCCCGTCAGCCGTTTCCATTGTTAACTCCATCAGAATGTATTGTTAATTATTATAACAATACATATTCGATTTGTCAAGTAGATGTGTTATATAATGTTACAGGAAGGCCTTAAATCACCGGTAATCGAGGCGATTGGTAAGAGGCTAAGAGGATATTTCTTTCAGGGCATTAATAAGGGCGTCAGTGTGCTCCGGCTTGCCCACGCTCACGCGGATTGAGTTTTGCAGGCGCTCCCGGTCGAAGTAGCGCACCAGTATGCCTTTCTCCTGAAGCTTTAAATAAAGCTCGCTGGCGGTGCCATCAAGGACGGAACAGAATATGAAATTAGCCCGCGAAGGCATTGGTTTCAGCCAGGGGAATTTCTTCAGCTCTCCGAACAGACGCCGCCTCTCATCGATGATAGCTTTAATGTTTTTCTGCAGGAACGAAAGGTCAGCCAGCGACTCCCGTACGGCAATCTCTGCCGCGGCGCTAACATTATGTGGTATTTTAATGGCCAAGAGGTAGCCGGCAATGCGCGGGTAAAATATGCCGTAGCCGATCCGTAGTCCGGCCAATCCGGCCCACTTGCTGAACGAGCGCAGCACCATGAGATTTTTATAGTAGCTTTTGTACGGTATGATAGTCTCTCCGCAGAATTCATAATAAGCTTCGTCCACAACAACAGGCACGCCGGTCTCAATGATTTCCAGCAGGTCTTTCCGGGGAATGATGTTGCCCGTGGGATTGTTGGGTGTTGCCAGAAATATCATTTTTGTCTTATCGGTGATAGCATTCATAACAGCCCGGGTGTCCACTTCGAAATTCTCGTCCCGCTCAACGTTAACGAGGGTGCCGCCGGCTATCTCCGTGCAGAAACGATAGAGGTCGAAGGTAGGCGGGCAGTTGATGACTTCGTCGCCGGGCCCCACGAAAAGGCGGACGATGAGGTCGAGGAGGGTGTTACTCCCGTTACAGGCGACGATGCTTTCCGGGGCGACTCCGGCGTAACCGGCTAGTCGCTTACGCAACTCCTGCTGCCCGTTGTCGGGATAGACGCTCAGGGCGTCAGTGCTCGCCAGAGCCTCCAGGACCCTGGGAGAACATCCGTAGGGGTTCTCGTTAGCGTTGAGTTTGATGAACTCCTGCGGCTCGATATCCACCTTACCCGCCAGCGTCTCCGTAGACGTGCTGGCGCTGTAGCCCATGAACCCCATCAGGTTCGGACGGATCAGTTTTTCAACATCATCGGCGTTTCTCATCTAACTACCTCCCTGACCTGTACTGAGAAGTCGTTTTTCCGCAGCGGCGGCGTGGGCGCCAAGTCCTTCCGCTTTAGCGATGACCGAGGCCGCCCCACCCAGCCGCCCGATATCCTTTTTATCCATATTAACGACCGTTATGAGCTTAACGAAATCCGTCACGTTCAGCGGCGAACCGAAACGCGCCGTGCCTCCCGTGGGCAGGACATGACTCGGGCCAGCGGCATAATCGACGAGGACCTCAACGGAGTCCTCCCCGATAAAGAGGCAGCCGGCGTTCTTCACTTTTTTAACAAGTGAAGCGGCGTTCTTAACGACCAGGCAGAGGTGCTCCGGCGCGTAGAGGTTCGCCAGCTCCAAAGCCTTATCGATAGTATCGACGAGGACTATCATCCCGCGTTTTTCCAGCGATTCTTCGATGATTTCCCTGCGCTCCAGGGTCTTGAGCTGTCCGGCTACTTCAAGGTTTACGGCGTTAGCCAGCTTACGCGATGTCGTAATCAGTATAGCCGAAGGAAGGTTACCGTGCTCTGCCTGCGCCAGGAGGTCGGCGGCGACGAATGCCGCACTGGCCGCCGTGTCCGCGATGATTATCACCTCGCTCGGGCCGTAGAGCCCGTCGATGCCGACCGTTCCGAAGACCAGCTTTTTTGCCAGAGTCACGTAGACATTGCCCGGCCCATAGATTTTATCCACGCGCGGGACGGACTCAGTCCCGTAAGCCAGGGCGGCTATAGCCTGGGCGCCGCCGACGGAAAAAACGCGGTCGACCCCGGCAAGCCTGGCGGCCGCCAGCGTCACCGGCGATACGCTACCCGACTTGCCCGGCGGCGTCATGACGATTATCTCTTTTACTCCCGCCACCCGCGCCGGGATAACGGTCATCAGCAGGGACGACGGAAGCGGTGCCGTGCCGCCCGGCACGTAGATGCCGGCGCTTTCCAGCGGACGCATGACCCACCCGAGGTTCGACCGGCCGCTATCCCGGACGAGCGTTTTCTTCTGTTTTGCATGGAACGCAGCGATGCGCTCCGCGGCCATTTTTAGAGAAGAGAGCAGACCGGCGTCGATTTTTCGGAAAGCCGCGTTTATCTCCCGTTTGGGCACTTCCAGTCTGGACAGCCTCACACCGTCGAATCTCCGGGTGTATTCAAAGAGCGCAGCGTCGCCGCGGGCGCGCACGTCTTCCACTATCTTCCTTACCGCTTCTTCCTGTTCAGCGCTGTCAGGGGCCAGTCCGGTGGCGCGGCGCGAGAGCAGCTTTCTGGCATTTTCAAAGCTAGTAACTATCTTCATCTTTTTTCCCCGGCGGCCGCCCGCAGCCTTTTAATAATATCATTCATCCGCCCGGCTTTTTGAGGGCCGGGGCCGCTGTTTTTCTTGCCGATGAGGCAGGCGGTGGACTCGAAAAGCGTGTCGATTGTTTTAAGGTTGTGACGTGCTATCGTTCTGCCCGTCTCCGTGTTCTCAATGAGGAGGTCGGCGTCCTCGGGCAGGAAAGCCTCGGTGGCGCCCCAGGTGGGAATCACGCGGTAGCGTCCGAGGTGGTTGTCACGGGCGTACTTGTCGGCGATGTTTACATATTCAGAGGCGATGCGCAGCGGCGCTTCCCGCCCCGCGATAAGAAGGCTCAGCCCCTCGGCGTTATCGACCGCCAGGTCACGGCTGACGACCGCTACCAGCCTCACCCTCCCCTGCTTGAGGTCGGCGAGCTCTTCGACGGGACTCGAAGGGAACTGGGCGAGGTGCTCGTTAAGCCAATCGCGCCCGGTAATGGCGAGGTCGAAGTTGCCGCCGGCTACCTGCTGGGGCATGTCCTGCGGCCGGATGACCTTAACGGCGAACCCCTCCATTTTTATGTTCGGCCTGCGGTTGCCCGTCTCCGAAGGATAGTCGTCAATAACGATGCCGGCGCGCTTTAACAGTTCGGCGGCGAAAACCTGCTGGTGGCCGTCGGGCAGGGCGAGCCTCACCGTATCGCCTGCGGTCTTAAACTCGCCGGTAAACCCAGGGATACCGGCGGGGCAGATATCATCACCGGAGGGGGCTTTCTTTTCCGCGGTTGTAATGTTATCGCAGATGGAAGCCACTATATTATCAAGGTTTTTCGATTCCCAGCTTGACCGGCTGGCGATAAGAAAAGCGGAAAATTCCAGTATTTTGCTCAGCGAGACAATGCCATAACCGTTCATATCCGCCGGCGAGCGCGCGGCCAGGAGCGCTATATCAGCGTTCTCCGGCGGGTAGACCTCGGCGGCACCCCACACGGGAAAGATGCTAAAGCGGTTCAGACGCTCTCTCAACGCGAAAGACTCCGCCAGATTAGGATACTCGCTGGCGATGCGCACGGGCGCGCCGTTACGCCGCAGCTCTTTCGGAGATAAAGCCGACGCCGCGTACAGGGAACCATCGCCGTAGCCAAGGTCCTGCACCTTGACGACGTCGCTGCTCGGGTACTTCACCAGCAGCTCCTCTATCCAGTCGAGGCAGCAGATACCCAAGTCGTAGTTGCCCATGGCTATCTGGATGGGGATATCCTTCTCGTGGAAGACCCTCACCAGCAGCCCGGGGAACTTCTGCGAGCTTGGCCGGTAAAATCCCGTCCTGGAGTGATAATCGTCCAGGCGCCACTCCGCCCTCTGGAGCATGGCCGCCGTCTTTCTTAAAAGCCGCCCCTTGGGAAGGGCTATCTTAACCGCCACCTTTTGCCTCCAACCCCTTGAGAATCTCGTCAATCGTGGTGAAAGCTATCTTTCTCGTCTTGTCTATCAGAGTGAAGCGCGGCGCTTTAGCACTTACATCAATAGTGCATCTGGCGGCTGCCTTCCTCCCGCCACCGAGGTCGATTGTCGCTATGTATCCCGCGCCACGCAACCGTTCGGCAAGGTCGAAGGCCGACTTAAGAGCGTCGGCGGTCGCGCGCACCAGGACTGTATCAGGGGCCGGGATGCCCGATATTTCCGGTTTGACCATACCCATCAGGCGGTCGAGGTACAGGGCGAAGCCGGAAGCCGGTATATCGCCGCCGCCCATCGAGGGGATAAGCGCGTCGTACCGGCCGCCGCCCCCGACGTTCTCCCCGTCCCTGAAGAGCTGGAAGATTATGCCCGTATAATACTCAAAACCCGCCCCCGACGCTATGTTTATCCGGTATCTGATACCGAGCTCATCCAGCAGAGCTACCGTGCGCAGGAAATCATCAAGAGACGCTGTAATCTCCGGCATGGAGCGAGCCAGCAGGGCTTTCTGGTTCCTGAGAAATCCCGTCGACTGTCCGTTTAGGCTCAGGAGAGGCTTTAAAATCCCCTCGAGCTGCGGCGATTCCCTGCCGACCTTCGCTAGGGCAGCCGCGTCGCCGTCGAGAATGCGGTCTAAGGCCCGGTGCTGCTCAGCCTCGCTCAGTCCGAGCTTTTCTAGTAAAGCCCGGATAAGTCCGGCATGGGACAGCCTCAGCTCAACATCATTAAGTCCCAGCTTATGTAAAGTATCCAGGGACAAAGAAATTAGCTCGATGTCCGCCATCGCCGAGCCCGCGCCGATTAGCTCCGCGCCGCACTGCCAGCGTTCCCTGGTCTTCCCCGCTTCCTCCTCGAACCGAAAGACATTCTCCGCGTAAAAAAGCCGGGCGAGCCCCTTCCCCGATATACATTCGCTGTAGAGTCTGGCCACCGGTATGGTGGCGTCAGGACGTAGCACCACTCTCTCCCCACTCCACCCGTCCCAGTCCAGGAAGGAATAGACCTTGCCGAGCATCCCGGGCGTCAGCGTACCCGCCGAGGTGAACAGGTGCAGGTACTCTATGGTGGGCGTCCTGACCTCGCGGTAGCCCCACTTTATAAAGCAGTCGCGGCAGATTTGCTCGACCGTCCGGAAACGGGCCATTTCCTCCGGCGAGAGGTCGCGCATGCCCTTGCATTTCTGGATTTTCATGCATTTTCCTCAATATTCAGATATATATAATTTACACCAATTATAAAGGCTATTCAATCGGTATAGATTACTCCAGATCCCTGGAAGGGGTTGAACCTCTTTTTATAGTGCTGTTTGCGTATGGTTGATTATTGATACTCACCCCCTTTGTCCTTCTCTCAAACAGGTCAATATTAGAGTTCGGACTTAAGCTTATTTGAGAGGGGGAAAGAATATGAGAGGGGGCGAATGGGGAAAGAAAATCCCTCTCTTATCTCCCTTTACGAAAGGGAGACGCCAATGCCCGGAAATACAGGGTGTTTGAGAGGGGTTCATCCTGAGGGGTTCACCCTGAAGGGATAAAGGGGTGAGGTTAGCACCGATAACCAATAACAGACAGACCCTTTGATTTTGCTTTGCATCCCGGCTGTTATACAATTATAATGATAGGGCTTCTAGAAAGGGTCTTATGGTCAAAATCCGGCGAATAGTGTTGCTGGTGGTCTTCCTGCTGCTGGCGGTCAGCATCGGGGCAAACGTGCAGGCGCAGAACGCCACGGTGGACGTTATTACCATTAAAGGCACCATTAACCCCGTGCTTGTCGACTACGTTAAGCGTGGCATTGAGCACGCCGAAGATACTAACGCTCAAGCCCTGATTATCAGGCTAGATACGCCCGGCGGTCTGGACCAGTCGATGAGGGATATCGTCCAGCTTATCGTCAACGCCCACGTACCGGTGGTCGTCTACGTTTCACCGGCGGGCGCCAGGGCCGCTTCTGCCGGCGTCTTTATCACCATCGCCGGCCATATAGCCGTCATGGCGCCCAATACCGCTATCGGCGCGGCGCACCCGGTGAGCATCGGCGAAGAGGGCGAGCAGACCATGTCCGATACCATGGAAAGTAAGGTCGTCAACGACGCCGCCGCGCTGATAAGGAGCCTGGCGCAGACCCACGGGCGCAACATCGAATGGGCGGAAAAGGCGGTGAGGGAAAGCGTCTCCGCCACCGAACAGGAAGCGCTCGACCTCAAGGTAATCGATATGATTTCCCCCGACCTCCCCACCCTGCTCCAGCAGCTCGACGGCCGCCAGGTGACGCTACTTAACGGCCAGACGCTGACGCTCCGCACAAAAGACGCCGCCGTTAATGAAATAGATATGAGCGCTGTCCAGAAGTTCCTCTACACCATTGCTGACCCTAATATCGCCTATATACTTATGAGTATAGCCATGCTCGGCATCATGGCGGAGATATTCAATCCCGGCCTTATCTTCCCCGGCATCGTCGGCGGCATCTGCCTGCTTATGTCCTTCTACGCTCTCGGAGTGCTGCCGGTAAACTACACCGGCATCCTGCTTATCGTCCTGGCTTTCGGACTGTTTATCGGCGAAGCGCTGACCCCGGGGTTCGGTCTTTTTTTCGGCGGGGGGCTCGTGTCTCTTATTATCGGCTCGCTGATACTCTTCCAGGGGGCGGCGCCGGTGTTCCGTGTGGACGGGAGGCTTATCGCGACAGTGGTCATTCTGCTGGCGGCGGGCGTGGGATTTATCGCCTGGCGCGCGGTGCAGATTCACCGCAAACAGGCGACGACAGGCCGCGAGGAGCTTATCGGCAAGACGGCCATGGTGAAAGAGGCGCTGAACCCGGAGGGCATGGTGTTTCTCAAAGGCGAGCGCTGGACGGCCATCTCCGAGGAAGGCGAGATAAAAGTAGGCGAAGAAGTCATCATCAGGAGACTGGACGGACTGACGCTGTACGTCACCCGCAAGAAATAGTATTATATATCGGCGAGGAGGTGCTTTTTGCCGGCACTGATTACAATAGGCGCAATAGTTGTGGTCGCTTTCCTGTACTTCGCGGTGGTCTGGACGCTCCGAACGTACCGCAAGCAAGTGGCGGCGGGGCGTGAAGACCTTATCGGCAAGACGGCCCTCGTCAAGACCGTCCTCGAACCGAAGGGGATTGTGCTGGTGGAGGGTGAACACTGGACGGCCGTCCTTGATAAAGGAAGCGCCGTGCCGGACGAAGAAGTAATCATTACCGGGGTCGATGGCTTGAAACTGGCAGTAACCAAAAAATAATAAAGGAGGTTGAACTATGACCGGAACCATTATAGGAATCATTATCGCCGTTATCGTGGTTCTCATTATTGTCCCCATGTCCGTGAAAATCGTCACGGAGTTTGAGCGCGGCGTCATCCTGCGGCTGGGGAGGCTGGTAGGTGCCAAGGGGCCGGGACTGTTTCTCATCATACCCTTCATCGACCGCATGACCAAGGTCGACCTGCGCGTTGTCACCATGGACGTCCCCTCTCAGGAGGTCATCACCAAGGACAACGTGACCGTACGGGTCAACGCCGTCATCTATTTCCGCGTCGTCGACCCCGAGGCGGCTTATATCAAGGTGCTCGACCATGTCCGGGCGACGTCGCAGATTTCCCAGACGACCCTCAGGAACGTACTGGGGCAGTCCGAGCTCGATGAGCTGCTGACGAAGCGGGAAAAGCTCAACCAGATGCTCCAGAAAATCATCGACGAGCATACCGACCCCTGGGGCGTCAAGGTAAGCACCGTGGAAATCAAGGAAGTGGAACTCGCCGAGGAGATGAAACGCTCCATGGCCGCCCAGGCGGAAGCCGAGCGTGAAAGACGAGCGAAAATCATCCACGCCGAGGGCGAGCTTCAGGCCTCCGAGAAGCTGGCGCAGGCGGCGCACGTCATCGCCAGGGAGCCCGCGGCGATACAGCTGCGCTACCTCTCCACGCTGACGGAGATAGCCAGCGAAAAGAACAGCACCATCCTCTTCCCCATACCCATAGAGATGTTCAAGGCGTTCATCGGCCCCAAGGAAGAGCCGAAACAACTTGGTAAATAGTCGATAAGACGGGGAGGGGGCTGACAGCCCCCTCCTTTCCCCCCTTGTATATATCTCTCCTGCATCAGTCCGCATGAAAAGTCGGGCAACCTGCCACTTTCCCTGTTATAGTGTTGTCGAAGGAGACGCGGCATTATGGAATGGTCCGAGAGGATGAACGCGGCGATAAGCTATATCGAGGAGAACCTGGCAGGCGAGATAGGCTTCAACGAAGCGGCAAAAAGGGCATGCTGTTCCCTGTTCCATTTCCAGCGTATGTTCTTCGCCATCATCGGCGTGACGCCGGCGGAATATGTCCGGCGTCGAAGGCTTAACCTCGCGGCGAGAGAGTTAACCTCCACAAACGCTAAGGTAATCGATATCGCCACTAAATACGGCTACGAATCGCCGGATGCGTTCACACGGGCCTTCCGTAACCTGCACGGCGTGACACCCCAGGCGGCGTGCGAGCCGGGGGTAACGCTGGCGGCGTTCCCGCGTGTCTCCTTTAATATTATTTTAAGTGGAGGTATTGACATGGACTACAGGATTATTGAGAAACCGGCTTTTGATCTGGTCGGGAGGGGTAGAAAGTTCACCACGGCAGATGGGACAAATTTTGTTAAAGTCCCGCAGTTCTGGCAAGAATTTTCAGCTTCAGCAGAGTATCAAAAACTCGTGAAGCTGGGTGGAGGAAAACCGGGGCCAGTTACCGGAGCGGAAATGTTGAGCGCCATCCTGCCCAATGAAAAAAATACCTGGGACCCGATAATTTACACTATCTGTATAGAAAAAACGGGTAAAACGGGGGATTTTGATGTGTACCATATCCCTGCGGCGACCTGGGCGATATTCGAATCGGTTGGCCCCATGCCTAAAGCGATACAGGACGTAACAGTTAAAATTTTCAAGGAATGGTTCCCTTCTGCCGGTTATGAACACGACGTCAAACCGGAACTGGAGGTCTATTTACCGGGAGACACGAACAGTTCGGACTACCGCTGCCAGGTTTGGATGCCGGTCGTCAAGAAGAATAAATAAGGACATGAGGGGTGAGGATTCTTACTCCCCGCCCCTATTCCCCCGCAACGTCACGTCTCCCGCCACAACTTTGACCATCGCCCCGTCCGGCTGGCGTATATATAGCGCCCCGCTTTCGTCTACTGCCTCGGCAGTACCCTCAATAACACTCTCGTTTGATACCGCGCGCACCTTTTGTCCCAGAGTTATCAGTCTATCGCGCCAGGCTTTATAGATTTCTCCCCCTCCACCGGGCAGTTTCAGGTAAAGTTTTTCAAACTCCTCCAGTAGCGACCTCATTATGTCCGGCCTCAGGTTTTCACCGTGCAGGCTGGTGGCTGTGGCTGCTATCTCCGGATGCCCAGCAACATCAAGGTCAACGTTAATGCCTATGCCCACTATTGAGTAAGCCACCTTGTCTCCTCTGAGCTCATTCTCTATCAGAATCCCGCCTACCTTTTTCCCGTTAATGAGGATATCGTTGGGCCATTTAATTTGCGCTTTAGTTCCGGCAATACACTCGATGGTATGAACAGCCACCAGCGGAGCTATCATCATCAGGTACGGAATGGTGGCGATATCCGGATAGAGGATAATGGACACCGCGATGCTGCCCCGCGGAGAAATCCATTCCCGCTTTAGCCTGCCCCTTCCCGCCGTCTGCTCGCCGGCTACAATGACCGTCCCGGCATCGGCCCCTCTTCCAGCCGCCTCCCGCGCGGCGTCCATCGTGGAGGAAATTTTAGGTAAATACCTTATCTCCCTGCCGATAAAGCTTGCCTGGAGACCGTTCCGGATGGATGAAACGAAATTATCCGCCACGCATTGATGATAGAATATCAGGTGAGAACTATCAACTGAACAAAACTGAAAAAGGGCGGTAACCAGAGACTAGATTTTTACCTGCACGAAGGGGAGTATCTGGATGCCCATGCCCGGCTTGATTTCAAATCGCTGGCCGGCCCCGCCGTACCTTTCCACCCCGCCTAGCTTGGTCACCTGGAGCACTTTAATCATGCGGGTATCAAGCTGGCCGGCGGCGAGCATAGAATCATGTGACTTTACCTTTAGATAATAATCGCTGATGGCGTAGGCGCGCATGAGGGTCCGGCTCTCGAAGACATGGGTATCGAGAGTCAGGACAATAGACCTGTCTTTATAGCAAAGCTCCTTGCACGACTGCAAAAAATCGACTTTATAGGCGGGGTCCAGGCGGTTCATGAAAACCGAGGGGGAATCGACGATAACGAACTTGAACCGGGACGGCAGAACGGTAATTTGCGTTATGATGGCCTGGAGTATTTTCTCCGGCGGCTGGATGGCGGCCTCCGGAGCGATGCGATAGACGCGGAAGCGGTCCGTGGCGATGTCATGGCGGGTCCCCATGGACATGGACTCCATCTGCCGGATGAGCCCATCGGGGGAATAGTCGGTGGTGAAATAGGTCACGGCGCTGCCGCGCGCGTTCATGATGCCGTAAGCGACGTGCTGGCTCAGGACGCTTTTACCGGTCCCGGGCGCCCCCTCGATGATTACGAGGGATTTTTCGCGGACGCCGCCCCCCAAGGCATCAGCAATGTCTTTGATGCCGCTGGTGCCGGGGTCGCTGGTGGTGGTCATGCCTAACACGGTCCGGTCAACCTCCGGTTCAACTCACACTTGCCTGATAGTAAAGTGTAGCAGGTTCCGGGTAAAAACGGCATAAACAGAAACACTGCGGGGATAAATAATTAGTAAAATAATGCGGTCATCGTTGACATCCGCGGCGATTTTGGACTACAATGACGGACACCCTGTAGTTATCTGATAGCAGGAAAGGAGCGCCATGTTGGACGGGGCTATGGAAGTGTCCTTCTTCGATACCTGGGCCTGGCTGGTTTTTGTGGGTATCGGGCTGGCGCTGATTGTGCTGGAGCTCCTCGTCGGCATCGATACCGGGCTTGACCTGGTCTTCATCGGGACGGCATTCGTCCTGGGTGGAGTAATTACGCTGTCCCTGCAATCATGGGCCTGGACGGCTGTCGCCTGCGGCATCATCTGCGTGCTTTACGTGTTCCTCGGCCGCCGGTATATTCACAAAAAGACGTATGTCAAAGAGACCAGGACCAATATCGATACCATCATCGGGAAGACCGGCGTCGTCGAAGAGGACATCGAGCCCGAAAAAGGCGGTACGGTCAGGGTAGGTTATGAAAGATGGCGCGCCCGCTCCGGCGAGACCCTGAAGGCAGGCGAGGAAATCACCGTCACCGGAGTCAGCGGCGTCACTCTGGACGTAAAAAAAGTCAGTAGGGAGGGAAAGTTAAGATGAATGCTGGTCTGATTGCAGTTATTGTAATCCTCGTTATACTGTTCGTTGTCACGCTGGCGAAATCCATTACCATCATCCACCAGGCCGAAAAGGGACTGATAGAGCGTTTCGGCAGATACAAGGAGACCCTGGAGCCGGGACTCCGTTTCATCATTCCCTTTATCGACAAACTTGCGGCCAGAGTTGACATGAGGGAGACCGTCCTGGACGTCGAGCCGCAGGCGGTCATCACCAAAGATAATGTGGGAGTTACGGTGGACGCCGTCGTTTACTATTATTGTACGGATGCCAAAGCCGTGAGATATGAAGTGGCTAATTTCTATATCGCCGTCAGCAAGCTGGCGCAGACCAACTTGAGGAACCTTGTGGGCGATATGACGCTTGACGAGACTCTGGCATCGAGAGAGCGTATCAATTCTTCCTTGAGAACGACGCTCGATGAAGCTACGGATAAGTGGGGCGTGAAGGTGACCCGAGTGGAAGTGAAAGCCATCGAGCCGCCGAGGGACATCACCGATGCCATGAGCAAGCAGATGAAGGCTGAGAGGGAAAAGCGCGCTGTCATCCTGGAGGCCGAGGCCTACCGGCAGAAACAAATACTGGAGGCTGAAGGCGACAAGCAGAACGCCATCCTAGTGGCGGAGGGTGATAGACAGGCGGCTATCCTACGGGCGGAGGGGGAGGCTAAAGCGATAGAGAACGTTTCCACGGCGGCGGATAAATACTTCATCGGTAATGCCCAGCTTCTAAAGCAGCTCCAGGTGACCCAGGCCTCGCTGGAGAATAACAGTAAGCTCGTGGTATCCGACCAGTCGAAGCTAGTTAACGTGCTGGGATTGGGCGAAGCAATGGCGGAGATGAAGAAGGAAAAGAAGTAGGCGGAAATCAATAAACATAGAGTGGGACTGAAAAAACTTGCATTCCGGGGCGTCTGAGAGGGGTCACGACCCCTCTTCCATCCCCTCCCCCTCGGGGGACTGAGGGGGTGAGGTCGGTAAAAATACAGCAGAAACCTTGTTGACAACATATCGGGTTTGTGGTATTCTAATAGTTGCGCTCGCAATGAGCGCTTTTTGCACCTTAACAACTGGATAGCGGAAGGAAGGTTCTTAAACAAGCAAGTCAACGTTTTTTTTGGAGAGTTTGATCCCGGCTCAGGATAAACGCTGGCGGTGTGCTTTATGCATGCAAGTCGTACGGGTTCCGCAAGGAACCAGTGGCGAACGGGTGAGTAATACGTAAGTAACCTGTCCTCAAGTGGGGAACAACTCTGAGAAATCGGAGCTAATACCGCATGTGGTCCTTATCATAAAGTTAAGGACTAAAGCCGCAAGGCGCTAGAGGAGGGGCTTGCGCCCGATTAGCTAGTTGGTGAGGTAACGGCCCACCAAGGCGACGATCGGTAGCTGGTTTGAGAGGACGACCAGCCACACGGGGACTGAGACACGGCCCCGACTCCTACGGGAGGCAGCAGCAAGGAATATTGGGCAATGGGCGAAAGCCTGACCCAGCGACACCGCGTGGGGGAAGAAGACCTTCGGGTTGTAAACCCCTTTTCCCGGGGAAGAATAATGACGGTACCCGGGGAATAAGCCTCGGCTAACTACGTGCCAGCAGCCGCGGTA
>CAYTZI010000035.1:0-16691 GCA_964442335.1 uncultured Dehalococcoidaceae bacterium | reverse complement strand
GCATCTGCCGGATGGCTTCGAGGAAGGGCTGCCCCTCGATATCGCCTACCGTGCCGCCCACCTCTATCAATAGCACCTCCGCCCCGGACCTGTCGGCAAGCCTCTTGAACCGGCTCTTTATTTCGTTCGTCAGGTGGGGCACTATCTGTATCGTCCCGCCGAGGAAGTCGCCGCGCCTTTCGCGCGTTATCAGTGTGCTGTAAATCTGCCCGGAGGTGGTGTTGGAGTCCGCCGTGCACTCGATATCGGTGAACCGTTCGTAGTTGCCCAGGTCGAGGTCGGTCTCGGCGCCGTCTTTGGTCACGTACACCTCTCCGTGCTGGTAGGGGGACATCGTGCCCGGGTCGACGTTCAGGTACGGGTCGAGTTTTTTGATGGCCACGGAGATTCCGCGGCTCTTCAGCACCGTGCCGATGGAAGCGACGGCTATTCCTTTCCCTACGGAACTGACCACGCCCCCTGTTACAAAGATATACTTCGGCATATAAGCTTATATAAACCTGGAATAAATCCAGCCTCGCCCTTGGGATTACTAGGGAATCAACTCCGGTCGGTAATACAGTGCCTCTGGAAAATAATAATCTACCGGGGAAAACTGGAATACACTGTCAAATCTGGTGGGGGTTTCTTTTAATTATAGGCACGCCTGCTGGCTTTGTCAAGGGTCATTCGTACGAAGGACTTTCCAGCAGCATGTCCTTCAATACTTTAAGGTTGACAACGTCTTCTTTGTTGTACTGGCACAGCCTGTTCAGCGCTTCCAGGTCGAAGCTATCGACGTATTTCCACCACAGCCGCACCGCCTCCCACCCGTTCATATCGGGCAGATTTCGCTTCACGCCAAGCTGCCGCTCCACCAGCTTGAGGCCCCCGTAAAGGTTTTTCCTCCAGCAGTCGTACATGAGGTCGCGGTGCGGGAACATCTCCGCCAGGTTGATGCCCAGCCGCGCGTGTATGAAAGGCAGGTCGAACCGGCTTCCGTTATAGGTGTAAAGCATGTCGACGTCCTTGAGGGCCGCCATGATGTCGGCGACCGTTACCTCTCTGCCTACCAGCTGGACGAACTCGGCCTCTTCCCCCCGGCAGATGTGAATCCCGATGACCGTAATCTCGCAGCTGAATGGTGTGAGTCCCGTGGTCTCGATATCCAGAAAAGCTTCGCAGGCAGGCATCGACTGCTCCCTAAGGCGGGCACTGGGCGCAGACGGACCGGAACAGCGTCGTGCTCAGGTAACGGTCGCCCCGGTCCGGCAGAATTACCGCGATGTTGCCCTTTTTCATCTTCTTGGCTACCTGTAAAGCCCCCGCCACCGCCGCCCCGCTGGACATGCCTGTGAAAATCCCCTCCCTCACCGCCAGCAGGCGGGCTGTGGCAAAGGCGTCGTTGTCCTTGATGGTGACCTTTTCATCGGGGGCCTGGGGGTCCCAGATGCCCGGTATGACGCTCTCTTTCATGTTTTTCAGCCCCTGGATGGTGTGTCCCTCGGTGGGCTCCACGCCGATTATTTTTATGCCCGGTATCTTTTCTTTCAGGAATTTTCCCGTGCCGATGAGTGTCCCCGTGGTGCCCATGCCCGCCACGAAGACGTCAATCCTGCCTTTCATCTGGGCGTATATTTCCGGCCCGGTGGTCTCGTAGTGGGCCAGCACGTTGTTCGGGTTATCGAACTGGTTGGGCATGTAGTACCTGCCCGGCTCGTCCTTCAGCGCCTGGTGCGCCTGCCGTATCGCCCCGTCTACCCCCTCCCCGGCCGGCGTGAGCACGACCTCCGCCCCGAAGGCCTTGAGGGTAAGCTGCCTCTCCGTGCTGACGCAGTCCGGCATGAAGAGTTTGACTTTATATCCCTTGGCGGCGCCTATCATGGCTATGGCGATGCCCGTGTTCCCGGAGGTCGGCTCTGCTATTATTTTATCTTTGGTGAGCTCTCCGGACTCTTCGGCCATTTGTATCATGTACCAGGCCGGGCGGTCTTTCACCGACCCTCCCGGGTTATTGCCTTCGAGCTTCCCGAAAATTTTCACGTTGCTTTTGCCGTTCAGGTGCAAAAGCTGTACCATCGGCGTGTTGCCTATGGCGCCCAGGACGTTTTTATTGTTGTTTTTCATGTAATATCCTCTAGTCATCGATGCCGGGCACCGGGAAACGACGGCACATTTCAGCGACTTCTCTCCGCACTTCCTCCAGGACTTTTTTATCGGTATGGTGCTTGATGACCCGCACGATAAGTCCGGCTATGGACTTCATTTCCTCTTTCCCGAAGCCCCGTGTCGTCACCGCCGGCGTGCCGAGCCTTATGCCGCTGGTGACCGCTGGCGGGCGGGTGTCGAAAGGGATCTCGTTTTTGTTACAGATTATTCCCGCCGTGTCCAGGGCTTTGGCCGCCCGGCTTCCGGTGACGTCCGTGTCTGTCAGGTCCACCAGCACGAGGTGATTGTCCGTGCCGCCGGAGACCAGCCGCAGACCCTGCGACTTCAGTTCCAGGGCCAGCGCGAGGGCGTTTTCCAGGACCTTCTTCTGGTATTCCGCGAACGATGGCTGCATGGCTTCGAGCATGGTGACCGCCTTGGCGGCGATGGCGTGCATCAGGGGCTTGCCCTGCGTTTCGGGGAACACGGCGGCGTCGATGGCTCTGGCGTACGGCGCCCGGCACAGTATCAGGCCGCCGCTGGTGCCCCGCAGCGTCTTGTGCGTGGTCATGGTCACCACGTCCGCGTACGGTACCGGCGTGGGATGTAGGCCGGCCGCCACCAGCCCCGCGATATGCGCCATGTCCACCATCAGCTTTGCCCCCACCGAGTCCGCTATGCGCCTGAACCTCTCGAAGTCGATAATCCTGGGATAGGCGGTATATCCCGCCACAATCAGTTTGGGCTTGTGCTCTTTCGCCAGCCTCTCCACCTCGGGGAAATCGATTCGCTCCGTCTCCCGGTTGACGTGATAGTGGATGAACTTGTAGGACTTTCCGGAGAAGGTTATCGGGGAGCCGTGGGTCAGGTGTCCCCCGTGGGCGAGGTCCATCGCCATGACTCTGTCGCCGTATTTGAGCAGGGCTAGGTAGGCCGCCATGTTGGCCTGCGACCCGCTGTGGGACTGGACGTTGGCGTGCTCGGCTTTGAAAAGTTCTTTCGCTCGCCTGATGGCAATCTCCTCGATGGTGTCCATGTTCTCACAGCCGCGGTAATAGCGCCTGCCGGGGTAGCCCTCCGCGTATTTATAGGTGAGGAAAGAGCCCTGCGCTTCGAGGACGGCCCGGCTGGTATAGTTCTCCGAGGCGATAAGGTTGGCGGTCTCTTTCTGGCGCTTTGCCTCGCACTCGATTACCCGGCTTATCTCGGGGTCGGTACGGCTCAAGAAGCTCATATGAAAAACTCCTCGCGGGGGATATCAGATACCGTAATTAGTCTACACTGGCGCTGTTTGGGTGTCAATTTCCGCCGGCTGTCAGCGCCAGCAGGCTGTAGCCCCGCCGCCGCTCCCGTTTCACGATGCGCAGTCGGGCCTCCTGCCCTGCCCAACCGACCAGTCTCGTAATCTGCGTTGAGCTCCCCGACACTACAATCACGCCGCCGGGCGATAACGCTTTTACCGCCTGCTTTAGCGTCAGTATGTTCGCCTCTTTACTTTCATCCCTCAGCACGCCGGCAAACAAATCGAATTTTACCGGCAGGTCCGCCCCGACCCCGTGATGGATGTTCACTTTTTCTTCGGGGCATCCGTTCAGGATTAGGTTGAGCCGCGAGTACCTGAGCGCCAGCAGGTCCCGGTCGGCCAGTCCAAGACTTTCCGTCTGCATCAGCTTCCAGATTATTATCGGTATGTGCCCCTGTCCCGGGTTATATACCGCGGCGCGCTTTATATCCCTTCCGCGTAAATCTCTTAAAGCCTCCGCGAGCATCCCGCTTCCGTAGCTTAAAGAGTCGAACTCCGGCAGGCCGTAAGCCGTCTTTATTTTGTATTCGAGGCCTGCCGCGAGCATGGTCAGTGTCTGCCGGTCGTAAACTCCCCGCTCCACCCCGCTCTGTTCAGGTGTAGTTTGTTCCCCTGAAAATCCGTAGTGAAATACCGCATGTCCCGCTCTGTTTTTCCTTAGCGTAATTTCACATCCGGGAGTTTCCATCAACATTCTTTCCACAATCGTTTCCAGCGCGGCGACTACTACTATGGCCGCCGTTCCCCCCGGCGCCAGATAGTGCTGCGCTTCCCGCAGCAGGTAGGTTATTACCGCCTCTCCGGCTTTGCCGGGTATATTGGATACTATAAGGTCGAAGTCGTTCTTGTTTACGTCGTCATAGCCGGTGCTGCCGTATATCTCCACGCCATGCAGTCCGTTCAGCCCGGCGTTCTGTTTTGCGTACTCGACCGCCAGGGCGTCCCGGTCGACCATCTGCACGGAGCTTTCCGGGTATAGCTTTTTCAGCGCCAGCCCCAGCGGACCGTACCCGCAGCCCATGTCGAGGATGGCCTTTGGCTGGTAATCCGCCTCGATGATGCTGCGCAGGAGGAACCTGGTGCCGGTGTCTATATCGTGGCTGCTGAAAAGCTCCTGCGACGTCCGGAAATTTAAAGTCTCCTTCCCGGCTCGCAGGGTCACGACTTTGTGGAAATAGACATCTTCATTCATATGTAATTATCACGAAATAAGCAGCGTAATAATACATGTCATTCCGGCGGAAGCCGGAATCCGGTGGTGGGGAGGCTGAATGACTCACCCCAGCTTCTGTAAAAATCTCTGCGCCGTTATGGCCGCTATCGCCCCGTCCCCCACCGCCGTGCTGACCTGCCGGGGCGAACCGCTCCGTATGTCTCCCGCCGCGAAAATCCCCGGGACTTCCGACTCCATCCATTGGTCCACTTTGACCTGCTCCCGCTCGTCCAGCGGCACTGCCCCTTTCAGGTAGCCCGTGTTTGGGTCGAGGCCAACGTGCACGAGCACCCCGTTAACCGGTATCGTCTCTTTTTTCCCGCCCTCCCCCTCGATTTCGATTCCGCTTACCTGCTCTTCCCCGGTTATCTCCGTCACCTTAACGCCGGTGCGGATTTCTATTTTGGGGTTTTCTTTGGCCCTGTCCTTCAATACCGCCGTCGCCGTCAGTTCCGGCATGACCTCGATGATGATTACTTTCGATGCTATGTTCGCCATGTAAAGCGCTTCGGTAAGGCCGGCGTCGCCGCCGCCGCAGACCGCTATCGTCAGGTCGTAGAACTGGCCGCCGTCGCAGAAACCGCAGTAGATGACGCCGTTACCCTGGAACTTTACCTCCCCGGGCACGCCCAAATCTTTATGCACGGACCCTCCGGCGATAATCAGCGCCGGCGCCGTGTGGCTGTCCCCGCCCGCGCACGTGACGATTTTCTTTCCCGGAGAGGCCTGCACCCCGATGACCTCGCCGTGCTCTATCTTGAGCCCGTACTTTTCCGCCTGCTCTCTCATCTGCATCCCCAGCTCGGAGCCTATCACGCCCTCGGGGAAACCGGGGTAGTTTTCGATTGTTTCCACGTTCATGATGTACCCGCCGACGTATTCCTTTTCGATGAGCAGCGTGCGCCAGCCGCCCCGGCACAGGTACAGTCCCGCCGTTAGCCCCGCCGGCCCCCCGCCTATTATGATTGCGTCCCAGTCAGCCATTTTTGACTCCTTTGAATAAGTTTCAAGCATCAAACCTCAAATGTTATATCCAAGCCTCAAATGTTATATCGCCCCGCTCACCCTGAGCCTGTCGAAGGTTCCCCACCCCTCCCCCTCGTATCTTTTCTTACCTGTCTTTTTAACCCTTCACCCCAGCCAACAGCTAATCGCTAACCTTCTTCGTCAGTACCGCCGTGTAGTTGTAGGGCGGTATCCGCAGGTATTCGAAGGAGAAAGCGCAGCCGGGCGCCCCGCCCGCCACGAAGAAGTTAAGGTCGTCCGGCGCTATCATCACCGGCACCATGCCTCCCGGCTTTAAAGCTTCCTCGAAAACCGGCCGGCGCTCTGCGGGGACCACGCCGAGTTCGATGGCTTTCCTTATGCTTCCTGTTTCCATTTCGTTGAGTTCTTCGTAGGGCACTCTGGTGCGCTTATAGACCTCGTCCTGAAGACTCCTCTGGTCGAAGCCCATTTTCTTGAGTTCGGCGGCGAGCTCCGGGAAGAGGATAATAAAGTGCCTGTTTGCCCCTTCGCCGGAGCCGGGCACCGGCCCCACCCCTTTTGTTCCCCAGCCGGAGTTGAGTGCTGCCGCTGCCCCGCTTCTCCCCGGCGGATAATAGCTGCGGCGGTCTCTAAACTTGATGTCCTCGACCATCCTGTCCAGTATTTCTGTCGCCGTCCAGGTGCCTATCATCCCGCCGTACATGTGCTGGAGCGGCCCGGTGCCGTAGATGGACGCTACCGTCACGCAGCTTTCCTCGACTTTGAAACCCCTGTCGGCGTGGAACGGCTGCCAGGGGCTGAGGTCGGCATTTTCGCAGAAGGTGTAAAAGGTATGCCCCGGCGTGCGTCCTATCAGGGCCATGTCGTTTACCGCCGGCCATGTCCGCCCGATATTCAGGGTGGCTAAACGCACCGCCCTCCCGATGGTGTTGTTGGCGCGCCACCCGTGCCCGAGGAACCCTATCCCGGCTTCCATTCCTATTTCTTTTCCCATCGGCCCGCTGACGATTATCAGGAGGTTGAACGACCCCGCCGATGCCAGTACGTGCAAATCGTCGAACTTTTCGTCCGTCAGGGCTTCGATGGCCGCGATTATCACCGGCAGGTACTCCGGCTTCGCCCCCGCCATGACGGCGTTGACGGCTATTTTTTCTATGGTGGCGACCCCCTGTTTGGGGTTGATGTTGCCGATTATCTCTTCGGGGGCGCGCGTCGTCCCGGTGAGCATCCATCTGATGCGTTCCGGCGTGGGCGGTACCAGCGGCAGTCCGTCGCCCCATCTTCTTTTGAGGTACTCCCCGTTGAACTCCTCGGCGGCCTCCGCGTAGGAGTCCCCGCCGAATGTTATCCGGGGCGGACCGTCTTCGTCGCCCTTTGACTCCGGCAGCTTTTTCTCGTCCTCCGTCAGGGGTCTGGTGAGGGCGTCGATTATCTGGTCGAAGACCCCTTCCACGAGCGGCCTGATGGTCTCTACCTTCCCTCTTAGTTTGTAGAAGTCCGCCGAGCTTATCTTGACGCGGCGTGCTCCCGGCATGCCGTTGTCAGTTGATGCGGATTTCGCGTCTTCGTCGAAGGTGTTGCAGTTGATGAATACTCCCGGTTTCCCCATCTTTTCCAGTTTCACCGTGCCGGCCACGCCGACAAATGTGCACGACCCTCAGTCGCCCACCCCGTACACGAAGGTGTCTATCTTGTCCTGCCAGTCCAGCGCGTCGTCCTCCCTGATTAAAAACGCCCCCCTGAGCACCGTCGTGGTGGCGGTGGGATATCTCTTTTTCAAAAGCTCCGCGAAGACGGTATAGAAGTTGTCCATGCCGTGCTTGCTGTTCCAGTACAGCCCCACCCTCTTCCCCGCCAGGTTTTTAACGCGGGGGGCCGGGGCAAAATATTGCTTCGCCTCAATGACGCCCCTCGGGTTGAGTGTTTCCAGCTTGACTTTTTCAGACATGGTAAAGCTCCTTTGCTGATGTACTAATGGTATTAAAAGAATATTCCGGGGTTTACCCATTATGGTATTCCCGAACGTAAAAGTCAAATCAGACAGGGGGTCGGTACGTTAGTATTGCTGGTTTATCTACAGGTTCTCATTCTTCACGTATCTTCCCGCCAGCACTGCCGTGAAATGCAATATGGGCCTGTCCACGCGCTTTAGAATCAGGGGGCAGTGTCTCATGCCCGCCGGGACGAATATCATGGCACTCCTGGTGATAGTCTGCTTTTCGTCCTCCAGCCATATCTCTATCTCCCCGCCGAGGTCGTGGGGATTTGTGTAGTCGTTGCCGAAGAAGCATATTATTTCGTCATGTTCGTGCGTATGCGGCTTATCGTCGATGGTCGTTCCGGCCTTCAGGTACCACGAGGCGTTCATGTTGAAAGCGCCGGGTACGACGTCTTTATCCAGCCAGAGGATGCGTCTGGCGTATTTATTATAGGCCGGTGCTATTCTCTTCCTTGCTTCCGGCTCCTTGAGCTCGGTGACGATGTACTTGCTGTTCTTGGTTCCGGGTGTCTTTTCGTATTCGGCGCTGGTGGTGGTATATCGGCCGCTGGTCACGGTGGAAAAGTGGAAGATGGGGCGGTCTACCTTTGTAATAACGAGGGGGCAGTGCTTCATGCCCGCCGGGATGAATATCATGGCGCTGCGGTTGAAGGCGTGTTTTTCACCTTCCAGCGATATCTCTATTTCCCCGCCCAGGTCGTAGGGGTTTTTGTCGTCGTTGCTGAAAAACCCCAGGATCTCGTCGACGTCGTGGACGTGGGCTCCGGTGCCCCGGACTGAAGGCTTCAGGTACCACGAGCAGTTCATCTGGAAGGCCCCGGGCGCTACGGTATTGTCCATCCAGAGGATGCGTTCGGCGAACTTCCTGTACATTTCGTTGAATTCCGCGGGAAAGTCCGGCGGCTTTAGTTCCGTGACGACGTATTTGCTGTATTTGGATTCGGGCATGATTGGTTCTCCTTCATATGTTGATAGGCATATTGTAGCACGTTTTTGCTGCGTGAATAAATTTGCCCCTCCCCCGTTTTCCCCTTATAATTAAAGCGTATGTTTGAAGTCCTCTCGGAAAAACTCAACGCCGTCTTTCGTTTATTAGGCAGCCGCGGCAAGCTCTCCGAAAAAGACATCGATGAGGCCCTGCGCCAGGTCCGCCTTGCTCTGCTGGAAGCGGATGTCAATTTCAAGGTCGTCAAGGACTTTACCGGTCGCGTCAGGGAGCGCTCCCTCGGCAAAGAGGTCATGGAATCCCTTTCGCCCGGCCAGCAGATGATTAAAATCGTTAACGAGGAGATGGTCAACACCCTCGGCGAGGGCGCCTCGAGCAAGCTGGCTTCCGTTTCCCAGCCCCCCGCCGTCATCATGATGGTCGGCCTTCAGGGCAGCGGCAAGACCACCACCGCCGCCAAACTGGCTTTGCTGCTGAAGCACGGCGGCCAGAAGCCCCTGCTGGTCGCGGCGGACAACCGCCGTCCCGCCGCCATCGAGCAGCTTGTCACTCTGGGTAAACAGCTCGATGTTGCCGTCTACAGCGAGGACCCCAAAGCTGCGGCCTGGGATATCTGCTCCCGCGCTATGGCCGAGGCTAAGAAAATAGCGGCTACTCATGTCATCGTCGATACTGCCGGCCGACTCCACATAGATGAGGAGTTGATGGCGGAGCTGGAAAAGATAAAAAGGGTGCTGAAGCCTGTCGAGGTCCTGCTGGTGGTGGACGCCATGACCGGCCAGGACGCCGTCCGCGTCGCCGAGGAGTTCCACGCTAAAGTAGCCCTTACCGGCCTTATCATGACCAAGATGGACGGCGATGCCCGCGGCGGCGCCGCTCTCTCTATCCGCTGGGTCAGCGGCGTGCCCATCAAGTTCATGGGTATCGGCGAAAAGCTGGACGCCTTCGAACCGTTCTATCCCGACCGCCTTGCTTCGCGCATCCTGGGCATGGGTGACGTCCTTACTTTCATCGAGAAGGCTGAAAAGACCCTCGACGAAAAGAAGGCGCAGGAGCTCCAGAAGAAGGTCAGGTCCAATACTTTCAATCTAGAGGACTTTTTGGAGCAGCTTAAGTCTATCCGTAAGATGGGTCCTATCGCCCAGATCGCCGAGATGCTGCCGGGCATTTCTAAAATCGCCAGCAGGCTGCCCGACGGCGTTCAGGAAGCCCAGCTTAAGAAAGTGGAAGCTATCGTCCTCTCCATGACCCCGCAGGAAAGGCAGAACCCCGGCATTATCGGCGGCTCCCGGCGCCGGCGTATCGCCCGCGGCTCCGGCACCGCCACCCACGATGTCAACCAGCTTCTCAACCAGTTCGCTCAGATGCAGAAGCTCATGAAGATGGGCATGAGCGGCAAGCTCCCCAAAAACATGATGGGAATGTTCGAATAAAGTATATCAATTTCCCCACCCCCTCGTGTGTTATCTATTCCCACCCAATCCGCCCTCGTATCATCTGCGGCTTAGCCCGTGAGGTTACCATTCCCCTTAATCCACTGGAGAGGAAAAGGAGGCGGCGTTCTTCTCGCCTCTAGATGGTACTGGCCTTTTATCCCCTGCTGCCCCAACTAGCAAGAGTTACTTTAAATACCCCCTTCCTTTATCAAAGGAAGGGGGACAGGGGGATGGATTGAACTGTCAACAAAGGAAGGGGGTAAGAGGGATGGATTGAACTGTTCTTCTACTCCAGATAGTCCTTCAGCTTCCGGCTCCGGCTCGGGTGCCGTAGCTTTCTCAGCGCCTTGGCCTCAATCTGACGTATCCTCTCCCGCGTCACGTTAAACTCCACCCCCACCTCCTCCAGCGTCCGGCTACGCCCGTCCTCCAGCCCGAACCGCAGTTGCAGTACCCGCTGCTCCCTCGGCGTCAGCGTCCCCAGCACGTCCTCTATCTGCTCTTTCAATAGCTGCTTGCTAGCGATGTCCACCGGCGGCAGCGCGTTCCGGTCCTCGATGGAGTTGCCCAGCGGGCTGTCTTCTTCTTCACCGATGGGCGATTCCAGCGATATCGGCAGCTGCGATACTTTTACTATCTCCCGTACTTTGTCGGACGATACTTCCATCTCTTTGGCTATCTCCCGCGAGGTGGGTTCCCGACCATACTCCTGCGCGAGCCGTCGGCTTATCCTGAGGAGGCGGTTGATTGTCTCTACCATATGCACCGGTATTCTGATGGTGCGGGCCTGGTCGGCTATCGCTCGAGTCAGCGCCTGCCTTATCCACCATGTCGCGTAGGTGCTGAACTTGTACCCCTTGCGGTAGTCGAACTTTTCCACCGCCCGCATGAGGCCGATGTTGCCCTCCTGGATGAGGTCCAGCAGTGACATACCCCGCCCGATGTGCTTCTTGGCGACGCTCACCACCAGGCGCAGGTTGGCTTCTGTCAGGTGCCTCTCCGCTTTTTGCCCCTCCCGCACGATGTCCGAGAAGTGCAAGGCGAAGACTCTTTCGTTGGCCTGCACGGCGTTAAGGAACTTATCGTCCTTAATGAGTTTATCGATTTCGTCCAGCTTGATTTTCTCGCTGATGACATCGCGGACGGCTCCGGGCAGCAGCCGGCTCCCCAGCGAGAGTTGTATCAGCATCTCTTCGGTTTCCGTGGTTGATTTCCCCAGTGCTGTGGCGACATTATAAATTATCTGCGGGTCTATCGCGCCGTTGATGGTCTCCTGGAGTTTTTCATCGAAGACACCGTCCAGGAAGCTGTGGGTTTGTTTGAGTCCGGTTTGCTTGCGTATCTCCGTGATGAACTGGGAGAGCTGCCCCAGGTTTTGCAGTATGGCCATGGCGATATCCGCGCCGGAGGGCTGCCGCCCGTTTTTCTGGGCGTATTCCTGCTTGATGCCCGCGACGTATTTGCCCTCTTCCATCTGTTTGGCGAGTTTCTTTTCGTCTTCGGCGGTCAGCAGGTGCACCCGTCCGATTTCGTGAAGGTAGATGCGCACCGGGTCATCGGTGATGTCCTGCTCGACCAGTTCTTCCTCGGGCAGTTCTATATCGAGGTCGAGCGCTCCCTCTCCCTTTTCATCGAAGTGTTTGGCCTTGGCCCAGAACTCGTCGCCCTCGGGGATATCTTCGCCTTCCGGCTCTTCTTCCGCCCCGGTCCCCTTTTCGAACATCTCCCCGGCTTTCTCGTCGGCGTCCATTATCTCGTCACGGGGCTTTGTTTCAAAGCCTTCCCCTTCATGCATTCCGTTAAGTTCGTCCTTTTCCCTGTCCATCGGCTATCTCCTTATCCTTTCTTTCAAGGAAGGATTCCTCTTCTGGCTCTTGCGCGCGTCCAGCTCTTTAAGCTGCTCGGGGATTTCTATTCTTACCTCGCCCGTCTCGGCGATACGCGCCGCCAGGCTTTTAAGGTATGTTTTCTTCAGTTCGCAGGCGCAGTCGACGCACCGCTGCTCGATGTTGTTCCCCGCCCCCGGCAGTATTTTGTTCATGATGGCTTCCACGTGCTCCCGGATGGCGGGGTCTACCCTCTCTGTAAATTTTACCACGTCCCCGCTCTCTTTCCAGGCGTTGAATATTTCGCGGTTTTCCGTGTTCTGGAAACATTCTGACGAGATTTCTCCCAGGTCGATTTTCAGTTCCGGATTTTGCAGCAGCATCGCCAGGAGGTACTCTTCGCGGTTGCTGGACGCCGTGATGCGGCGCTGTTTTACTGGAACTGCCTGCCCTTCTCTTCGGGCGGTTCGACCGCCCGGCCTCTTTATCCGGCTCATCGATACCTTAATCGTGTTCATGTCCACCTGCACCAGGCCCGCCAGCTTTTGCAGGTAGTGGGCCTGCCGGATGGGGTCGCTGATTTCGGTCACCACCGGTAAAAGCCCGTCCACGGCTTTGGACTTGCCTCCGGCGGTGGTCAGGTCCAGCCCGGCTGTGGTTTTCTCGAACAGGAAATCCGTCAGCGGTATGGCCCTGTCCACGAGTTCCTGCCACAGGCCGATGTCCTCGCCGATGACCTCGTCCGGGTCTCTGCCTTCCGGCAGCAATACCACCCGCATTTCGGCGCTAAGGAGGTTCTCGTACCCGACCATTCTGAGCATGGCTTCCTCGCCGGCGGCGTCGGCGTCCAGCGACAAGATAAGATTTTTACTGAGTTTTTTCAGTATATTTACCTGCGACTCCGTTATGGCCGTGCCCATGGAGGCCACCGCGTTACTTACGCCGCGCTGGTGCGCCATGATGACGTCCATATAGCCTTCCATGATGATGGCCCTGTCCAGCTTTCTTATGGCGGCGGCGGCGTGGTCGATGCCGTATAGCGTGCCGCTTTTGTCGAACGTTGGCGACTGCGGGGAGTTTTTGTACTTGGGCTCGGAGTCGTCGAGTACTCTCGCCCCGAACCCCGTTACCCTCCCTTTGATATCGTGTATGGGAATCATCAGCTTGCCGCGGAAGCGGTCCGAGGACCTCCCGTTTTCGTCCTGATAGAGGAGCCCCGCGGTGATTAGCGTCTTTTCGCTGTGGCCTTTTTCCAGCATGTATTGCTTCAGGGCGTCATAGCTGTCCGGGCTGTACCCCAGCTGGAATTCCCCGATTGTTTTCGGAGTCAGCCCGCGTTTCTCGACATAGCTTTTGGCCTTGGCCGCCGCCGGCGAGTTGAGCAGCAGGTTGTGGTAGTACATCGCGGCGGCCTCGTTGGCTTTAAAGAACTCCTCTTTTTCCTCTTTTCTTTCCGCCAGTCCCGGACGCTCCGGCAGGATGACGCCGGCCCTGTTGGCGAGCAGCCTCAGCGCCTCCCCGAAGTCCAGCCCCTCTTTTTTCATGATGAAGGCGAAGACGTCCCCGCCCGTGTTGCACGCCCCGAAGCAGTGCCAGCTCTGCTGTTCCGGGTAGACGAAGAACGAGGGGTGCTTTTCGCTGTGGAACGGGCACAGCGCCGTCAGGTTGCGGCCGGCCTTTTTCAGCGTCGTGTACTGCCCGATTATCTCGGCGATATCTATTTTCTGCTTTATCTCGTCGATGGCGCTCATGGTGACAAATATATATTATACTACTTTTTACTTAAATTTCAGCGAAAATATAAAAACTAATAGCTAAAAGCTAACAGCTAACAGCTAATAACTCATCCTCATCTTGATGCCGCGGTTATTCAGGTACTCTTTAAGCTGCCGGCAGGTGTATTCCCCGTAGTGCACTATGGAAGCCACCAGCGCGGCGTCGGCGTGCCCTCTGGTGAGTACGTCGTAGAGGTGTTCCGGCTTTCCCGCCCCTCCCGAGGCCACCACCGGTATGCCCACGGCGTCCGCTATCATCCGCGTCAGCCTCAGTTCATAGCCGTCCTTGGTGCCGTCGGCGTCGATGGAGTTAATCACCAGCTCTCCCGCGCCGAGCTTTTCCCCCTTTTTCGCCCACCCCAGCGCGTCGACACCGGTGGGCGTTGTCCCGCCGTTAATGACGATTTCGTAACCGGATGGTATATCCTTTGCCGGGTTTACCCGTCGCACGTCCATCGAGAGGATGGCGCTCTGCGACCCTATGGCGTCGGCGATTTCGCTGATGAGTTCCGGCCGCTTGACGGCGAAGGTGTTGACGTTGACCTTTTCCGCGCCGGCGTTCCTGAGCTTGGTGGCGTCTTTCACCGAGCGTATGCCGCCGCCCACGGAGAAGGGGATGAAAATCTGCGAGGCCGCCTGCTCGACGAACTCAATCATGATGTCACGGTTCTCCCGCGACGCCGTGATGTCGTAAAAAATGAGCTCGTCCACCCCGTCTTCGTAGTACTGGCGGGCTTTGGCGACCGGCTCGCCGATATCCTTCGTCCCGACGAACTTTATGCTCTTGGCGAGCTTCCCGTGCCTGACGTCCAGGCAAACAACCAGTCTTTTACTTAACATAAGATTATTTGTTCAAATTTATAATTATCTGAGGCAATAGAATATTACGTCTTGAATTACTTTCCTTTATCTCGTTTAATCCCTGTTTTGTTATTGTCTGCTTTTGGTTGTCAGTGCTAACCTCACCCCTGTATCCCTTCAGGGTGAACCCCTCAGGATGAACCCCTCTCAAGCCAGAGACATTGAGAGGTTGTCAAAGATAATTCTGGCTGGAGAGGGGAGTTTAAGGGAGAGGGGGCGCAGCTCCCTCTCAAATTCTCTCCCCCTTTCGAACAAACGATTTCCGGATAATAAGATATAACTGTTCGAGAGGGGGATAAAGGGGGTGAGTACCATAAATCAACCACATGCAAACAATACCTTTTTTTATTTGAGATTTGATTTTTGAAATTTGAGATTTGAAATTTGAAATTTGAGATTTGATTATTACTTCCCTTCCCATTTGATAAATCGTGCTAAAAGCTCCAGCCCCAGCCTCCCGCTCTTTTCCGCGTGGAACTGAACCGCGAACAGGTTTTTGTATCCCAGCGCGCAGCAGAAGTCCCCGCCGTAGTCGGTCACCGCGTAGATATTCGCTTTATCAGCGGGCTGCGGATAATACGAGTGAACGAAGTAGAACTCGTCCCCTCCCTTTATCCCCCTGAGCAGGGGATGGGCCTTGACTACCCGCACCTCGTTCCAGCCCATGTGCGGTATTTTCAGGGCTTTATCTTTTAGCCGGAAACGCACTGTTTTACCGGGTATCAGTCCCAGGCATTCCTGTTCGCCTTCCTCGGAGCTTTCCAGTACTATCTGCGCGCCGATGCAGATGCCCAGTATCGGTATGCCCGACCTGAAGGCGCTGGTCAGCGCCGCGTCCAGCCCTGTCTTTTTCAGGTAGTCCATGGCGCTGGGCGCCGCCCCCACCCCCGGGAAGATAATTTTCTCCGCTTTCAAGACTGCTTCCGGGTCGCTGGTGATGACGGCTTTGGCCCCCGCCTCGGCGCAGGCGCGCTGGACGCTCCGGATATTCCCGGCGTTATAATCGATGATGGTAATCATTTTTAATTTACCTCACCCCTTTCAATTCCCCTCTCCGTTAACGGAGAGGGGATTAGGGGGAGAGGTTATTATTATTTCAACTCGCTCGTGCAGTTCGGGCACCGCGTGGCTTTAGCCGGGATGGCGGTAAAGCAGAACGGGCATTCCTTGGTCGCCGGCGCCGGGGCTTCCGCCGCCTGTTTCCGCGCGTGCAGTCTGGTTATCGGCCGCACCACGAAGAAAAAGACCACCGCGGCTATTATCAGGAAATTGATGATGGTGTTTATAAATACGCCATAGTTAATTGTAGTCGCGCCGGCCGCTTTGGCCGCTTCCAGCGAGGCGTACGGCCCGGGCGTGGCGCCTTCCCTCAGGACGACTATCAGGTTGGAGAAGTCCATGTTCCCCAGTCCCAGTCCTATGGGCGGCATCAGGACATCGTTAACGAACGAGGAGACGATGGCGCCGAAAGCCACTCCGATGATGATGCCCACGGCCAGGTCCACCACATTTCCCCTGAGGATGAACGCCTTGAAGTCTTTCAGCATTTTGGCCTCCTTTCCTCTTTTTTAGAGGCAACGACTGATTATAAGACTAAAGAAAGCGAAAATCAATGGACTGCCGCAGTTGGTTCAGACTTTAAGCTCAGCCGCCAGCCTTAGTGCGTACTGGTCGGTCATGCCGGCTATGTAGTCGACCGCCCCCCGCTCGACGCTGTCGGCGTGGACGCGGTATTCCGGCGGCAGTCTTTCCTCGTGTCTGGTAAAATATTCGTATAAAAATTGTACCGCCTTCTTGGCGTTTTCGGCATCCTCGCGGCCGGTGCTCGGCGTGTAGACCTTCTCGAAAAGGAAATCGCGCAGCCTGTTGGCGGCGGCGAGGACGGGTGCGCTCATCACTATCGCCGGTCTCTTTAGTTTTTTATCGCTCCGCACGTCCCACGAGCTTTTGATGATATCGGTTACCATGGTATTGATGCGCTGCGAGTGAGAAGCCCCGAGTATTTTTATGGCGTCGCGCGGCAGGTCTTTCTCGGTGAGTATTTCCGCCCGTATCGCGTCGCCGATGTCGTGGTTGATATACGCCACCATGTCCGATATCTTTACGACCTCCCCCTCTCGCGTGCCCACCTCGCCCCATTCTTTACCCAGGATGACCTCGCTGCTCTTGGAGTGGTTGACGATGCCGTCCCTGACCTCCCACGTCAGGTTGAGTCCCC
>CAYTZI010000034.1:0-17066 GCA_964442335.1 uncultured Dehalococcoidaceae bacterium | reverse complement strand
GGAGCTAAAAGAGAAGGCTGAAACACACTGGCGGGAGTTGTGGAGCAACAAGCCGGTAATCATGGTCGGCGCCGCCACCTGCGGTCGTGCCGCCGGGGCCCTGGAGGTGCTCCAGTCTTTTAAGGACGAGGTCAAGAAGCATAACCTCGACTGCCCGGTGATAGAGGTCGGCTGCATGGGACACTGCTACGCCGAACCAATCGTGATTATCAGCAAGCCGGGCAATCCCCCGATAGCCTACGGGCACGTCAACCCGGTCATCGCCGAGAGGCTGATAAACGAATATATCATGGGGGACAATCCATGCCCCGAGTTCGTCCTGGCGGCGCTCGAGCCCAGCGACATACTCCCCAGCTTTCAGGACTTCCCGCGCGCCGCCTACGAAAAGAAAATCATCCTGAAAAACTGCGGGCGTATCGACCCGACCAATATCGACGAGTATATCGTCGTAGGGGGCTACAGCGCGCTCGCCAGATCCCTGGAAAAGTCGCCGCAGGAGATAATCGACGAGATAAGAGCCGCAGGGCTGCGGGGAAGGGGGGGAGCGGGCTACCCGACGGGACAGAAGTGGCAGACCTGCCGCGACGCGGAAGGAACGCCGAAATATATCATCTGCAACGCCGACGAAGGTGACCCCGGGGCATTTGTCGACCGGGCGATACTCGAAAGCGACCCTCATTCAGTAATCGAAGGAATGATTATCGGCGGCTACGCGGTCGGCGCCAGCCACGGCTACATCTACGTCCGCGCCGAGTACCCGCTGGCAGTAAAGCGACTACAGACGGCGCTGGAGCAAGCGAAAGAACTAAAACTCACCGGGAAAAACATATTCGGCGGCGAATTCAGCTTCGACATAGAGGTTTTCCAGGGGTCGGGGGCATTCGTCTGCGGCGAAGAAACGGCGCTGATTGCCTCACTGGAAGGAGAGGCCGGCATGCCCACGCCACGCCCGCCTTACCCGGCGGCGCGGGGGCTCTTCGACAAGCCGACGGTCGTCAACAACGTCAAGACGCTGGCATACGTCCGACATATCATAAACAACGGGGCCGAGTGGTTCAGGGAAACCGGCACAAAAGAAAGTCCCGGCACCGCCGTTTTCTCCCTGGCGGGAAAGATAGTCAACACGGGGATGGTAGAAGTGCCCATGGGCACCAGCCTCAGAAACATCATCTTCGACGCGGGGAGCGGGATACCGGGCGGCAAACGCTTTAAAGCCGTCCAGATAGGCGGTCCCTCCGGCGGGTGCCTGCCGGAAGCGGCGCTCGATACGGGGGTCGATTTCGACTCGCTTCAGAGCGCCGGGGCGATAATGGGGTCGGGAGGAATGGTAGTCTGCGACGAAGACGACTGCATGGTGGAGATGGCACGGTACTTCCTGGAGTTTACCCAGCGCGAATCGTGCGGCAAATGCACGTTCTGCCGCCTCGGCACCAAACAGATGCTCGAAATACTCACCGAGTTCACCTTCGGCCAAGGAAAGCTGAAAGACCTCGAAACGCTGGAGACGCTTGCGCAGCAGGTCAAAGCGGGTTCGCTGTGCAGTCTCGGGCGGACGGCGCCAAATCCCATCCTGACCACGCTGCGGTATTTCAGGGACGAGTACATCGAGCACATAACGATGGGCAGGTGCCCGGCGCTCATGTGCATGCACCTCATCGCATACTACATACTCCCCGACAAATGCGAGCGTTCGTGCGACGCCTGCGTGGGCAGCTGCACGGTAGAAGCCATCAGCCCCAACAAGAAGAGAATCAAGGTAATAGACCAGGAGAAGTGCGTCAAGTGCGGCACCTGCCTGGCGGCCTGCCCGCCGCAGTACAACGCGATAGTGAAGCTATCGCCGCCGAGCGAGGTACCGGAACAGAATGTTAAAATTAAAAATCAAATCTCAAAAACAAAAAAATAAAAACGACCAGGGGAAAAGCGAGACAAAACTGCGGGATAAGCCAGAGACGAAACAAGGGTGGCGAGGGTGGGAGGATGAGAAAGGGGCCAAAGGAAACGAACCTCTCCCCCTTTAGTTCCCCTCTCCGCTGGCAGAGAGGGGGGAGAGGAAAGGTAAGAAACCAGTGACACCCGGGCGGAGGGTGGGAAAAGATGAGAAAGAATAAAAGAAAAACAGTCGAGGGGGTGGGGAAAAAGGTGCTGGATTCCCGCTTTCGCGGGGATGATGGATAAACAATGAAAAACGTAACACTAACAATCGACGGGAAAGAAATAAAAGCCCGGGCCGGGGAAAAGCTGCTGTGGGCGGCGCTGGAGAACGGCATCTATATCCCCAACCTCTGCGCCATTAAAGAGAAACCGGAACCGAACGCGTCCTGCCGGTTATGCTGGGTGGAGATAGAGGGGAGAAACGGACCGGTGACGGCCTGCACCGAAGAGGTAGCCGAGGGGATGGTGGTGAACACGAGGGGGGAAAAGGCGCTGGGGCTGGCTCGCGCCGGCTTCGAGCTACTGATGGCATCGCACGCGTTAGACTGCGCCCACTGCAAAGCCAACGGGTCCTGCGAGCTGCAAAAGATAGCCAAAGTACTTAAATGCAGTCTGAAGCCCAGGCGACTGCGGGTACAGCTAAGGAACCTGCCAATAGACGACAGCAATCCACTTTTCACCTACGACCCCAACAAGTGCGTGCTGTGCGGTCGGTGCGTGTGGGAATGCAAAAAGCAAAAAGCCAGAGCCCTGCTGGGGTTCGCGCACCGGGGATTCGAGAGAAGGCTGACGACGTTCGAGGATGAACCGATAGGAAAAGACAGGTGCCTGGAGTGCGTCGAGTGCGTCAAGGTGTGCCCGACGGGGGCGCTTACGCCTAAAAGTTAGAATATCACCCCCTAACTCCCTCTACAGTCAGCTGCATTTTCTGATGAAATGACTCCAATCTACAAACTCACTTCGTGATGACCTCAGTGGAGCCAGGGCGAGCGGATGAGATTGCCGCGTCGTCCGCCTGAGGCGGACTCCTCGCAATGACAGGAGCAGGGGGGAGGGGATACAACTCCGGGCTGAGCCGCAGATGATACCGGGCGGCCCGGGCGGGAACCCTTCGACAGGCTCAGGGCGAGCGGATGAGATTGCTTCGCATCCTTCCCGCCGGGAAGGATGGACACACAATGACAATCTAGCGGGAGCGTGGGGACCTTGGGCGGGGGGAGGATGCGCGTTTCAGACCGGGCCGGCGCTCGTTGCGGAAGTCCGGCGCCATTATCCAGAACGTGACGCTGGTGTTGCGGTCCATTAAACGCGAACTGATGGACTCATCAACTTTCTCCGTGATTTCATCGAGGGTAAGGCGGGTGGTGATAACGGTGGGGAGGCGTGAGTTATAGCGGTAGTTGATAAGCTGGTAGAGCTTCTCCTTCACCCAGGGATTGGTGGACTGCTCGCCGAAATCATCGAGGACAAGGAGGGGCGCCGTTTTAACGCTCTCGAAAAACTCGTCGTAGGAGACCTTGCTGTCCGGGGAAAAGGCAGACCGGAGGTGGTCGAGGAAGTCCGGCACCACCACGAAAAGGGCGGGCTTGCCGAGCTCGTAGCGGTGGTTAACGATGGCGGCAGCCAGGTGGGTCTTACCGCAGCCCGTCTCTCCCATAAAGACCAGCCAGCCTTCGGGGTTCTTGGCGAAATCAAAGGCCAGGCGGTAAGCGGCGTCCATGTTGTCCTGCTGCTCGGCGGTTAAATCGCTGCGGCGTTTATAGCTGATAAAGGTCATGTGTTTCTGGAGCTCGAACTCCGGCGGCCAGGCATAGACCGAGGCGGGCGAGGTCTCCTCGAGGGCAAAGACGCGGCAGAGGCGGTCGTCAGTGAGCCGTGTGCGCAGCCTGTCGTCAAGCTGCTCCAGAGGAACCGCGGCAACGACGACCGTTGGCAGCTCGGCGTTAAAGCGTGAGGTCAGAAGCTGGTCGAGCTTTTCCCTGGCGAAAGACGTCCCCGACTGCACACCGAGGTCGTCCAGAACGAGCAGCGCCGCATTTTTCACGTGGTCGAAGAACTCATCGTAAGGCATATCCCTATCCGAATCAAAAGAACTCCTAATGCGGTCGAGGAGGTCGGGCGCGGTCAGATAAAGCGACGGCTGGCCCCCGGCGATACGCTCGTTGACGACGGCCGCCGCAAGGTGGGTCTTACCGCTGCCGCTCGGTCCGGTAAAGACCAGCCAGCCGGAGGGGTCGGCGGCGAAAGCCCTGGCGGCCTGAAACGCCGAACTGAAAAGCTCCTGGGCGCGGTGGCTTGAACTCCGGCCTTCCGGGATAAGATTATCAAACGTAAAACGCGCCAGCGAGCCCAGATTGCTGTACTGCTTGAGTCGCGCCTGGAGCTCTCTATCCTGCTCGGCTTTGACGCAGCGGCAGGGCACGACGCGGCTGTAGTCCGGCTGCCCCGAGGGGAGGCGGGGATGAACGACCCTGGCGCCCTTGCAGAGGGGGCAGTCAGAACCGGAAGCGGGGGGCTCATCAGCGGCGGACCATGTGCCCGTATTTTCCTTTGATGAACCGGTCAGGTTCTGCTTTTTTAGAATCTCGCTGATATGTTCCATCGCCGCGGCCTTCCACCGACCAATTTTCTAAAATCTTCATAATATACTTGATGTTTCTTTTATTATGTAAAACCGCCTCTTTAACGGCGTCGCGAATCCAGTCCGCCGGATAGTTTTTCTCCGTGTCGCGGAGCTCATCGGCGATTAAGGGGGTCAGCATGCCGATATTCTGCTCGTAGAGGGTAAAGATATCGGGGAGGGGCTCGGAGGGGGTAGCGACAGCGGACGGCTTGAGACCCGGGAGCTTCAACTCGCCGGTATGTATTTTAGCCAGAGCCTGGCGGCCGGGCTCATCGTTGAGGAAATAGACATCTCCGGAAGGGCCGTCGCCGGATACCGGAAGGTGCAATAACGTACCTCTCTCAACGGCTTTCTTAAGGGCTTCACGCAGGGTATCCTCAGAGCCGAGACTCTGCATCAGGGAGGGGTTATTCAGCAGCTCGCTGAAACTCACAAAACGGGGGTAGCCCTTCTTGCGGTAAAGCACCGACACCACATGGAGGGTGGCCTTAAGCTCGGCGATATCGGTGATATCAGGCAAAACGCCGCTGAAAAAGACGTTCGGGATAGGTGTGAACTCCAAACGACCGGAGGGGAAGCCAGAGAAGGTTTTCACAGCAGCGGCACCTCCGCGGTGCCAATACTCTCGAAGCGGGCGAGGTTCTGGCGGAAACGCATCTTAACGCGGCCGGTGGGGCCGTTGCGGTGCTTGGAGATAATGACATCCGCCTCCTCGCGGGGGTACTCCCTATCGGGATGAGCGGCTATCCACTCCTCCTCACTCTTGAAATAATACTCGTCGCGGTAGATAAAAAGGACGACATCCGCGTCCTGCTCGATGGAGCCGGACTCCCGGAGGTCAGAGAGCTGCGGCTCGTGGGAGGCGCGCCATTCCACCGCACGCGAAAGCTGGGAGACCGCCAGAACGGGGGCGTTGATTTCCCGCGCCAGCGCCTTGAGCGAGCGGGATATAAGGCTGATTTCCTGCACGCGGTTTTCGCCGCGGCCGGAGCTTTCCCCCTGCATCATCTGGAGGTAGTCCAGAATTACCATATCAATGCCGCGCTCGTAGTTAAGGCGGAGCGCCTTGGAGCGCAATTCCGCCATGCGAATCATCGGGGTATCATCAATATAGATGGGGGCTTCGGACAAGACGCCGGTGGCCTCAAGGACGCGGCGCTCCTCGTCCTCGGTCTTGTGCTCGCCGAAACGGATGCGGCGGGAATTAACGCCCGACTCGGAGGAGACGAGGCGCGTCACGAGAGCATCGCGGCCCATCTCCAGGCTGAACAGGGCGACGCAGGCGCGGTGCTGGACGGCGGCGTTGCGGGCGATATTCAGAGCCAGGCTGGTCTTGCCCATGGAGGGCCGTCCGGCCAGGATAACGAGGTCGGAACGCTGAAAGCCGGCGAGGAACTCATCCAGACCGGCGAAGCCGGAAAGAACGTAAGGCAGGCGCTCGGGCTGAGCGCCCGTGGCAGCTGGGGTCACCTCGAAATACTTGTCCAGCACGTGGCGTATGTGAGTGAGGTCGCCGGAGCCGCCGCCGCGGCGCAGCTTGAACAAAACACCCTCGGCGTTGGCCAGGCTCTCCTCGACATCCGGTCCGGCCTCATAGCCGATAGAAGTAATGCGGCCGCCGACGGTAATAAGCTGGCGCATAACGGAGAGCCGGTACACGATGCGGGCATAGTGGACGATATCCAGGGAGGTAGGGACGATAGATACCAGATAGTTCAAACGGGCGGCGCCGCCGCAGGACTCCAGGCGGTCCTGCCTTGAAAGCTCCTGGGCCAGCGTCACCTGGTCGATGGCTTCATCGCGCTGGTAGAGCGCCAGGCAGGACTCGAAAAGCTGCCGGTTCTGCTCGAAGTAAAAGTCCGCCGGCTGGAGGAAATCGGCAATCTGGAAGATGGACGACCCATCAATCAGCAGCGAGCCGATGACGGCTTCCTCGGCGTCACTATCGTTAGGCGGCAACCGTGCCTCATTCACCGGTTATGACTCCTTTTTCTCTTCGGGGGTCTCAGATTTTTTAGCTCTGGCGCGGGACTTTTTCTCTTTTTTCTCTTCGGCGGCAGGTGCTTCTTCAACAGCCGGAATCGCTGCTTTTTCGGCTTTAGCCTTTTTAGTCTTCTTTTCCTTCGGCGGCTTTTCCTCCTTTACCGCTTCCGGCGTTTCCGCTTTTTCTTCTTCTGGAGGCTTTTCTTTCTTTTCCTTCTTCTCTTTCTTTACCGCCTTAGCTTCCGGTTTTTCCTCCGGCGCTTCTTCCGAAATAACGTTTACCGTAATGACGGCGGTAATCTCATGGCCGAGCCGAACAGTAACGTCACAGGCGCCGGCCTGCTTGATAGGCTCGGCGAGCTCAACTTTCTTTTTGTCGATTTCACGTCGGGCCGCTTTACTCAGCGCCTCGGAGATATCGGCGGCGGTGACGGAACCATAAAGCTTATCGTTTTCACCGACCTTTGCTCTGAGGGTAATTTCCATGCCGCTGATTTTCTCCGCCAGCTTACTCAACTCCGCCTCTTCCAGCTCCCGCAGCTTCACCTTTTTCTTAAGCTGGGCGTCTATAGCGGTGGCAGCCGGGGAATCCGCCAGGACGGCGAGTTTGCGGGGAAAAAGAAAGTTGCGGGCATAGCCATCGGCAACAACGCGCGTCTGGCCGACTCTTGCCACGCGGGGAACGTCCTCAATAAAAATAACCTTCAACAGACTCTCCTTTTTTTAGTGACAATCTAATTTAACCGATAAATGGAAAAGGGTCAATATACCCCCACGAACAACGCCAGAAAAATATCTGGCGGCTAAAGAGTCTCAAGATAGTCGCCGGCATTCACCGCCGCCACGGCGCCATCACCGGCGGCACTGATAACCTGGCGAATAGAACCCGAGCGTATATCTCCGGCGGCGTAAACGCCGGGGACATCCGTCTCCATCTTATCGTTGACCAGGATAGCACCGCTGGCGTCCAGCTTGACTACACCTTTAAGATAGCCGGTAACAGGACGGGAACCAACACTCACAAAAATACCGTCGACGTCAATTTCCGACTCGCGGCCGGTCTTGACATTGCGAAGACGGATTTTAGTGACGAAGGTCTCGCCGAAAACGGCGACCACGACGCTGTCCCAGACAAAGGTGATTTTCTTTTCGGCGTAGGCCCTTTCCTGGACTATTTTCGTGGCGCGCAGCTCGTTACGGCGGTGGACAACGAAGACTTTCGTGGCGAACCTGGTAAGCTCGAGGGCTTCCGTTATGGCGGCATCACCGCCGCCCACCACCGCGACCACCTTATCGCGGAAGAAAGCGCCGTCGCAGGTAGCGCAGTAAGAGACGCCCCTACCGGCATACTCGATCTCGCCGGGGACATTGAGCTTCTGCCGCTCGGCGCCGCCGGTAATAATGACAGCCCCGGCAGAAAAATTGCCCTCCGGGGTCTTAACGACTTTCTTTTTTCGCTTAACATTGAGACCGGTAACCTCGGTGGAAATGACCTCCAGCCCGAACTTCACCGCCTGTTTATGCATCGCGCCGGTCAAATCAACGCCGCTGACACCATCGGCGAACCCGGGGTAGTTTTCCACCGCCCAGGCATTAACAATATTGCCACCGATGGCACCCTTTTCAATCAGGACGGTCTTAAGGCGGGCGCGGGCGGCATAGATACCGGCACTCAGGCCGGCGGGACCGCCGCCGATGATGATGACATCGTATTCATGGTCGGTCATTCTTTATACCTCAAGACTCAGCACGTATTTCACGGTAACTCCAGCTTTCAACTGAAAACTTTGACTGCTTATCCCGCCAGCGCGGCATCGAGGCTTTTCTTAAGTTCAGGCTTGGGACGGAAGCCGACGATATTCGAGACCGGCGCACCGTTCTTAAAGAGAATCAGCGTGGGAATGCTCATCACGCCATACCTGACAGCAATCCTGGGACTATCATCGACGTTGAGCTTGAAAAAGGCGACCTGGCCATCGTACTCACCAGCCAGCTCTTCAACGACAGGCGCGACCATGCGGCAGGGACCGCACCAGGGCGCCCAGAAATCCACCAGGGACGGAGTGCTAGCCTTTAACACCATTTCATCGAATTTCGCTTCATTAATCTCTACCGGCTTGCTCATAATGCTCCTCTCTAAATTTTTCCATAATACCACGTTCTACGGTTTCCTTCGCCAGACCAATAGCGTTCTTTATCGCCTGCGCCTGACTGCGCCCGTGGGCGATAATAACATTGCCGTTAACGCCCAGCAGACAGGCACCACCATATTCAGTATAATCCATTTTCTTAATCCATGCAGTAAGACCGATATCGTGGAGAAGCTCGCTCCCGCGGAGTCGCGACGCGGAGGAAAAAACGCGCCCTATCTGGTGCACCGAATTGAGATAGCTATCGCTGAACCCCTCGAGGGTCTTCAGGACAATGTTGCCGGTAAAGCCGTCCGTCACAATAACGTCAGCGGTCTTTTTCACGATGTCATGTCCTTCGATATTGCCGATGAAATTCAGATTTTCTACCTGTTTCAACAGAGGGAAGGTCTCCTGGGTAAGCCGGTTGCCCTTGCCCTCCTCGGCGCCGTTACAGAGAAGGCCGACCCGCGGGGAGGAGATGCCGAGGATGTTTTTACTGTAAACAGAACCCATAAGGGCGAACTCCAGCAGGTGCTCGGGGCGGCAGTTCGCGTTAGCGCCGGCATCCACCAGAAGAGCAGGCTTGGACGGCAGGGTATCCAGGAAACACCCGATAGCGGGCCGGCTGACCCCGTTAAGCTTGCCGAGAATGAGCAGCGAACCCCCCACCACCGCACCGGTATTCCCCGCCGAGACGAAAGCCTGGACATCACCGCTTTTAAGCAGGCCGATGCCGACGACAATCGAGGAGTTGGTCTTTTTCTGGATGGCTTTTATGGGGTGCTCGTCGAAATCAATGACCTGAGTGGCATCGACGATAGTAAGGCCGGACCTGACCGGGGACTTCCCGGCGAGCTTACGCAAAACGTTATGTCGGCCCACCAGGACAATCTCCACGCCGAACTCCTGGACGGCCTTGATGGCGCCCTTGACCATCTCGTGCGGGGCGTAATCGCCGCCGGCGGCGTCAACAGCTATTTTCATATTCTTGCCAGGCCTCTCATTTAACAGTATCCTGTTCCCACATATCGCACCGGCCGCCCCAGGCAGCAACGAACCTGCCGTCCTCCATAATACGGACGATTTCGCAGGAACCGGGGCACGCGTGACAAATAAAGGACGAAGTCCGGTAATCAACATCACTGACGCCGAAACCCTTAAAGCGGCCCGGACCGGACGGGGCCCGCTCGTGCACCAGCAGGGCAGCTCCGACAGCCCCCATGACCTCGTGACGAGGGGGCACGATTACCTCTATATCAAGCTCTTCACGGAAAGCGCGCACCATGCCAGCGTTAAAAGCCACACCGCCCTGAAAGACCAGAGGCGGGCGTATATCCTTGCCGGAAGCGATATCGCTCAGGTAGTTGCTCGCCAGCGCGCGGCAGAGCCCGTAGATAATATCGTCAACGCGATGGCCTGTCTGCTGCTTATGGACCATGTCCGACTCGGCGAAGACGGTGCAGCGGCCGGAAATACGCACGGAGTCCGTGCCGAGCAGGGCGCGACGCGAAAACTCTTCGATACTCATTTTAAGTCGGCCCGCCTGGTGGTCGAGAAAGCTGCCGGTGCCCGCAGCGCACACGGTATTGAGTCCGAAATCCGCCACCATGCCGTCGCGGATGATAATGATTTTGCTGTCCTGTCCGCCGATTTCAATCACGGTCTGCACGTCCGGGACAGAGTGAATGGCGGCGACCGCCTGGCAGGTAATCTCATTTTTCACGAGGTCGGCCCCGACGACCGCCCCGGCGAGATAGCGGGCGCTGCCGGTAGCCGCCACGCCACTGATTTCGGCGTCAGGCGGGATCTGCCGGTGGAGCTGCTTAAGTCCATGCTGGACCGCAGCCACGGGCTCACCGCCGGTGGGCAGGTAAAGGCTGGCGACCAGGCTATCCGATTCATCAAGCGCGGCGAACTTGGTAGTCACCGCGCCGACGTCAATACCGAGATAGAGTTTCATGTTTTATACCTACCCTTTTCCGCCCTCGCCCTTTTCCCTCTCCCATCAAGGAAGAAGGACTTATTTAACAATCTTACGGTCTTCTCCTTCAAAGAACTCATCCCGGACTTTTTTCATAATACCGGGACTCGAAAAGAGGTCGATGGCGGTCATAGCCATAGCTTTGGCGGCATCGAGCATGCGGCGCAGAGCGTCCTCCGTGGCCGCGACCCGGGCAAACTCCGGGGTATGTATGGAAACGCCTCCCGGGGCCACCGGCACCAGCGGCTGAATGGCCGGCAGAAGCTGGCTCACATTACCGACATCCGTGCTGAAGTACATCAAGGCATTATCGCCCAGACTAATAGAATGTCCCAGCGACCGCATGTTATCGTGGAAAAGCCTGCCCAGCGACGCGTTGCTCTTCATGGCATCGTAGCGCTCGCCCCAGCTATACTTAAGTTTTGCGCCCGTAGCCCTCGCCGCCCCAGCAAAGCAGTCGATGACCTTCTTTTTCAAAGAATCGAGATAGGCATCATTTTCAGCGCGGACGATAAAGGTGGCGGCGGAACGGGCGGGAACGACATTGGCCGCCTCACCGCCATCGGTAATAACCCCGCTGATGCGCTCGGCCGCGCGTATATGCTGTCGCAGCGAATTGATAGCGTTAAAAGACTGGATCATAGCCTCAAGGGCGTTAACGCCAAGCTCCGGCGCCCCCGCGGCATGGGCAGCTACACCCCGGAACTGCACCTTCAGGGTCTCGCAGGCGAGGGTTCTCATCAGCACACAGTTGCCACCGCCGGGATGGGAAATCATAGCGCTATCAATGCCCTCGAAAGCGCCCGCTTCCGCCATGATAGCCTTGCCGCCGTAGAGCTCCTCGCCGGGGGTGCCGAAGGCAATAACGCTGCCGCCGAGAGCGTCCACCGCAGGCTTACAGGCGACGGCCGCGGCCACGGAACTCGAGGCGATAAGATTATGACCGCAGGCGTGACCCAGCCTTGGCAGGGCATCATATTCCGCCAGGAAAGCAATCGTGGGCCTGCCGCCGCCGTAAGCGGCCCGGAAGGCAGTGGGCAGTTTACAGATACCCTTTTCCACATTAAAGCCATGCTTCTGAAGAAAATCGCAAAGCAAAGCGGACGACCGTCGCTCCTCGAAAGCCACCTCGGGGTTAGCGTGCAGGGTACGGCTGAGGTCAGCCAGCGCCGGATAAGCGGCGTCAATACCAGCGATAACGGCCTTTTTCAGCGCTGCAATATTCAAAGCGATACTCCCGAAAGGCAAACCAATAGATATTATACCAGTATCAAGAAACAATAACCAAGATACGAGGAGCATGTTTGATTTTTTTACTCACCCCTGACCCCTCTCAAACAGGTTTATTGTTTCAGGTTGATCTAATCAATTGTTTGAGAGGGGAAGAGAATTTGAGAGGGGGCTTCGCCCCCTCTCTTTTAAACTCCCCTCTCCAGCCATAAATATCTTTGAAGGCCTCCCGATGTCTCCGGCTGGAGAGGGGATAAAGGGGTGAGGTAAGCACAATCAACAAAAAGCAGACTGAACCCTGAAAAGGATAAAACGTATCATCGAACATGATTATGTAAACAGCAAAAACAAGGCATAAATTTACTTAGAGCCAATATTATGTTATAATTTTGGCGTAAATATATGTGGAGAGAATGAATTTGGACAAGGACAAAAAGACGGAAATTGTCACCAGTTACGGAGCCAAAGAAGGCGATACGGGCAGCACCGAGGTACAGGTGGCGCTGCTCACCGAGAGGATCCAGCATCTAACGGCGCACATGGCCGCCAACCGTAAAGACTATCACACCCAGCGGGGCCTGCTCAAGCTGGTGGGGCAGAGACGAAGGCTCTTGGCGTATCTCAGCCGGGAGGACGTGGGGCGGTACAACAGCTTAATCAAGCGGCTGGGACTGCGCAAATAAGGCTTTCAGGGCAGAGGGAGTGATTTTTTTGGATACACACACTTTTCGCAGCAATGTGGGCGGGCGCGACCTCATTATCGAGACAGGAAAGCTGGCCGGACAGGCCGACGCGGCGGTAACCGTCCGCTACGGCGACACGGTCGTCCTGGTGACCGTATGTTTCAATCGTGAACCGAGAGAAGGGGTGGACTTTCTGCCCCTGACAATAGATTACGAAGAAAGACTCTACGCCGCCGGCAAGATACCCGGCGGTTTTATACGGCGGGAGGGCCGGCCAAGCGAAGCGGCGATACTGGCATGCCGGCAGACGGACAGGCCGATACGCCCGCTTTTACCCAAGAGCTGGCACAGCGATATACAGATAATCACCACGGTACTCTCCGCCGACCAGGAAAACGACCCCGACATACTATCGGTCATAGGGGCAAGCGCGTGCCTGGCGATATCCGAGATACCCTTCGAGGGGCCGGTGGGGGCGGTAAACGTGGGTTACATCAACGGCGAGCTCGTGCTCAACCCCCGGATGGCGCAGCTCGAGGAAAGCCAGCTCGACCTGATTGTGGTGAGCACCAGAGACAAGGTCATCATGGTGGAGGCGGGGGCTAAAGAGGTCTCCGAGGACATAGTCCTGCGGGGCGTCAAGCTCGGCCACGAAGCCAACCAGGCAGTCATACAGCTACAGGAAGAACTCAGGCAGGCGGTCGGGAAACCCAAGCTGCCCGTCCCCGAAGAACCGGTCAACCAGGAAGTACTCGACGCGCTCTCAAAAATAGTCGAAGACAAGCTCGAAGACGCCTTAAAACAGCCGGACAAAGACCAGCGCGAAACGAGGCTCAACGCCCTGATAGAAGAAAGCAGCGAGCAGCTCGGCGAGACGTACCCCGCCAAGGACATCCTCGCGGCCATCGACGCTAAAGTCAAAGCGGAGGTCAGGGCGGGGATACTGGAGAGAGGACAGAGGCTGGGGGGGCGGGGACTTAAAGAGATACGGCCCATTACCTGCGAGGTAGGGCTGCTGCCGCGAACGCACGGCTCGGGGCTGTTCACGCGCGGCCAGACGCAGGTCCTGACCATAGCCACGCTGGGCTCAATGCGCAAAGAGCAGATGCTCGACGGGCTGGGCCTGGAAGAAAGCAAGCGCTTCATGCACCACTATAACTTCCCCGGCTTTTCGACGGGGGAAGTGAGGCGGGTGGGCTCGCCGGGAAGAAGGGAAATAGGGCATGGGGCCCTCGCCGAGCGGGCGCTGTCCGCAGTCATACCCGTCGAAGAGGAGTTCCCCTACACGATAAGGCTCGTCTCGGAGGTACTGAGCTCCAGCGGCAGCACGTCGATGGCGAGCGTCTGCGCCGGAAGCCTCTCGCTCATGGACGCGGGCATACCGGTAAAGAAGGCCGTGGCGGGCATCGCCATGGGACTCATCACGGGCGACGACAGATACGTCGTCCTCACGGACATCGAAGGGCTGGAAGACTTCGACGGGGACATGGACTTCAAAATCGCTGGAACGCGGGACGGCATCACGGCGATACAGATGGACACCAAGCTCAAAGGCATCAGCCTGGAGGTGGTCGAGAAGACCCTGGAGCAGGGACGGGAGGGGCGGCTGTTCATACTCGACAAGATGGACGAAGCCATAAAGTCCAGCCGGTCCGACGTAAGCCGCTACGCGCCCAGAATGACCAAGATAAAGATAGACCCGGCCAAGATTGGGGCGGTCATCGGGACGGGCGGCAAGACGATAAGGTCAATCATCGAAGAGACAAAAACAACCATCGACGTCAACGACGACGGCACGGTAATCATAGGGTCGCCGGACATGGAAGCCACGCAGAAAGCCATCAGCATCATCGAGGGGCTGACGCGCGAGGCGCAGGTCGGCGACATCTTCACCGGCAAGGTAAGCCGCATCCTGGACTTCGGCGCCATGGTAGAGATACTGCCGGGCAAAGAGGGACTCGTGCATATCAGCGAACTCGCCGACTACCGTGTCAACAGGGTCGAAGACGAAGTGAAAATCGGCGACGAAATCACCGTAAAGGTAATCAATATCGACAACCTCGGGCGGGTCAACCTCTCACGCCGGGCGCTCTTCGAAAAAGAAGGGCAGCCGAGAGAAGAAGGTGCGCCCAAGGCCGACTACCCGTTCAGGAGAAGCGGCTCCGGAGGCCCTTCCGGATACCGGGGCAAACCGAGCTACGGCGACCGCGCGCCCAGGCCGAGCCGCGGTCCTTCCAGACCACCATACAAACGCAGCTAAATCCCCACTAAACTTTTGAGGTGTTCGCTATGGAACAAATCAGGGTATTAGTCCATGGGGCGGCAGGCAGAGTGGGGCAGGAAGTAGTCAAGGCCGTATGCCAGGAGCCGGACATGGTGCTGGCGGGAGGGGTGGACATCAAAGCGGCGGGGACGCTAACGCGGCCAGACGGCACGGAGGCGCCCTTCGGCACGGAACTGGCGGAAATAATCAAAAGCTGCGGGCCGGACGTCATGGTGGACTTCAGCACTGCCAAAGCCTCCATGCCGGCGATAAGAACAGCAGCACAAAATAACGTTAATCTGGTCATCGGTACCACGGGCTTCAGCGCGACGGAACTCGACGAGATGAAGAAGCTCGCCGAAGCCAACGAGATAGGCATCGTTGCGGCGCCCAACTTCGCCCTGGGGGCGGTCCTCATGATGCACCTAGCGAGGATAGCCGGCAAATACATGGACCACGCCGAGATAATCGAGCTACACCACGATAAAAAGCTCGACGCGCCTTCGGGCACCTCTCTATTAACAGCTAAAGCCATGGCGGAGGCGCGGGGTAAAGCGTTTCTGCCGCTGTCCGCCGGGGAACACACGGCGAGTCGCGGACAGGACGTATCCGGCATCAGCATCCACAGCGTGCGCATGCCGGGGCTGATGGCGCACCAGGAAGTGATATTCGGGGCGGCGGGGCAAACGCTCAGCATCCGGCACGACACCATCAACCGGGAATGCTACATGCCCGGAGTGCTGCTCGCGGTGAGGGCGGCGGTAAAGCAGAAGGGATTTGTCTACGGGCTGGACAAACTGCTCGGTTTATAGTATAAAATAACCGCACATTCTCCGAGGGAGGAAATCCGATGAAGCAGCTGGGCAGAATACTGACCGCGATGGTAACGCCGTTCCAGGAAAACGGCGAAGTAGACTACGAAGAGACGAAAAAGCTGGCCAGAGCCCTGCTGGACTCCGGCAACGACGGACTGGTGCTGGCAGCGACGACCGGCGAGGCGCCGACACTGAGCTGGGACGAAGAGATGCGCATCTTCCAGGAGGTAAAGAGCGCGGTGGGCGACGAGCCGACGCTGGTGGCATACACCGGCAGCAACAGCACCAAAGAAGCGGTCGAAGCCACGGAAAAGGCGGAGAAAATCGGGGTGGACGCCTGCCTCAGCGTGGTGCCCTACTACAACAAGCCAAACCAGGAGGGCATTTACCAGCACTTCAAAGCTATATCCGAGTGCACCAGCCTGCCCATCATCATGTACAACATACCGGGCCGGGTAGTGGTAGAGATGTCCTGGGAGACGATAGCCAGGCTCAGCCAGTTCAAGAACATCGTGGGGGTGAAAGAGGCCAGCGGGAAGATGGAGCTGGTGGCCCAGACAATCAGCAACGCCAGGGAGGGGTTCTACGTGTGGAGCGGCAACGATAACGACACCTTCCCCATCATGGCGATGGGCGGATACGGGGTTGTCGGGGTGACGACCCATCTGACGGGAAAGCAGTACAAAAAGATGGCCGACCTGATTCTCTCCGACAGGATCAAAGAGGCCGCCGGGATACACCGCAGGCTGGTGCCGCTGGTGAACGCGATGTTCTCGATACCGAGTCCGGCCCCCATAAAGTACGCGCTCAACTATTTAGGGTTCAAGGTGGGCAAGCCGCGCCTGCCGCTGGTGCCGCCGACGGAAAAAGAAGCCGAAAAGATAATCGCGGAGCTTAAGAGGCAGACGATTGATTTGAAGGCTTAGGACACATAAACGAGATGCCCGGAAAACCGTTATATTTTCATGGAGGTGATGACCTGCATGAAAAAAGCACTGATAGCGGCATCAATTATTCTACTACTGCACGCCACACTGGTTTTTCCCGGCTGCAATGCGCCAAATCCCGAGGAAGAGGGGTTAGCCATTTACCTCACCAGGGACAATATACCCCCCTCACAGATGGAGGCATTGAGCCATATAGAGATTGCGGATGAGCCGATTATATCTAGCGATGATATTATTTCCTACGATAAAAACACTCATGAAATCGTGATTACAGCCGAAGCTTTCCAGCGGATAGAGCAACTTGAAGTACCAACCTCCGGCAAGTCTTTCGTTGTTTGCGTGGATAAAGGGCCGATTTATTGGGGCGCTTTCTGGACGCCCGTTTCCTCACAGTCTTTTAACGGCGTAACAATCTGGGTGCCTTCTTTCCATCAACAGCAAAATATTATTAGAATTGAACTCGGCTATCCCTCA
>CAYTZI010000033.1:8036-17138 GCA_964442335.1 uncultured Dehalococcoidaceae bacterium | reverse complement strand
GAAAGGCCATCATGAACATTATGCCCTGGGCGACCAGCACAGCGGTAAGGATAGACCACAGGCCGAACTGCATGCCCAGCCAAACGAAGAACAGAATGCCAACAGTAATGAAAATTATCTTCCTGTTCCGCTGCCATTCAGTCCGGTCGTCTGTAAGCTCAACCACCTGCGACGTCGTCATTTCTTATCCATAGCCCCCCGGATGGTCCAGCATCCACTTATAGGCACTCTCGATGATATCTTCAATTTTAGCACAGGCGGGCGTCCAGCCAAGCTCAGCTTTAGCCAGAGCGGCATCCGCCACCAGCACAGGAGGGTCGCCGGGCCGCCGCTCGCTAACGACGACCGGTATTTCGGCGCCGGTTACTTTCCCGGTGACATCGATGATTTCCAGGACGGAATAACCTTCGCCGTTGCCCAGGTTGTAAGCCCGGCAGAGACCGGTCATATCGAGCCGGTCCAGAGCCAGCATGTGGGCGCGCGCGATATCGATAACGTGTACGTAATCGCGGACACAGCTGCCGTCTCTGGTCGGGTAATCGCTGCCAAATAATGTAATATTTTTGGTCCGTCCCAGGGCGGCCCTGAGAACGTTGGGTATCAAATGGGTCTCCGGCTCGTGGTGCTCACCGAAACGCCGGGTAGCCCCGGCGGCGTTGAAATACCGCAGGGATACCGAGCTGAGCCCGTAGGAACCGGCATACCATTTAAGCATCTTCTCAAATGCCAGCTTCGCTTCCCCGTAGGGATTGATGGGGTTTTTAGGCGTTTTTTCACTGATGGTCTTCCCGCGGGGATCCCCGTAAACGGCGCAGCTCGATGAAAAGACCAGTTTGTTGACCCTGTGTTTAATCATGGCGTTCAGGAGGTTCAGTCCGTACACCAAGTTGTTCTGAAAGTACGGCGCCGGGTCCGTTACCGACTCCCCGACCAGCGTACGGGCGGCAAAATGCACCACCGCGTCTACAGGATGGTCCCGGAACAGATTGTCCAGCAAACCGGCGTCCTGTAAATCTCCCCGGACAAACAGCGCACCTTCCGCCACGGCTTCTCTGTGCCCCTGCGTCAAATTATCAAGGGCGATAATGCGCCTGCCCTCTTCGAGGAGCTTCTCTGTGACCACGCTGCCGATATAGCCGGCGGCGCCGGTGACCAGGATATATTTTTCTCCGTCCTTCGCCATGTGCGGTCAGTCGCCTTTATCTTTCTTGCCAGTCTTTTTGGAATTGATATATCGTTCAAAGACGTTCATGTATTCGAGCTTCATAGCTGACCATTTGTATTTTTTGTATTGCGTCCCACCGGCGGCGGCCAGCGCCGCCCTCTTTCCGGGGTCACGATAAAGCTCCACGACGCACCGCGCCAGGTCGTGCTCGTCATCGGGTCTGAAGAACATCATCGTGGTATTATCGAAGTACGCCTGAATCGTCGGGAAGGTATTGACGACGATCGGTTTGCCCATAGCCAGGTACTCCAGCAGCTTGAGGGGGATAGCCGGGTTGACGCCGGTGGGAATAGCCACGACGCAGACATCCGCCGCGGCGATATGGGAAGGTATCTCCCGGAAAGGGACCCGCCCGACGAAATTAACGCAATCCGTCACGCCGACGGAACGCGCCAGCTCTTCCAGCTTAGTCTGGTATTCACCGTCGCCGACAATCTCCACCTTGAGCTGCGGGATTTCCTTCAGTATATCGGGCACGGCTTTAATCAGGGTCTGTACCCGGTACCTCTCCACCAGAGTGCCGTGGGTCATCAGGCGGAACACGCTGTTGCTTCTACCCGTTACGGGCGGGGCGATAAAGTTGTCCTCGTCGGGCACGTTCAATATCACCGTAATCTTCGAAGCGCGGATGCCGTTCCTGATGAGAAGCTCCTTGCTGGTGCTCTGGGTAACGATAACGTGGTCGGCCCAGTGCGCGCAGAGCTTCTCTATCACTCTTAAAAACCTGATGGCGGGATGATCGGCGCCGATTTTAAAGTGGTCTGCATATACGCCGGGCGTATGGTCGAGCAGGTGCAGGACGACCCTGGCGCCCAGCAGTTTGGGTACACACGCCGCGAACACAAGAAAATCCGGCATGCCGCTGACTTCTATCACCTGATATCTCCTTTTCAGGTGCAGCCATGTCAGCTTCCAGGCAGCCAGCAGGAATACGGCGGAATACTCGAAGGCGTACCTCAGCACGCCCTTACGGCGGTGCGTTATGGGCAGCCGGTGAACCGTAACCCCGCTAACGACCTCCCGGCTCTTCTGACCCCTGTTCTTCAGAGCGACGACATCCACTTCATACCCGTTGGCAACCAGGGTCTCGGCGTTCCTCTGGGTAGGATATATCTCCGGGTACGTATAGTTACGCAACATACAAACGCGTTTCATTTCATGCTCAGGGGACTTCTTCGTCATTTTGCTGCTTCTTTCCTCGCTTTACTTTTGCCCAGGGCAGAGAGGTACACTTCCTTGATACGCCTGGCGGTGGCGCCCTGCTCGAAGCGCCGGACGTTTTCCCGTCCGGTGGTGCGGCGGGGACTCTCCAAAGCCATGAGGAGCTTTTCCGCAACGTCGGCGGGGTCCCGGGTGCAGAGATAGCAGCCCTCGGTACCGCCGATGACCTCCGGAACGTCACCGACGCGGACGGACACCACCGGCAGATTACAGGCCATCGCCTCTTTAATGACCATCGGCGAACCCTCGGCGTCCGAGACCAGCAGCAGCGCATCGCAGGCGTTCATGTAAAGGGGAACGACCTCGTGGGGCTGGTTGGTCACCAGGAGAAAATCTATCGAGGGGTCTTTCTCTTTCGCTAACGCGACGGCCGCCTGGACGATATCGTACCTTTTTTCGGGTCGCTGGTAATGTCCCGCCCAGAGGATAAGCTTTTTATCCTTCGGCAGGCCCAGCTTTTCCCTGGCTTCGTCCCCCGGCACCGGCCTGAACAGGTCGAAATCGATACCGCAGGGGATGATGACAGCCTTTTTAAATTTCAGCCTCTCGTCCATCTCCGGCGAGACCAGGATGACCTTGTTCACCAGCGGGGTAATGATTTTACAGGGCACGAACTGCCAGGACCAGAACTCCGGCCCGTGATGGGTAAGGACGACGGGGTAAAGGAACTGCATGCGGGCGATAATGCCGGAAAAAACATAATGCGCGTGAATGAGGTCGTACCGGTGCGTAAGCAGGTGCCACCAGAGGCGGAAAATGCCCCACAGGTAGTTAATCTTGTGGACGGACCCGTCCACCAGAAAGACGTCTATATCCACCCCCTCTTTCCGGAGGGCTTCCACCTGCTCCTGCACGAAGGTGCCGGAGGCGGGCTTCTCCGGGGAGGGGTACATATTGGTCAGGACGAGGACTTTCATTACTGCACACCCTTCCTGTGCCTGTTAAGCTGGCCGGGGTTGCTCAGGAACAGCCCCCTGATAAACGTACCGTAATCTCGATAGTAAGAGGTCAGGACTTCATGCGTTACTTCATCGGCAATTTCCGTAAACTCGCGGTCAGTCTTCTTTATCCTGAGCTTATAGCGCTCCGCCAGCTCAAGGTAGGCCTTCCTCTGGCGCTCCAGGAACGCGGTATCGGTATTCTCCGACTTGCGCTCCGCGCAGACCTGAGCGGGGATATCCAGGAGAAAAGCGACGTCCGGTTTGGGCGAAAGCGCCAGCATCATCTTTATGGCGAGTCGATTGATTTTATCATTCGGAGGCAGCGAGCACTCCATCTCGGCGGCGGCGTCGAAGACATACCTGTCGCAGACCACCACCCTGCCAAAGAGCATGGGCAGCCTGACCTTCAGCAGGTAAGACAACGCCATGTCCGCCGCCGTAAGGTAATACCAGAAGAAACGCAGCAGCGGATTGCGTAGCCTCTCTCCCCGCCCCGCCGCTCCGCGCTTCGAGTCCTTCATAGAGCTGCCCTTTAAAGACTTGATAATAGTGCTGAACGTCCTTGCCAGCGGGGAAGTCGCCGCGCGGTTCCAGTAGTAACTGGCGTTGACCTCACAGATATCCAGGGTCTTCACCAGTGTTTCCGCGTGCAGCGATTTCCCTGAGCCGTCCGGTCCGCTGAAGGACACCAGAAAAGATGGCTGCGGACGGATGCGGGTCTTCACTTTAATACCGATGATGAAGGTCCTGACGGCGTCGCCGAGCCTCCGCACGGGATTGAAATCACGGTCGGCGAGGATTTTCTTAAAATATAAATATTTACTGAAAACAAACGAAAGGTTGAAAGGCAGCGTCACCGGCGCGCGGCGCAGCACTTTACGGAAATAGCGGTATATCAGGGGCCGGCGCTTTACCGACGCCTCCCAGGACTGCCGCAGCTCCGGCGCCACGGAGCTAACGCCCCAGGTCGCCTCCTCCAGATGGGCGACGAGTCCAAGGCAAAAATAGAGTCCGTCGAGCCAGCCGCGCTGGGCGGCGACCCTCTCCAAATAGGCCCAGTCGATAGCAGACCGGCTCCACTGGTCGCGGATTTTAGCGATATCGGCGAGGCGGAACCGCTTGTTCTCATAAAAGCTGTGCGCAATGTTGATTAAAATAATGTCCTCCGGGGAGGGCACGGTAAACCCGTCGTCCGGTGAGGAACGGCTCCTCTCCCACAGGGCCTTTTCATCCATGAAGCCAACGCCCCACCCGACCTGCGTGTGGAGGTGGATGGCGGAGACGCTAACGCCCCTGGAGAACTTGCGGAAGAGAAATTTGCGTGGCTCCTCGATATTTTTCAGCTCTATATAGCCTTCCCGGCGCAGGATAGCGCTGGCGGTGGCTTCTACCTCCGGCCCGACCAGCACATCAAGGTTATCGGAGGTATAGGGGAAAGACGGGTAGCTCCCCCCCGATTTAATCAGCAACGAGCGGATGCCGGCCTTCTCCCAGCGCTCCTTAATCGCGGCATACTCCGCTTTCAGCGAGTCGTAAACAGCGTTTTCTTCATCACATGCCGCCCGGAACTCCGGCGAAGCGAGAATGTCTTCCGCTTCAGCGCCGTGGTTCAGGGCCAGCAGCGGGTACTTGTTATCCTTCCAGAAAGCCAGCAAGGCCCTGATGCCGGGCGGGCGGACAAGGAAACTCGCGGCGGCGGCCCGGGCGCGGGAGGCTTCCAGCACGGACATGGCGTTGTTCACGAACGTTTCTCCTCAAGACTTTCGACCTGTTCCAAGATGCCGGCGGCTACCTTTTCCCAAGAGCAGGCGGTCGCCATTTCACGCGTGCGACAACCATTGGCATTCTTTGCGTCAGTAATTTTTTCCATCAGTCCTTCAGGGCTGTCCGCGAAGAAGAGCCCCCGGCCACCTTCGAACAGCCGCGGCAGCATGCCGTACCGCAGCGTTACCACCGGCAGATTGCAGGCCATGGCTTCCAGTACCGAAAGCGGCGCGCCGATGCAATCGCGCTCCGAGGCAACGGGGAACAGATAGCAGTCGGCAAGCTGATAAATTTCTTCAATATTATTAATATAGCCGTCGATAATTTTAACGCCCTGTTGTTTCAAGCGGTCGGCGGTCTCAGTCCGGTCCGGGTGGACAACGCTACTGCCGACGAGGACGACCTGCGTGTCGTGCCTTTTTTTAATGTCTATCAGGAGGTCGATATTCCTGCCTTTAGTGATGTGGCCGACGTGGAGGACGGTAAAAGCGGCGGTATCCAGGCCATACCCGGTCCTCAGCGCCGTCTTTTTATCTCCCGGGACAGGGGCGAACTTATCAAGGTCTACGCCGCTGGCGAGCAGGCCCGCTTTCAGTCCCAAACCCGTTAACTGCCGCAGGGACCGCTCGTGCTGGACGAAAGTAAAATCCGGAGCGAGGACGCGTATAAGGCGACGCGAGAGCCAGCCGTATTGCCGCGGCTGGAGGGAAACCATAACCACCCTGGCGGAGGGGCAATAAAATTTAAGCGCCCGTGCCCGTAAAAAGCTGAAAAGGGTCGCCGAGGAGGAAGGCACGTAGCAGATGATATCGGGGTTAAAGCGTTTAAGTTCGGCCGACAGGCGGCGGCTCAAGAAAAACCTGTTGGCGCCCAACGCGACAGCGTTCGGGGTGGCCGGCGGCTTCCGCGAACGCGCCGAAAGCCCCAGGACGCGCCGCTCCCGGGACCACTCCTGCAAAAGGGAGACGGCGAAATGCTTAATTCCCTCATCGACGGGCAGAGACAGGTCCTCGGCGACAACGCATACGGAACGCTGCGTCCTGTTCGAAGCATCAGGCATAGCCGAACCTCACGCCAGCAGCGGATTTCCGGTACCACTCCACAAAACGGGTGACGCCTTCTTCAATGGAGACTAAGGGCCTGTAGCCCAGGAGCTCTCCCGCTCTGGAGATATCGGCGAAGGTAACGGGCACATCCCCCTTTTGCTCCGGCAGGTATTTGAGCCTGGCGGTCTTGCCGAGGGCTTTCTCGATAATGCTGACCAGCGACATCAGGGTGACCGGCCGCGAACAGCCGAGATTGAATACATCAAAGCCGGTGTTCCGGTAAGTCAGGGCCTGAAAGGCGCCGTCGACAATATCGCTGATATAGGTATAGTCGCGCTGCGACGTTCCGTCGCCCAGTATGGTCACCTCCTCTCCGGAGTCAATCTGTCTCGTAAAGAGGCTGACAGCCATCTCCGGCCTCTGGCGCGGCCCGTAAACGGTAAACGGCCGGACGACGGTCACCGGAAGACCGTGGAGACTGTTATACGTACGGCAGAAAAGCTCGGCGGCAAGCTTGGAGGCGGCGTAGGGAGAACCGGGGTTATCGAGCCTGGCGTCTTCGCGGAACGGGACCGCCGCGCCGGCGCCGTAGACCGAAGAAGAAGACATGAACAGGAACCGCTCGATATCGCGGTTCCGGCTGGCTTCCAGCAGATTAATCGTTCCGCCGACGTTTATGTCCTGGTAGAGACCGGGCTGCCTGATTGAAGGCCTGACGCCGGCCCGCGCCGCCAGGTGCGCCACCATGCCGATTTCGTGGTCACCGAACACCTGACCTATCAGGGCGGCGTCCCGGATGTCGCCTTCAACGAGGGTAAAGCCATTTCTTGTCTCCATCGGGCGGATATTATCCCTCTTGATGGCCGGCGGGTAGTAGTCGTCAAAGCTGTCCAGTCCTACCACGGCATATGCGGCGTCAAGCAGCTTCTCCGCCAGATGCGAGCCGATAAAACCGGCCGCGCCGGTAACCAGGACCGAACCTTTCATTAAGTCGACTCCGTGTTCTCGCCGGATGAGAAGAATACCTTTTTCAACCACCTGCGGTTAAGGACGCCCCAGGCAATGACAATGCCGAGTATCGCGCCGATGGCAAGGGCGTTTCTGGCCATTACCCTCTGCGGATAAACAACTTCCGGCACGGACGGGGTCCCTACGGCCAGGGACTCTATCAGCTCTACAGTGCCGCCAGTATTTACGTAAGTGGCGCTCAGGCTATTGTTCAGAGTGGCGAGCTCGTTGTTCAGCGTGACAACCCTGGCCTGCGCATTCTGATAGTCGAGGTCCTGGGAAAGCTGGCTGCCCACCAGGTTCACCTGTAAAGCCGCCAGCTGCTGCCTGGCTTTTGCCAGGGCGGCGCTGGTCTTTTCAAAGTTTTCCTGGGTATTAGTGGCGACGTCCTCGGAAGCGAGGTCGCTGAGCTTCTGCATCAGGACGGTCAGTTTCGCGTTCAGGGAATCTAGGTCCGCCTGGGCAAGCTGAATGTCCAGACTGACCTGCAACTGTTCATCGCTGGTCTGGCTTACAAGAATCGCAAGCTGCTTTTTATCCTCGGACAAGGCCTTGCTGGCGGTGTCAAGCTTCGTTTTCGCGTCCTCGTACGCCGCGCCGGAAGTAACGCCGTCGGCAATCATCTCCGCCAGTCCGAGCGTCCTCAGGCCGGTGACGATATCCGTTCCGCCGTTCATGATTATGTTAATCTGGGCTTCAAGCGCGGCGATCTCGGCGGTCAGAGTGATATATTCCGGCTGGTTCACGAAATCGGTGGCGGCTTTCTGCTCTGCCAGTTTGTTGACTTTTTGCTGGGCAACCAGGATACCGGTCTTCACGAGCTTTATTTCGTCGAGGGTCTTCTGATATTCCTGCGCAATAGCCTGTTCGCTATTACCCTCGTAGGTCATCGTTGCCAGGATATTCGCCTGACGCAACAGCTCTGTTTCGAGGGCTTTTACTCTGGTATCCAGCGCAATATAGTCCGGGTCGTTCTCTATTCCGGACACGCCCTGACCTTCAAGTATGTTGACTTCCTGTTCGGCCTGGATAATGGCATCTTTAATGTCTTCGATAGCCACCAGAATAGTCTGGCGCGTTTGCTCCTGTTTCTGGTTTTCTTCGGCAATGAGGAAGTTCTTGAAGACCTCCGGGATGCGGCTGGCCAGGAATATCGCTTCCTCGGCGGTAGGAGTGGTCACCTGAAGTATAATTGTCGGCTGTTCCGAAGTACTGTCATAACTGCCGGTGATTATCGTATTCAGTTCATCCACGGTGTGCTGGTACATGGGAGAGTTGGTGGCCAGGTCGGTGCTGAGGAACTGGAGGAACGGCAGGCTCTTGGCCTTGGCGGCATAATAGGTACCCAGGCTGGCGAGCTGCGCCATGGTGGAGAAAGACGAGCTGGTATTGACCACCTGGACCTTCACTTCGCTTTTCCACGGCTCAGTAGGCGGCGCCGGTCCTATCCCCATCGACTCCAGGAACCCGCCACCGTAAGTTTCAGTCCCGGTTGTGTCACTGACAACCGCCGACGGACTGAAAGCCCAGTAGCCTATACCCACGCCCAGACCGATGACAAGCCCGAGCAGGATAACCAGGATAGAGCGCCAGCTGAAAATCGGTACAAGGCTACTCGAGGGCTGTGGCGGGGGCCCGGCAGGGGGCTTGTGCTCAACCATCTGTTTACGCTCAGGCGGGGGTTTCTGGTCTACCGGGCCACGCCCCGCCACATTGCGTTCGTCGGTTGTTTTGTCTTCGTTCCTGGAATCTTTTGACGATTGGTTTTTTTTAAAGATGCGTCCAAACATGAGTGTTCCTCCTCCCTCATGATTCCGTTCATCCGCCTGTGTTTACTATCTATTATACCGGTTTTTTATTTCTCTGCGGCTACACTCATCCCTGACTCACAGAATTC
>CAYTZI010000033.1:0-7936 GCA_964442335.1 uncultured Dehalococcoidaceae bacterium | reverse complement strand
TTATACCGGTTTTTTATTTCTCTGCGGCTACACTCATCCCTGACTCACAGAATTCCCTGACGCAGCCGCAGATATAATCGATTTCACTTTCGCCAAGTTCAGGGTATATGGGCAGAGACAGGATTTCTCCGGTTATCTTTTCCGTTACCGGCAGGGAACATTCAGCGCCTCCATGCCGGCGCCAGGCTTCCTGGAGATGCACGGGCACGGGGTAATGCATCCCGGTGGCCACGCCTTTGCTTTCCAGCCACTCTCTGAGCCGGTCGCGCTCGGGCGTCCTGACCACATAGAGGTGGTATACATGTCTGGCCCACGGCATTTCTACCGGTTTTACCAGTTCCGCGGGGAGACCGGCGTTATAAGCCCGGGCGATATTCCTTCGTTTTTCAATCCACTCGTCGAGGTGGGGGAGCTTTACCTTCAAAATCGCCGCCTGTATCTCGTCCAGGCGTCCGTTGAACCCCATCATGGCGTGATAGTATTTGGCGTTCTGGCCGTGGTCGCGCAGCATGCGGCACCGCCCGGCTATTTCGGGGTCGGAGGTGGTAATGATACCGGCTTCGCCGTAGGCTCCCAGGTTCTTGGTGAAGTAGAAGCTGAAGCAACCGACATCTCCCAGCGAGCCGGCGCGTTTTCCATCGTATTCCGCTCCGTGCCCCTGGCAGGAGTCTTCGATAACGCGAAGGTTATGAGCTTTAGCCAGCTTCAATACGGGTCCCATGTCAGCAGGGTGGCCGTAGAGGTGGACGGGAAGTATGGCCCTGGTACGGGGAGTGATAGCTTTTTCTATCTGCGCGGTGTCCATGGTATAGGTCGCGGGGTCGATATCAACGAACACCGGAGTGGCGCCCGCCATGATGATGGCCTCTACCGTGGCGATGAAGGTATGAGACACCGTGATGACCTCGTCGCCCGGGCCGATGCCGCAGGCACGCAGGGCGATATGTAAGGCGTCCGTCCCGGAGCCGACGCCGATGGCGTGTCCGGTCCCGCAGTATCCGGCGAAAGAGGCCTCGACGGCCTGGACGTTCTTGCCCAGGAAAAGCTGCATGCCGTCCAGCACCTGTCCAATTTCATTAAGTATCTCTTCTTTTATTCCCTGGTATTGTTTCTTGAGGTCGACGAGGGGTATGCGCACTTTAAATCCTCCCTAATAGATGACTGTACGGTTTGTCCCGGAGCCCCGTACTGCAGGTAATGTCCCCGATGCCGCATTTGACCTGGGCGGGGTTACCGTAGACAACCATACCGGGCGGCACGTCTTTAGTGACAACGGAGCCGGCGCCGATGAGGGCGTTTTCGCCGATAGTAATGCGTGGCAGAATAGTGGCGTTAACGCCTATCTGGGCTCCTCTTTTTATGGTCGGCCCGTGCATGCACTCTGAAGCGTCCGGACAGCCCGGGTGAAGGTCGTTGGCTATGGTGACACCGGGCGCCAGGAACACATTGTCCTCGATAATCGTGAACTGGGCGATGTAGACATTGGTGTGTAATTTCACGTTGTTGCCGATGCGACAGCCGTAATCGATTACCGAGTTGTTCCAGATGCGGCAGTTGTCCCCTATCTCGTTTTCTTCTCTGATAACGACGTTATGGCCCGTCTCAAGGTTGCACCCGATGCGGCTACCGCCATAGATTACGGTGCCGCTGCGGATATGCGCCGCCGGCCCGATGCTCAGCACGAGGTGCCCTCCCCGGGCAGGCAGATATCCCAGAATGACGGTTGTGTCAATGATGGCGCCCTCCCCGAGGTGTATCATCTCATCGCTGTTAACTTTTACCCCAGCCGTGGCCCTGATTTCTTCTTTCATCTTTTCCTTCTCTCACTTATTTCTTCAGGCGACCGCCATACTGGTAAGGTCCAGCTTGACTCTCTGCCCGCCGTTGGCGAGCGATTTATCAGCCGCCTCCAGGATACTGGTCACTTTGAGCCCGGCCCAGCCGTCGCTCCTGGGTTTAACGCCCTCGGTGACACATTTGATAAAGTGGCTGCACTCAACTTTAAGGGGCTCAGCGTTGGAGATGTAAGGAATGACGACGTCGCCGTAGCGGTAGTTGGGCGGCCAGGCAGAGAACTTGCTGTTACCATTGCCGTTACCGTTTGGTTTCAGGGTCAGCCCTTTATCGTAGACATGTATCTTCTCGGTCTCGGACACGTCATCGTAGACGGCCATTTTCTGGCTGCCGAGTATCGTGACCTGCCGCACCTTGCGCGGGTGGAGCCAGCTCACGTGGACATTCCCCATCTTTTCGTTGTTGAACAGAATTTCGATATAAGCGCTGTCACAGTTGTTCGGCTTGATATGGTGGGTGCCCCGCGCGCTGACGGCGATGGGCGTCTCACCGATAAGGGATAATATAATGCTGATATCATGGGGAGCCAGGTCCCATATCACGTTAACATCGTCCCGGAACAACCCCAGGTTCAGTCTGTCCGCGTCGATGCTGTAGATATCCCCGAGGTCGCCGCTGGCAATCACTTTCCTCAGGAAATCAACCGCGGGGTGGTACTCGTAGGTGTGCCCGGCCATCAGCACCAGGTTCCTCTTCTCCGCCAGCTCGATGAGAGAGATGGCCTCCTGGCTGTTTGACGTCATGGGTTTCTCAATCATGACGTGCTTATCGCAGAGCAGGGCCTCCCTGGCGAGCTTGTAGTGCGTGTTGACCGGCGTGGCGATTATCACGGCGTCCGTGCTGTTTTTCAGGAACTGCCCGTAATCGGTCGTTGTTGCCAAGGCCGGGTACTGCAAGCGAACCGACTCCAGCTTCTGCTCATCGAGGTCACATACCGATGTCAGGTCGGCGCCGATAAGCTCATGGCAGACCCTTATGTGTTTGGGTCCCCAGTAGCCGCAGCCGACAACTCCAATTTTTATCATTATCTTTGCCTTTCTGACCGCAGTTAGCTGCCGTCTCCCCTGAGGACGGCCCGGGCGGTTAAAAATAAAATTTTAATATCAAGAAGTAATGACTGGCGATTAATATATTCCAGGTCAAGCTTTATCATTTCCTCAAAGAAGAGATCCTTCCGGCCGGACGCCTGCCAGAGACCGGCGATACCGGGTTTCACGCTGAGCCTTTCGTAGGCATTTTCAGGGTACAATTCCACAGCGAAAGTTATGTCCGGCCGGGGCCCCACGAAGGACATGTCCCCCTTGAGCACGTTCACAAGCTGAAGGGTTTCATCGAGGTTGGTCTTGCGAAGCATCCTGCCGACCCTGGTCACACGCGGGTCGTGGAGGCGCTCGTAAATGTCATTCCCGTTTTCATCCAGAGGGCTGACGATGTTTTCCTTTATATATCTGGTGATAAACGCCTTGTACTTGGTATCGTCGTTATCGATATACATGCTGCGGAACTTATACAGGGTGAACTTGCGCCCGCCTTTGCCCACCCGCTCCTGGCGGAATATCGGGCTCCCCGGCGATTCCAGCCGAACCATAAGGGCAATCACCGCGATGACCGGTGAAAGGATAATCAGGAAGATAAGAGCCGTGGTAAAATCGAGGACGGGCTTTATCCTGAGGTAGGTAAACAACCCGGACGGGGCCGTTTTACGCGCCGGAACCGCGGCGGTTGCCACCGCTTTTCTACCGGTAAGAGCTTCCGCATCATCCAGGGTCTGAATATCTTCTTCGCCGCTCATAATCTGCATAAACCTTATCTTCTTTTATCCTATTGGATGACAGTTAGGAACGGGTGGAACACAGGTTAGGATTAGGTTAGAACCTTGCCTCCGACCCGGTCCATCACTTATACCTTTACAATATGACGCCGGTCCCGGTGGCGGAGGTCCGGGCGGTGGGGCTGCACCTTCCGATGCCCTCATAGACAAAACCGGCACGGCTCATCGCCTCGGGGTCGTAAAGATTGCGGCCGTCGACCATGACGGGCTGGTTCATCAATGAAGCCAGCAGAGGCAGGTCGAGCTCGAGAAACTCGCGCCACTCGGTGACGAGCACCAGGGCGTCGGCGTCTCTGGCTGTTTCGTAGGCGTCCTTACAGCAGGTCACGCCGGTCATGAGCCGGGCGACCGCTTCCATCGCCATGGGGTCGTAGGCCCTTATACGGCACCCCGCGTCCTCGAGGAGCGAAATGACGGACAGGGAGCGCGCCTCCCGTATATCATCCGAGTCCGGTTTGAAGGAAAGCCCCAGAATCCCGATGGTCTTTCCTCCCAGCGAGCCCAGCAGACGGCGCAGGATGGTCAGCACCATATACGGCTGCTGCTGGTTTATCTGCTGAACGGCCCGCACTATCCTGAGCGGGATACCGCGGCTCTTAGCCATGTTAATGAGGCCCCTGACGTCTTTGGGCAGGCAACTTCCTCCCCACCCCAGACCAGCGTTAAGGTAGTCCTTACCGAAGCGGGGGTCCAGCCCCATTATCTCGGCGACTTTAACGATGTCCACTCCATACTCGCTGCACAGCAGGGCCATCTCGTTCATAAAGCTGATTCTCGTGGCGAGAAATACGTTAGAGGCGTACTTGGACATCTCGGCGGTCTTGTTATCGCACTTGACCAGGGGGAAGTCGATGGGCCGGTAAAGGTCGGCCACCGCATCGGCCAGAGAGGAGTCGTAAGCCCCCACCACCACGCGGGTCGGGTTCATGAAATCGTATACCGCCGCCCCCTCGCGCAGGAACTCGGGGTTGGAGACCACGGGGAACCTGTGCCCGTTGCGGCCGCTCTCGGCGATGATGTTCTCGACCGTTTCCGCAGTCCCCACCGGCACCGTGCTTTTAATCACCACGGTCAGCGGGGCGCTTGCCGACTGAGCGATTTCTCTGGCGGCCAGCCGCACCCACCTCAAGTCCGGCCTGCCGGTGGTGCCGGACGGCGTTCCTACCGCGATAAAGGCGAACTCCGCGTCTTTCAGTCCTTCTATATAACTATTGGTAACCTGCAGCCTCCCTTCGCCGCGGTTGCGCTGCCACAGCTCGTCCAGCCCGGGCTCATTGATGGGCAGCACATCGCGGTTCAGCCGCTTGATCTTCTCAATATCGATTTCTATCAGGTTAACCCTGTGGCCGAGCTCCGCAAAACAGGCCGCGGTTACCAGCCCGACGTAGCCCGCTCCGATGACCGCAATATTTTTCATCATTCTTTCCTTCGAATCTTTATAGACTGATTTTATTCGTTCCGGGTTAATTACCGGGGAGGTATGGGTTAGGATAGGGTTAGAAACCGCTTTACGGGGGAAATTCCCAATTCAGTTTTTCCGCCGCCCGGTTGCGGGTGACGGCGGCATTCGACCTTTAATATCATAATCTGGCTACAGTTAGAAACATGTGGGAGACAAGTCGGAAAACGGTTAGAATTCCCCTGGCGGAACGTTTAAGGTTATTTCCCGGGCTGTATTACGTCCGACCTTCACGCAGACCCTGCCAGCCGCGGCCAATCACCCCAAAAGGTTAGAGAAACCTCTAACCTGATGCCAGCGGGGATTTTTTGTTCCGGTTAAAATTGAGTAAGAGCATGGTAAAAAATAGGTAAAAATTAATGCTTTTTGACCTTGACTGGCGGCTGACGGGTGGTTTAAAATGGTGGCACTCATGGTAATAGTACTAAAAAAAGGGTACCAAAGTATAAAATTGGTGGGAAAAGGTAGGAATAGTTATATTGACTTTTGGTGTCTTGCGTAATATGCTGGTATTAGCTTTTAAAGGCCGTTTTTCCCCAAATACGTTTAAAGATGGGGTCACTACAGGTTTTTTTGGATAGAAGGCCCTTTACAAGAGAGAGGTACCGGAATGAGAGGCAAGATACTGCTGATTGAGGACGACGTCGAGTTTTCCAAGCTGACCCAGATGTGGCTTAAAAACGCCGGATACGAGGTGATGACAGCGGAAGACGGCGTTGAAGGAATGCGGCGCGTTTACAGCGGCCGCCCCAACCTGGTACTGCTGGACGCCAACATACCCAAGATGGACGGCTGGGAAGTCTGCCGGCGCATCCGGGAGATGAGCGATATTCCCGTTTTAATGGTGACCGTAAACGGACAGAAAGCCGACCGTCTCAAGGGGTTCGTCGTGGGAGCCGACGATTACATCACCAAGCCCGTTGATTTCCACGAGTTGATCGCCAGAGTGCAGGCCGTCCTGCGGCGGACCGGCACCAACCTGGGCAACGAGGAGCCCAGCTCGTTCCACGATGGCGAGATAGAAATAGAGTGGCGGAGCCGGCAGGTGTGGGTCAGGGGCGAGCGGGTAAAGCTTTCCCCCACCGAATTCAAAATCCTTTCCTGCCTGGTCAAGAACCGGGGCTGGATAGTGACCCACGAACAGCTGCTCGAAAAAGCCTGGGGCCCGAACTATATCGGCGACAAGTCCTTCGTAAAACTATACATCAGGTACCTGCGCCAGAAAATCGAAGCTGACCCGCGCAATCCGCGGCTGATTCTTACCGAGCGCGGCGTGGGGTATCACTTCGCCCAGCAGACCGAGGAGCCCAGTAACCCAGGTAACCTTGGAGGATAGGAATGTTGATAAAGCACCATTCGCCTGCCCGCGCGGCGGAACATAAAACCGAGAGGCTACGACTCCGGAATTTCTTTACCGGCGCCGCGGTTTTCCACGACAAGGATAATCTGCCGGTCAGCTATGCCGCCGAGCACGCCCAGGAAAAGACGGTAAAGCCGGATGAGGTTTCCGTGCTGTGGCACGAGTTGCTTTCTCCCCTCACCGTTATCAAGGGCTACATCACCACCCTGCTGGAACTTGATTACGCTATCACCGAAGACCAGAAAAAGCAGTACCTGCTCGGCATAGAATCGGCCAGCAACAGGGTAATCCGGCTGCTGGAAAACCTGAGGGACATCACCCGCCTCGAGGATAAGGACTCGCTGATCACGCGTCCGATATCCATGGTCGACCTTCTCGGGCAAATCGCTACCGAGGTCCAGAGCCAGACCACGCGCCACGTTATAAAAATCATCCCGCCCGGCCGCCTCCCGCCGGTCAGAGCCGACGGAGAGAAAATCGAGCAGGTGGTAAGCAATTTACTATACAACGCCGTGAAATACTCGCCGGACGGCGGCGATATCGAGCTGGAAGCCCGCGCGGTCCGGGACGAGCACGAGCTCAAGAGTCTATGTCCAGATGCGCCCCGGCTGGCGCTGCCATGCCTGGTAGTGAGTGTATCCGACTGCGGTATCGGCATACCCGCGCCGGAGCTGGAGCGGATTTTCGAGAGGTTTTACCGGGTGCAGAATAAGATGATACGTTCCACTCCGGGAGCAGGCCTCGGTCTCTATATCTGCCGGCTTATCATAGAAGCTCACGGCGGGAACATCTGGGCAGCCAACAGGCCACAGGGCGGCAGTGTATTACGCTTTTCCCTGCCGCTGGAAAGAACAGTCTGAAACGACCCCGTTTCAATCCTCGTGAATCGGGCTGAACCTGGTGCTGGTGTGGAATAAAATCCTGGTGCCGGTTACCTCTTCCACCTTCCGGAACCCCACCTTTTGCACGACCCTCATAGGGATTAAGTTGTTTTTCTCGATATACAGTTTGAGGGTATTGATGCCCTTCTCTTTACAGTCCTGAATCTGCCGGGTCAGCACGGAAAGATGAAGCTTATTGCCCCGGCATTTTTCAAAAGTATAGACCCCCTCGAACAAAGCCTCGTCCTCTTTCAGCCTGGGGAACCAGTCTCGGAACGAACCCCCGGCTTTCTGGTCGTCCCACGGGAAGATGGTGAAGGACAAGGAGCAGATTTCCCTGGTATCGGTAGTCCTGGCGATATAGCAGGTACGATAGCCGTCTTCATACAGCATCTTCCGGAAAATCAGTTTATGCGCCATTCTATCAGTCTCTGATTTTGCCTGCTCGAGCAGTTCGGCCATGTCCTCGGGGGTCGCCATATGGAGCGTGTAATCGATATCAGCTTTGACAAAGCCGACCTCGGTGTCGCGCAAATCGAGGGCAAAGCCGA
>CAYTZI010000032.1:0-17141 GCA_964442335.1 uncultured Dehalococcoidaceae bacterium | reverse complement strand
TAATCTATATCTTCGGGGCTTTCCTTGTTTATACCGCCTTCAGACTGGCTTTCAAGGAAGAGGAAGAAATCAAGCCGGAAAAAAATCCCGTTCTCAGGCTTTTCCGCCGGTTCGTGCCCCTCACAAAAAGGTACCACGGCAACCATTTCTTCATGAAGGGCAGGGGACACCTCCTGGCGACGCCGCTCCTCATGGTGCTGGTGGTCATCGAGACCACGGACATCGCCTTCGCGGTGGACTCCGTGCCCGCGGTGCTTTCGATATCTCAGGACTCGTTTATCGTCTATACGTCAAACATACTCGCCGTGATGGGCCTGCGCGCGCTGTTCTTCGCGCTGTCCGGCGTGATACAGAGGTTTTACTACCTCAACTACGGCCTGGCCGCGATTCTCGCCTTCCTGGGACTCAAAATGATTACGTCGGACATCTTTGATATCCACGTGAGTATATCCCTCGCGGTGGTGCTGGGCATACTGGTGATATCGGCGGTGGCATCTCTTCTCCGCGAAAAAATTTCCGCAACGTTGGAAAAACAGGAGTAGTGAAATGGACGAGGAAAAAACCGTAAAAACGGGGTGGGGAAAGAGAATCAGAGCGCAGTTCGTCACGGGACTACTGGTCGTCGTCCCCATCAGCGCCAGTATTTTGATACTTATCTGGGTTTTCACCACCATCGACGATATCCTGCAGCCTTTAATTGCACTTATCGCCGGGGAAAGAATCCCGGGGGTCGGGTTCGGAGTCACGATAATTCTGATTTACATCGCTGGAGTGCTGGCGAGGAACTTCATTGGCAAAAAGTTAATGGCCTTCGGCAACTCGGTACTGATGAAGGTCCCTGTGCTGCGCGGGCTCTATAACGGCATACGCCAGATAATGCAGGGCCTGGCGGTTACCGATAAAGCCAGCTTCTTGCGGGTGGTGCTCGTGGAATTTCCCCGTCGGGAGATGTGGACGGTGGGTTTCGTTACCAAAGAGGTGACCAACGATAGCGGCGAGAAATTCGTAAACGTTCTGATTCCCACTTCACCCACACCCTGGTCGGGCTTTTTCCAGATCCTGAAAGAACATGAGGTCATCAGGACGCAGATAACCGTGGAAGAAGCGATCAAAATGATCGTTTCAGGCGGGATGACCATACCGCAGGGCCTGCACAACAAGCTCAGTTCGCGGCTACCGTAAAAACTGTCCTTTAACCCCCCGCAGCGCCCCTCTTGAGCAACTCGTCGAACGCGGCGAACCATTTCATCTTGAGATCGTCGCTCCAGGACGGGTCGAAGCTCGGAAATTTATCAAGAAGCTTATCGTTCCATAAATTATTATCCGGAATTTCATCCACCCGTTGTGGCATCAGGCCGTTCCGCTTTGTCCTCCCGGCGGCTTTTTTCATTGCCGATTTCACCCCGCTACCGGAATGCGAGGAACGGGTGCGTTTGGTGATAAAAGGCGATATGGGCATGCCGGCATCGTTGGAGAGGGCGATAAAGAACTTCACACACTTGCGGCTGACGTCGCCGGACAGCTGAAAAGCGTTATGGAATACTTCCTCAAGCTGGGCGTAGGTGGCGCTTTCTATATCTATAGAGCTGTCAAGGACGAAGCTGTACGCCTGCGAAGCGACCTCCTGGAGGAGCTGGGTGCGGGGCTCGCCCCTGGCCATCACCAGCGGCTTGAGCTGCTCGGTGGGCTTGCCATTAACGTCGATGAGCTCCAGGAAGCGCAGTGCGGCCATGAGCTGCGTGCCGGTGCTGCCGGAGAGTATATCGCCCCAGTAAGAGCGGTCGATGCGCGAAGGCAGGCGCTGCTGCAGGCGGTCGATGAAGTTGCGGAAAGTGCGGTAAGAAACGTAAGGCGGCAAGTGTTTGCGTCCCTTTTCAATGGTCACGGCAACCTCCGCTTTTGGACTATTATATGCCAAAAGAAAAGAAGTTACAAGAAAAAACAGTGTTGTTCGGAAAAAGACTATGGAATTTTTCAGGGACGCGTTAGAAACAGTAAGGACAATATTTTTCACTGGCTTATGGAACGTTATAGTATTGCATATACCCTTTACGAACAAACGCAAGCTAAAAACAAATCAAAAACGGGAGGCGAAAAATTTTATGGGAACACCGATCGAATATCAGAAGCTTATGACGGAAATTGTTTACATCAATCTGCCCGGACCGGACGAGCCCACGCCGAACATGACCGGCGGAGAACTGCTGCACGGCTTCCTCGCCGAGCTCCACCGGATTGGCAATCCGGAGTTCCGCGAACACCTCAATTCCCTCTGCAACAAATGGAATATACGCTACCGCGACCAGAAGAAATAGCGGGCAATTCAACTTAATATCATAGGTAATAACCTGTCAGCGAAGTCCCCTGACGAATCGGGGGGCAAAGGAGGACAAATGAGAAGAGACAGGATTGCTGCCATTGACGTCGGCACGACCAAGGTCTGCACCATCATGGCCGACCTCCTCGATAGGGAGGACCTGCGTGTGCTGGGCGTCGGCGTAACGCCGTCACACGGGCTCCACAAGGGCCTGGTGACCAACATCAGCGAAGCCAGGGAATCCATAAAGAAATCGGTAAGGCTCGCCGAGCGGATGGCGGGCCGGCGGCTGGAATCCGCCTATGTCGGCGTGACCGGCCGGCACATCTCCTCGGTGAATAACCGGGGCTCCGTCTCCATCACACGCAACAACCAGGTGGTGCATACAGACGACCTCAAGCGTGTCCTAGCGGTGGCGCGCTCCATTAAAGTTCCCACGGAGCAGAAGCTGCTCCACATCATCCCCCGCGAGTACACCGTCGACGGACAGGCCGGGGTAAAAAACCCCATCGGCATGCACGGCTTCCGCCTGGACGTGGAGACCCACATCATCATGGCGGCCCTCACTTCCATTCAGAACCTGACGAAGTGTATCCGCAGCATCGGTGTGGACGTCGACGACCTCGTTATGGAACCCCTTGCCAGCGCCGAGGCGGTCCTTACACCCGAGGAAAGGCAGGAGGGGGTACTCCTGGCGGATATCGGCGGCGGCACCACCGACTTGGCTATGTTTAAGGGCAATACCATTTATCATACCTCGGTGCTGCCGGTGGCCGGCTATCAGGTCACGCGCGATATATCGGTAGGCCTGGGGATAACCTTTGAGCTCGCCGAGGAAATGAAAAAGAGATACGGCAACGTTATCCCCACCGATGAGGAAAGGTTACCCAAAGATATCGCCGTCACCGGCGACGGCCATAGCATCTCCTATCAGGACCTCTCCGATATAATCAGCGTGCGCGTCGAGGAGCTGCTCCGGCTGGTTGTTCTCGAGCTGCCGCAGGAAGACTACCGCAAGCTCGTCCCCGCGGGGCTGGTAATCACCGGCGGCGGCGCCAACCTGCCCGGTATCGCCGAGCTCGGCGCCAGCGTTACCAGGATGCCGGTAAGGATTGGCACGCCCATCACCCTGCCCGGCGTCTCCGATAGCCTGAACAACCCAGCCTACGCCACGGGGGTCGGTCTGCTTTTGTGGAAGCTCAGGAACCAGGGTTCGACAACCCCCCGCACCCGGGACGGTGGCCTGCGGCGCCTGCTGACGCAGATGTTCAGGCTTTTCCGCTGATAAATTAATCATTAATTAATAATTTTAATCTAGGATGGAGGACAAATATGGCAAGAGCCAGTTCGGTCAATAGCGGAGCAAGGATAAAGGTTATCGGGCTGGGAGGGTCGGGCTGCAACGCCATCACCAGGATGGTGCGCGAGCAGCTGCACGGTGTGGAGTTCATCGCCATGAACACGGACGCTCAGCACCTCGAGGTCACCGAAGCCATGGCGCGTATCCAGCTTGGCGAAAAACTTACGCGCGGGCTGGGCGCCGGCGGCGACCATATCGTCGGGCATAAGGCGGCCGAAGAAAGCCGCGACCTCATCCGGGAGGCGGTGAGTGGTGCGGACATGGTATTCATCACCGCCGGCATGGGCGGTGGTACCGGCACGGGGTCGGCGGCTATAGTCGCCGAACAGGCCAAACAGACCGGGGCGCTGACCATCGCGGTGGTCACCCGACCATTTAATTTTGAGGGGTCCCATCGCAGCCAGACCGCCGAGGAAGGCATCACCTCCCTTATGGACAAAGTTGATACTCTGATTATCATCCCTAACGACCGCCTGCTCGACCTGTGCGACCAGAAGATGAACGTCGACGGGGCTTTCCAGCTCGCCGACGAGGTCCTGCACCACGGCGTCCAGGCCATTGCCGAGGTCATCACGGTGCCCGGCCTCATCAATCTTGACTTCGCCGACGTGCGGGCGGTGATGCAGGACGCCGGGCCGGCCTGGATGTCCATCGGGAAAGGGACCGGCCAGAACCGTGCCGTTGAGGCCGCCAAACAGGCGCTGGCCAGCCCGCTGCTCGACGTATCCATGCAGGGCGCCAAGGGTGTGCTTTTCAACATATCCGGCGCCGATATCACCCTCTACGAGGTCAATAGCGCCGCCGAGGCCATCCGCAAAGCGGTCGACCCCAATGCCAACGTTATCTTCGGCGTCGTCATGGACCCGAACATGGGCAACGATGTCCGGCTGACGCTGATCGCCACCGGCTTCGTCTCCCGTGAGGCCATGGCTAGTGCCAACAAGGAAAAAGAGCTGGCGCGGCTCCTCAAAGGCATCAAGGACGACGAATTGGATATACCTTCCTACGTGCGGCAGCATAAAGACTATACGGCGCAGGCCGCCACGGCCAGGAGGTCTTTTAACTAGGCAATTTAAAATAAAATATTTCCGGGAAAGGAGCCTCATGACGATAGCGGAAATAACACGGCAAAAAGTACAGCCGGGGCTGGGCCAGGCGGTGAAAAAGCTCATCGGCAACCGGTGCTGCCTGGCGCTGATGCGGTTCTTCGTGACGCACCCCAACGGCCGCTTCAGCAAACTGGCGGTAGTCCATGCCATTGACGACGGCAACAGCAGGCCGGAAATAGAGCAGGACCTTGCCCGCATGGTGGATGAAGGCGTTCTCGATATCAATATCGAGAACGATGTCAGCTTTTACCTGCTGACCCGTGAAGAGAGCGCTCGGTCGCTGATACAGGAGATGGCGGAGTTCGACTGGCGCCACTGGCAGCTCGTGCTGGACCATATGTAGAAAATACCGTCCCCCCACGCAACTTTCGTGAGCCGGTAGAGATATGGTAATATATCAGAAGAGCCAGGTAAGGAAGCTGCCCAGGGCCGTCCAGGACTACATGCGGCGCAAGTTCAACCTGCCCGTAGAATATCTCGGCATACTGAGGTGCCTGGAAAATATCAGGTCCGATAACGGGACCCGCGTCACCAGCATAAGCATATTCAGTCCGGTCAAAGCCAGTGAGCATCACCTGAAGATAAAAAACGCCGGTGACCTCGGGCGCTTCCCCGAGATGGTGCTTTTCAAAGGACGCACTGATAGTGCTGGCGGTATTATAATCGCGGACCGGCGGCGGCCGGTGTGGGGAAACAAAACAAGACGACAGTAAGGGGAAAAATGGGAAGAAAAGCGGAAAAACAGTCCCAGCGGAAAAGCTATAAAGAGGCTTTCAAGGGCGTTAAGCACGGCCATGGCGGCCGCGCCATCAGGAAAAAGCAGGAATCCGCCCTCGGCAAATAAAGTCTCTCCGGAGGAGAGCTAGGATGTCAAACGGAGTTATACAGCTGCTGGATGAGGAACGTGGCTACGGCTTCGTTTCCAGCGAAAGCGGCAGGGATATTTTCTTCCATTATACGCAGTTGCGGGGAGTAGATTTCCAGTCCCTTAAAAAGGGGCAGAGCGTCAGCTACAGGGTGGGGCTGGGAGATAAGGGGTTCGTGGCTAAAGACATCAGGCCGTACCGGGAGTCTTAAAGGCTGGAGGAATGACGCTACCGGCTGACCGGTTAGAGAGATGAACAAAGCTATAGTCACCGGAGGCGCCGGGTTCATCGGCTCGTATGTAGCCGAGGCTCTGGTGGGGCGGGGCTACCAGGTCGTCATCATAGATAACCTCTCCTCGGGCAGACTATCTAACATAAAAACGATTCTCAAAAGTAAAAAAGCCCAGTTTATACAGGGAAACGTCACCGATTTGCCCCTGCTGCGCGCTCTGTTCTTTGGCGCTGACTATGTCTTCCACGAGGCGGCTATAGCCAGCGTCCCCCGCAGCGTTAAGGACCCCAGGACTACCCATGTCACCAATGCCACCGGGACCCTGAACGTGCTCATCGCCGCTCGTGATAACGCGGTAAAAAAGGTCGTTTACGCTTCTTCCTCGGCAATTTACGGAGATGCTCAGCGTCCGGTTCAGAATGAAGGACTGCCGCCCGACCCGAGGTCCCCATACGCGGTGGCCAAGCTCGCCGGGGAGTATTACTGTAGCATATTTCAGCAAATATACGGGCTTGATACCGTTAGTCTGAGGTATTTTAACGTCTACGGGCCTCGGCAGGCCCCCGGGACCGATTACGCTGCGGTGGTCCCCGCCTTTATTTCCAGCGTTCTCTCCGGAAAACCGCCGGTCATCTACGGAAACGGCGAACAGACCCGCGACTTCGTATACGTTAAGGACGTCGCCGGGGCTAATATCCTGGCGGCGGAAAGCAAAGCGACGGGTATCTATAACATCGGCAGCGGCGTGCCGGTATCCATCAACGAACTGGCGCGGCTCGTCACCAGGCTCGCCGGTGAAAACGGCATCCCCCCGGTATATAAAGCCCCCCGCCCCGGCGATATCATGCACAGCCTGGCCGATATCTCCAGGGCCAGGTCATTCGGTTTTCAACCCGGATACAGCCTGGAAGATGGCCTGAACGAGTTTATTTCCCAGATGCAAGGGACGTAAAATCCCCGGCCTCCATTTTTCGCCGTCTTATAACCCAATCCTTACTTTCTTCTAACCTTAGTCTTTTATATTGAACATATAGACGGAATACAGGATATCCAATGAATATTCGTTTAACTGTGCGCCGGCCGCACGAAATGAAAACGACTGGTGACGGGATTGATGTCTGGCTGGCTTTCCTCGATGCGCCGGATTCCCGGTTCGAGGGAATGCTCTCGCCGGACGAACGGCAAAGGGCGGGGCGCTTTCACTTCCAGAGTGACAGGGACCGGTTTATCGCACGGCGGGCGATATTGAGAATATTGCTCGGCTGCTACCTGGGCATTGAACCGGAAAGCGTGCGCTTCTCCCGCGGGGAAAAAGGAAAACCCGTAATCACCGGTATAACGAACAGAGAGCTGCTCCATTTCAATCTTTCACACTCGGAGAACATGGCGATATACGCCTTTTCCCCGGACCATGAGGTGGGCGTGGACATCGAGCAGATGCGCGATAATATCGAGATGACGCGCCTCGTCGAAAGGTTTTTCTCGGACAGGGAAAAGGAAGAGTGGCGCACCCTGCCGGAAAGCCAGCGAAGAGAGGCTTTTTTCAGCGGCTGGACGCGCAAAGAGGCTTTTACCAAGGCTACGGGAGACGGCCTTACCATGCCGCTGGACAGCTTTGATGTGTCGCTTGCCCCGGGCGAGCCGGCCAGGCTGCTCGGTATCAACGGCGAAGCAGAAGCCGCGTTAAAATGGACCATGCGCGACCTGAGACCCGCCGCCGATTTCGCAGCGGCGCTGGCGGTAGAAGGGAACCCCTGTACTGTCAACCTCCACAGATGGGCAAGCTAAAAAATATGAGCAACATCCGTACCATGAGTAAAATCGAGGACTCCTATGCGTTATCCCCCATGCAGCAGGGGATGCTGTTTCAGTATCAGCTGGCACCTGATGCCGGCTACTACGTCCAGCAGCTGGTCGGCTCCTTTCACGAAGACATCGATGTAGACGCTTTCCGTAAGGCCTGGGAAAGAATTATCTTGCGGTATTCTATATTGCGGACCGCTTTCCGCTGGGAAGACCTTGAAGAACCATTACAGGAAGTCTATGAGAAAGTCGGCCTCCCTTTTGAGATGCACGACTGGCGGGGGCTGTCCGCCGCCCGGCAGCAGGAACGGTTCGAGGAATTCCTTAAAGCCGACCGTAAAAAGGGGTTCAACCTCGCGGAAGCGCCGGTGTTGCGCCTGACGTTTTTCCGCCTGGCTGAAGAAGATTATCGCTTCGTATGGAGCTACCACCATATCATTATTGACGGAATGTCGCGCCGGGTGATGATGGGAGAGCTGACGGAAACCTACGACGCCATCCGTCAGGGGACTGAACCCGTGTTACCGCCGGCGGTACCGTACCGGAAATACATCGAATGGTTCCGGCAGCAGGATATATCCGGGTCTGAGGGTTTCTGGCGGACGCTGCTCAAGGATTTCCGGACGCCCACCGCTATCAGCGCGCCGCTGACCACCGGCGGCGAGAGGGACCGTGAGAAAGTCGAAGGGGAGGCGCGCCTCTCTGAATCAGTCACCTCAATGCTTAGAAACCTCGCCAGAGAAAACGGTATGACGCTCAATACCATCGTCCAGGGGGCGTGGGCGTTACTGCTGGGCCGGTACAGCGGTGAGGAAGACGTCGTTTTCGGGGTGGTCAGGGCGGGGCGCCACTGGACTTTGGAGAAGGGAAACAAAGTCGGGCTCTTTATCTACACCGTCCCGACGCGCATCCGGGTGCCTTCGAAAGCACCGTTACTTCCCTGGCTCGGTGAAATAAGGCAGCAGATAGTCGATGTCCGGCAGCATGAAGCTACCCCGCTTATTGATATCCAGAGATGGAGCGGGGTCCCTTCGGGCAGGTCTCTGTTCGATAGCTTATTCGTATTCTACGAAAAGGGCACATCGTTCTGGTCTAAAGAAGCCGGCTGGCAAAAAAGGGAGTACAACCTCATTGAAGATAACGGCTTCCCCATTACCCTTGACGCGTATGGCGAGCCGGATCTCCTGCTGAAAGCTACCTGCGAGAGGCAGGACTTCGATAAAGCCGCGGTAAATAGGATGGCCGGGCACCTGAAAACTCTGCTGGAGAGCATGGCTGAAAACCCGCATCGGACTCTGTCGGAGCTGCCTATGCTCACGGACGCCGAGCGCCAGGAAATTTTAGTAAAGTGGAACGAGACCGGTAAAGACTATCCGCAGGATAAGTTGATACACCAGGTATTTGAAACACAGGCGGAAAAAACGCCTGATGCTATTGCTGTGGTATTCGAGGGGCAAACACTTACTTACAGAGAATTGAACGAGCGCGCCAGCCAGCTCGCACATTACCTTAAGTCGCTGGGGGTGGGACCGGAAAAAATGGTCGGCATCGCCGTGGAGCGGTCGCTGGAGATGATTGTGGGACTCTACGGCATCCTCAAGGCTGGCGGCGCTTACGTGCCCCTCGATCCCACCTATCCCCCCGACCGTATCGCCTACATGATGCAGGACGCCGGTGTGCCGGTACTACTGACCCAGCGGAGGCTGCTGGAAAATCTGCCGGAATCCAGCGCGCGGGTGGTGTGCCTCGATAGCGATTGGGATAGTCTCATTGCCTCGCAGAGCAGAGAAAGTCCTGCCTGTGAAGCTACCCTTGATAATTTAGCCTACGTTATTTATACGTCCGGCTCGACGGGCAGGCCCAAGGGCGCGATGAACACCCACGCCGGTATTTTAAACAGGCTATTCTGGATGCAGGACGCCTACCGGCTGACCGCTGACGACGCCGTGTTGCAGAAGACCCCGTTCAGCTTCGACGTGTCCGTGTGGGAGTTCTTCTGGCCGCTCATGTTCGGGGCGCGTCTGGTGGTGGCGCGACCTGAAGGGCACAAGGACGCCGACTACCTCGTGAATACCATCATCGAGCAAAAAATCACGACCATGCATTTCGTGCCTTCCATGCTCCAGATATTTCTCATGGCAAGGGATGTCGAAAAATGCGCTTCGTTGCGGCAGGTAATATGTAGCGGGGAGGCTTTACCGCTGGAGCTACAAAACAGGTTTTTCGCCCGCCTGAACGCCAGGCTCCACAATCTCTACGGCCCCACCGAAGCGGCGGTGGACGTCACTTACTGGGAGTGCCGGAAGGACTCCGGCCTGAAGACCGTGCCTATCGGGAGACCGGTGGCTAATACTCAGATGTATATCCTGGACCGCGGTTTGCAGCCGGTGCCGGTCGGCATCGCCGGAGAGCTTTATATTGGTGGAGTACAAGTGGGGAGGGGATACTGGAACCGGCCGGAGCTGACCGCCGAGAAATTTATCCCCGACCCCTTCAGCAAGAACCCGGAGGCCCGGCTCTACAAAACAGGCGATTCGTGCCGCTACCTGCCCGACGGCAATATCGAGTATCTGGGCCGTCTGGACTTTCAAGTAAAAATACGCGGTAACCGCATAGAACTGGGTGAAATCGAGGCGCTGCTGGGACAGCACCCCGCCGTCCACGAAGCGGTGGTCACCGCACGCGAGGATACCCCCGGCGATATGCGGCTGGCGGCGTACCTTGTGCTCGACCGGAACCGGGAAGTCAATGCGGGGGAGCTGAGGGACTATGTCCGGCAGAAGCTGCCCGACTTCATGGTGCCGTCGTACTTTGTTGTTCTGGATAAACTGCCTTTGTCGCCCAATGGCAAGGTCGACCGCAAAGCGTTGCCTGCCCCGGATAAAGAGAAAGTAAAATCTGAGGCGGCTTATATAGCTCCGGAGAGCGAGCTTCAGAAGACCATTGCCGGTATCTGGCAGCAGGTGCTGAACGTACCGAAGGTCGGCATGAACGATAATTTCTTTGAGCTCGGCGGGCATTCCCTTTTGCTCGTGAGGGTGTATTATAAGCTGTGTGACGCCATCAATAAAAAGCTATCATTGACTGATTTATTTAAATACCCGACCGTCGGCACGCTGGCCGGATATCTTTCCGGCGGCGGGGATGAGAAAGAAGCCGCCGCGGCGCAGGTCGGTGTGAAGCGGGCGGACGCGCGCCGGGCCGCCATAGAGCAAAGGCGGCAGGCAAAGCAGAATATCAGGTAATCTTTACTATCGGACTGGACATGGCGGAAGATAACATCGTGAATAGCCCCGGAAATTTCGATATCGCCGTAATCGGCATGGCCGGGCGGTTCCCCGGCGCGAAGGATGTCGACGAGTTCTGGCAGGCCCTCCGCGCTGGCCGGGAGTCCATCACCTTTTTCTCGGATGAAGAGCTGAAAAAATCGGGAATAGACCCCTCCCTTCTTGCCGACCCCCACTATGTAAAAGCCTCCGCGGTGCTGGACAAGCCTGAATATTTCGACGCCGGCTTTTTCAAATACTCTCCCCGGGAAGCCGAGACAATGGACCCGCAGCAGCGCCTCTTCCTGGAGGTTGCCTGGGAAGCGGTGGAGAACGCTGGCTACGACCCCGAGAGATACCCCGGCTCTATAGGTGTTTATGCCGGTGCGTCCAGGAACACGTACGTGTTCAGGAAAGAGCTGGTTGAAAGCTTTGCGGGGCGCGACCTCATGACCGTCATGGGCAACGATAATAACTTCGTCACGACGCGCGTCTCCTATAAGCTTAACCTTAAGGGCCCGAGTGTCGCCGTGCAGACCGCCTGCTCGACGTCGCTGGTGGCCATACACATGGCGTGCCAGAGCCTGCTCAACCAGGAGTGCGACATGGCCCTGGCCGGCGGCGTTTGTATACGTTTCCCCCACAGGTCGGGCTATATATACCAGCCGGGAAATATCCCCTCCCCCGACGGTCACTGCCGGGCTTTCGACGAGAAAGCGGAGGGGACGGTCTTCGGCAACGGAGCGGGAGCCGTGCTGCTCAAGCGGCTCGCCGATGCTGTCCGGGACGGCGACTTTATTCGCGCGGTCATCAAGGGTTCAGCCACCAATAACGACGGACACCTTAAAGTAGACTACACCGCACCCAGCGTCGAAGGGCAGTCGCAGGTAATCCTGGAGGCCCTCGCCAGCTCCGGCATTGAGGCGGACTCCATATCCTTTATCGAGGCGCACGGGACCGGCACGGCTCTCGGCGACCCCATAGAAGTTGCTGCTCTCAACAAAGCCTTCCGCAGCTATACCGATAAAAATGGCTTCTGCACTATCGGTTCGGTTAAGACGAACACGGGGCACCTGGATGTCGCCGCCGGTGTAACCAGCTTTATCAAGACCGTCATGGCGCTCGAGCATAAAGAGATACCGCCGACGCTCCATTTCCGGAAACCCAATCCCGAGATTGATTTTACCAGCAGCCCTTTCCGCGTCAACAACCAGCTCATGGCGTGGCAGGCGCCATTCCCGCGGCGGGCGGGGGTGAGCTCTTTCGGCATCGGCGGCACGAACGCGCATGTGATATTGGAAGAAGCGCCGGTTATTGAGTCCGACGCTGAAACGAGACCGTATCAGCTCCTGCTTCTCTCCGCGCGCTCCGAAAGCGCCCTTGATACCGCCACGGCCAACCTGATTGAGCACCTCAAAGCTCATAGCGATATCAGCCTGGCCGACGCGGCTTTTACGCTTCAGAAGGGGCGCAAGGCTTTCGGCCATAAGCGGGTGCTCGTCTGCCGGGATGTCGATGACGCTATAAAGGCCCTCGAAGAGCCGGATAAAAAACGCGTGCTCACGCACTCTTATGAAGAAGCCCAGCGCGACGTTGTTTTTATTTTCTCCGGGCAGGGTTCCCAGTATGTTAACATGGGGCTCGACCTCTATAAGACCGAGCCCGTATTTAGAGAAGAAGTCGACCGCTGCTGCGCAATATTGCAGCCGTATCTCGGCGTTGATTTACATGACGTAATATATCCGCAGGGCCCGGTCACGCCGGAGGCTTCGGAAAGGCTGACGCAAACGGTATTTACCCAGGTAGGACTATTCGTTATCGAGTACTCGCTGGCTAAATTATGGATGTCCTGGGGAATACGCCCGGCGGCGATGGTGGGGCACAGCATCGGCGAGCTGGTGGCGGCCTGTCTCGCCGGAGTTTTTACCCTTGAGGATGCTTTAAAGCTGGTGGCGGCCCGCGGGCGGCTCATGCAGGAGATGCCTGGAGGCTCGATGCTAGCGGTGTTCCTCTCGGAAAAGGAGCTCCAGCCGTTTCTTAACGAACGTCTTTCCGTGGCGGTTATCAACCTGCCTTCGCTGTGCGTTGTTTCCGGCGATAAAGAAGCTGTTGCCGGACTGGAAAAGCAGCTTTCGGAAAGAAAAGTACTCTGCCGGAACGTCCGCACTTCCCACGCCTTCCACTCGAAATCGATGGACCCCGTGGTAAGCGCTTTCGCTGCAGAGGTGAAAAAAGTCAATTTGAACGCGCCGCAGATACCCTTCCTTTCCAACGTCAGCGGCACCTGGATAACGGCGGAAGAGGCTGCCAGCCCGGAGTACTGGGGGAGGCACCTGCGTTATACGGTACGCTACTCCGATTGCGTGGGGGAGCTGCTCCAAGAGACGAACAGGATTTTACTGGAAGTAGGCCCGGGCAACACGTTCAGCTCCCTGGCGAGGCAGCACCCGGACGTAAAGAAAGAGCACATTATACTGGCGTCTACCCACCACCCGAAAGAGGAAACGCCGGACACCGCCTGTATACTCAATACGCTCGGTCAGCTCTGGATGGCGGGAGTGGCGGTGGACTGGGACGGCTTTTACACGAACGAAAAGCGCCGGCGCGTACCTCTGCCGACATATCCCTTTGAACGCCAGCGCTACTCGGTCGGGGACAGTCGTGAACCGCAGGGAGCGGCCCCGGCGATAACACGCGAGGAAGAAGCGCGTCCTGTTCGCGGGCGTCCTGATGAACAGGAAACAGCCTCGGATGCTCTCAAGAAAGACGTCGAGCAGACCATGAGGGAGATATGGCAGGACATACTCGGCGTCAGGCACATTAACGGCAACGAAAGCTTTTTCGACCTCGGCGGGACGTCCCTGATGGCGGTCAACCTCTTCTCGGAAATCGAGAAAAAGTTCGGCAAGAGGCTTCCTCTTAACGTTCTTTTGAAGGCGCCAAGCCTCAAACAGCTTGTGGCGGTGATTCGTGAAGACAAAGCCCCGGCGGCATGGACCTCTCTGGTGGAGATACAGTCCGGCGGCTCCGGAGTGCCCCTGTTCCTTATCCACGCGGCGGGGGGCAATCTGTTGATTTACCGGAACCTGATACGACACCTGGGGCCGGACCAGACGGTGTACGGACTCCAGGTGCAGGGACTGGACGGGACGCAGCCCGTTCTTGATAAGGTCGAGGATATGGCCGCCGAGTACGTTAAAGAAATACAGGAAGTAAGTCCTGAGGGCCCTTACCTACTGGCCGGGTACTGTATGGGCGGCTCGATAGCGCTGGAGATGGCGCAGCAGCTACGCGAGCAGGGAAAAGACGTGGCTCTGGTCGCTCTCATGGAGACCTACAATTTCTCGCACCAGAGCAACAAGTTGTTCAGCAGGATGCGCTATCGGTTCCAGCAAATCGAGTTCCACCTGAGAAATCTCATGTTAACCGACCGTAAAATGATGTTCTTAAAGGAAAAAGCCAGGGTGGCCTGGGGCCGGAAAGATATAATAATCGGGTCGTTACTGGCAAAGCTCGGGCTCCAGCAGAAGACCATCAAGAGCCGGAACATGCTCCTTTCCAGCATCTGGAAGACCTGCGACCTCGCCGCCGTAAGCTATATACCCAGGCCTTACGCCGGAACGATCACCGAGTTTAAGCCCATGATAGAGTATGCCTGTTTTAGCGGGCCGGAGAAGGGCTGGGAGAAGCTAGCCGCCGGGGGGCTGGATACCTGTGTTATGCCGGTCTATCCCCGCGGCATGCTGGTGGAGCCTTTCGTGGGGCTGCTGGCGGAGAAAATGAAGGAACATATCCGCAGGGCGCTTGAGCGGTACGCTTCGGAAATAGAAGCGTAAACGGGAGATAGAATGAATAAAGCCAGAATATTTAATATCTTGTTCCGGATGTTCAGCTTCGCCTATTGCTTTATCTTTATTATCAACAGCGCCGGGCGGCAGTATGGGGTGGGGCCCCTTAAGAAGCTGTCCCTGACTATCCGTGTGCTGAGAAACCATAAAAAATTCAATCCGCTTTCAACATGGCAGCAGCACCTTCTGCTAGTCGAGGAGATTCTGAGCATCCCCAGGTCCGTCAGGGGAGATATCGTGGAGTGCGGCTGCTTCGACGGCTCCAGTACCGTTTCTCTTTCGATTGCCTGCGGCTTGACGGGCCGCAGGCTGTTCGTCTGCGATTCTTTTGAGGGGATACCGCCGCCGCGGGACGATGAAAAAATTACGATACACGGCGCCTCGGTGGACTATTACATCTGGGAGGAAGGCGAGTTCCGCAGTCACGGCGGCCTGGAAGCCGTGAAAAAGAACGTGGCGAAAGCCGGTAATATCGACGCCTGCGTGTTCGTTAAGGGCTATTTCAAGGACACGTTGAAGGACCTGGATACGGACGCCATCACCCTCATCTTTGAAGATGTCGACCTTGTCAGCTCCGTGGAAGACATCGTCCGCAGTCTGTGGCCAAGGATGCAGATGGAGAGCAAGTTATACTGCCACGAGCCATGGTCCGTCGAGGTGGTGGGGCTGTTCTTCAACAGGGACTGGTGGCGAGAGAACTTGAACATGACTCCCCCCGGCTTTTTCGGCTCGGGGCGGGGCGTCATGGTGGGGTTCCGCTACTATCCGGGAATCGGCTACTCCATGAAGTTCGACGCCGAAAAAATAAAGGCTGAAGGCAAGAAAATCGTTCACGCCGGTTCCAGAGGCTTTGAAAGCTAAAAAGGGAGACCTTATTAAAGCATGACATTAGATTTTTTATCCAAGTCAAGGGGCATCCGGAACCTGCTGGCGCGCATCATCACCGTCCTTCGCCGCTTCGGCATCTCGCCGAAGAAGTTTGAAAAACGTCTCAAGCGGTATTATGAGATAATGCATAACTCCGGGTATCTGCCGACCTTTGCCATTACGGCGGTAGTCCTTAACAGGAATCCCCGTTACATCAAGGAATTGAGCCGCCGTGGAGTGGAATTTGCCGTGCACGGCTACGTTCATATAGATTACGGCGTGGTATCCAGAGAGAAAAAAAACGAGCACTGCATAAAGTCGGTAGATATCTTCAAAAGACACGGGATTCCTTTCGTGGGGTTCCGCGCTCCTTTCCTGCGCACCAACGCCGAGACAAACCCCGTATTATGTGAAAACGGTTTCCTCTACAACAGCAGTCGTTCTTTATACTGGCCGGTTATCGATATCAACAGGTTCTCGTTAAAAATCAAGGATAATTTCAACCGCCTCATGGATTTCTATCAACCCCTGAGAATCGAGGATTATCTGGCTTTGCCCAGATTGGAGAACGGGCTGGTGGAGATACCGGTGTCAATCCCCGATGATGAAATGATTATCGAGCGGCTGGGAGTCCTGGATGAAAAGATAATCGGGGATATCTGGATGGATATCCTGGAAAATATCTACCAAAGAGGCGAACTCTTCATTTTGTCCTTGCATCCGGAGAGAATCGACCACTGTGAAATGGGCCTCCGGGAAATCCTGAGCAGAGCCAGCGAGTTGGACCCGCCGGTCTGGGTGACCACGCTGAAAGAGGTAGCCGAATGGTGGCTTGAAAGTGACAAATTTGGATTTAGTATCGAATCTGAGGGCAATAACAGGTATCATATAAAAGCCGATTGCTCCGGACGCGCCACGATACTGTTAAAAAACATCGAGAGTCCGGGGTCTTCTGAGCCCTGGTTTAATGACTATCGGCTTGTCACCGAAAGGGAGTTCACCGTGGAAAGCCCCCGGCGACCGGTTATCGGGGTCGGGGCAGACTCATCCGGGCCGGCGCTCAGGTTCCTGAAAAATGAGGGATATATCGTGGATACAAATGCCGGCCGCGAGGACTGCGCCTTGTTCCTGGATGGCCTGCGGCAGTTCGGAGAGGCCGATGAGAAGAAACTTTCGGCCAGGATTGAAAAATCAAACGCTCCTTTGCTCAGGTACTGGCGGTGGCCGGAACGGGCCAGGAGCGCTTTATCCGTGACCGGCGATATAGACTCGATTACTCTGACCGATTTCGTGCTCAGGATTATAGAAAACAAGCTGAAAAATTGAGGAAACGCGCGTGAAAAATCCTGTAATATCAATAGGCAGAAGGCTCAGGAGGATTATCTATTACGGCGTCCTGCTTGCCAGGCTGGAGGGTTTCAGGCTTTTCTGGGTGCAGCTTAAGCGCCAGGTGTATAGCAAGTTCACCCAGAT
>CAYTZI010000031.1:4143-17224 GCA_964442335.1 uncultured Dehalococcoidaceae bacterium | reverse complement strand
GTAATCGAGATAGCAAAAATTCAATACCGGCTCATGGAACAACAGGGCAAAACCATCGATGTGCCCTTTCAAGCCCTCGGCGATAAAGAGGATGGAGCGAAAGCGGTATTTCAGGGGATTGCGGAGCTGCTCCGGCAGCTTATTTACGTCTCTCTTTGAAAGAAGGGGGAACTGGCTGCGCAATATATCCTGCACCTGGCTAATAGCGTTTTGATTAGCCGGTGTTATATCGTCGTAGACGCGCCTAATGCGAAACATAGCAGTCCTTGTCTAGTCCCGTCGGCGAACTTAGCCGCCCGTTGTTATTATACCAGTTAACGTAAGGCCGCGGATAACCATGCTCACGGCAATGGCCGCCAGCAGCAGGCTGAACACCCGGGAGGTCGCCCGGATGCCCCCCTCCCCCATGAAAGCGGCGATTCTCTGGCTCAGGAGGAAGATAACCCAGGTTACCAGCATGTTCAGGGCAAAGGAAATCAGCACCATGTAAAGGGGGTACTGTAACGCCAGCAGTATCAGGGTGGTTATGGTGGCGGGACCGACTGTCAGCGGCGTGCCGATGGGCACCACCGCCATCATCTCCTCCTGTGCCACCGCGACCATATGGCCGGTGGTCATGTATTTTATGGAGAGTACCAGCAGAATGATACCGCCGGCGATGGCAAAAGAACCAACGTCAATATCGAGCACTTTCAGAATAAACTGGCCGAAGAACAGGAAGACCAGCCCGACGGCAGTGGCGGTAACAATGGCCAGGTGGACCATCCGGCGCTGCTCCCGTTTCTGCTTGCCCTCGCCCATGGTAATGACGAAAGGCAGATTGCCGATGGCATCTACGACGATGAACAGCGGCACGAAGGTCATGACGAAATTCTGCCAGGTCACGTTACAAACCCCCTTGATTCCGGCTTACAGTTTTTTCACCAGTATGAGCTTGTCGTCGCCGGGAGAGTAAAAATCCGGGACGCGGGCAACGCTCTCGAAGCCGCGGGCGAGGTAAAAACTACGCGTGTTTTCGTAAAGGGGGGTAGAAGAGGTCTCGATAACGGCCAGCCTGCCGCCGGACTGCTCTATCGCCGCCTCCGCCCTCTCCGATAGCATTTTGCCGATGCCCTTCCCCCGCCTGGCGCGGTCAACGGCTATCCAGTAGATATCCCAGGTGCCCACGGTGCACGGCGTCTCGCCGTAGCAGATATAGCCCGCGATTTCCCCATTATCCTCGGCGACAAGGGTGGAGTAGCCGGAGGCGGGATTGTTAAGATAAGCATCGATGACCTCCTCCGCCACCGCCACCTCGAACGGTTTAAATTCGGGCGTATTTCGCAGTATTTTCATCAGCGCCGGTTTGTCCCCGGCGACCATGGGACGGACTCCGACGGTCATTTCTCTTCTTCTCCAGGCCCAGTCTTATGATTTTATCAATAAACTGCGTATAATTCATCCCGGCCGCCACTGCCTGCCGCGCCGCGCCGGCACTCGGGGAAATATCGGGGTTGGGGTTAACTTCCATGACGTTCAGCTTATCTGCCCCGTCCCTGCGCATGTCCACCCGGGCGTAGCCTCGGCAGCCCAGCAGTTTATACGCCGCGAGCGCCATCACGGCAATATTTTCCCGCTCCTTCACGCTTATTTCCGCCGGGCAAACGACCTTCGTCCCTTTAAAGTATACGCTGTCCTCCTCCCACTTGGCCTCGAAGTTGAGAATCCGCGGGACATCCGGCGGCAGCGAATAGACAATCTCGGAAACAGGCAGCACGGTACAGTCGTCGTTGCCCATGACCGTGGCGTTAAACTCAGCCCCCCCGGCGAACTTCTCCACCAGAGCGGGGCTGCCGTAAGAATCCGCGATAAGCCTCACCTGCCTTGAAAGTGAAGCGAAATCCCCTACAACACTGTCGGCGGTGATGCCGTGGGAGGCGTCCTCGGCGCGGGGCTTGACGATACAGGGGTACTCGAGCCGGAACGTGGCAAGCGTCTCCGGGTTGAGCAGTTGAAAATCCGGCGTGGGGATACCCGCGGCCTGCAGCAGCACCTTGACCCTGACCTTGTCCAGGGCCAGCCTGAGCACCGGTGCCCCGCAGCCGGTGAAAGGCACCCCGAGCTTTTCCAGCTCCTCCGGCACCAGGGCTTCCGTTTCCGGCTCGCCGCAGAAGCCCTCGAAAAGATTAAAGACCAGCCCGGCGTCCAGTGACGCCAGCTTCTGCCGGGCATTCTTAAAGGGCGGCACCAGCGGCACGAGAGACACCTTATAACCGAGCTCGACGACGGAGGCGCGTACCGCTTCCACGGCTTCCAGCACGCCCGCAACCGCCTTCCTCTCGTTAGCGCGGTCGTATCGCGAAGGGCCCGGCTCGTTATAAACGACGGCTATGCGCGCACGCACTGCGGATACCTCTCTAAGGCGGCGTCCAGCACCCCGCCGACCAGTCCTTCGTAGGTCCACCCCAGCTTCAGCGCCATGATAATGAGGTCGGAGTAGCTGCCGAGGCCAGGGAGGGGATTTATCTCTATAAAGTACGGCGCGCCGTCGCGGCCGACCCGGAAATCGACGCGTGAGAAGTCCCGGCAGCCGAGTGCCTTGAAGGCTTTACGACTATACTCCTCTATTTTGTCGAGGGTATTGCCGGGAAGACGCGCGGGGCATTCGTAATCGACGAGGTTAACATAGTCGCGCTTTACCTCCACCGAATAAACGAAATGCTCGACCGGCTTTTTGGGCACGATGCGCATCATGCCGACTATTCGCGGCGGTGAGTTGCCCACCATGCCCACGGTCACCTCACCGCCGTCGATAAATTCCTCGGCCATGACCGGCTGGTGGTAGCCGTTCAGAATCCTGCGGACTTCCTCTTCCGCCTGCGTGACACTGCTGGCAATAGAAGTCAGGCGGATGCCCTTGCTCGAGCCTTCCGAGGCGGGCTTGATGATAACGGGGAAGGACAGCTTTTCCCAGGGGGCGCGGCGCAGCTCATCCTCGCCGGAAACTATGAGCCAACGGGGGGTGGCGACGCCTTCCACGGCGACCAGCTTTTTCGTCAGGGGCTTATCGAGGCATATCGCCAGAGTCAGGGGGTCGGAGCCGGTGTAGGGTATATCCAGCATTTCCAGAATAGAAGGCACCTGGGCTTCCCGGCTGCGGTAGATGCCCCGCCCCTCGGCGATGTTGAAGACGATGTCAACGCTTTCGCGGCGGACATTGTCCAGAAAAGACACGCCGCCGCCCAGCCTGACGACCGAATGCCCTTTAGACGCGAGGGCGGCCGATATCAGCTCAACCGTCTCCGGGGAGTCGTACTCTTCCAGCGCGTCTTCTACAAGGGGTCGACCCTCGAAGGCGGTCTTAAGGTCGTACGCTAACCCTATCCGCATTGACCTCTCCAGCAGCTTTGAGCGGCAGTTCGGCGTCCGCGAGCAGGCTCTCCACGACACCGCTGACAAGCGTGGCGGCCACATCCGGCCGGAGCTCTGGCGAAGCGGGATTGCGATAGCGGAAAATTTTGCCTTCGTAGTTCCTTAAAAGCAGCTCGTCTTTCGTCATGGACAACACGTAGTTGGGCTGCATCGGCACCTTGCCGCCGCCGTTAACGAGGTCGACGACGAAATTTGGCACGGCTAGGCCGGAGGTGTACCCGCGCATACCTTCGATAATTTTGATACCTACTTCCACCGGGGTGCGCAGGTGCTCGGTGCCCTGCACCTCGTCGCACTGGAAAAGATAGTAGGGACGCACCTTTATTTTCAGCAGGCCCTGGCAGAGCTTGAGCTGCGTTTCGACGCTGTCGTTGACGCCGCGAAGCAGCACCGACTGGTTGTTGACCGGGACGCCGGCGCGCAACAGGCGGTCGCAGGCGGCGGCTGATTCAGGCGTTATCTCGCGGGGGTGGTTAAAGTGGGTATTCAGCCATATCGGGCCGTACTTCGAGAGCATATCACAGAGCCCGGCGTCGATGCGCTGCGGCAGCACCACGGGGAACCGGGTGCCGATACGGATGATTTCAACATGCTTTATTTCCCGTATTCTGGAGATAATGCTCTCCAGATGCCCGGTCGAAAGCGTCAGGGGGTCGCCGCCGGAGACAATGACGTCACGAACCTCAGGGGTGCGGCGCACGTAGTCCAACATGGCTTCGATCTGGCTCCAGGGACGCACCCAGCCGCCGTGCCTCCACTCCCTTTTGCGGGTGCAGTGGCGGCAGAGCATGGGGCAGATGTCGGTAAGCACCATCAGGACGCGGTCCGGATAGCGGTGCACCAGGCCGGGTACAACGGAGTCTTTTTCTTCCGCGAGGGGGTCTTCCATGCCCATACCGCCCATGGAAATCTCCAGGATAGAGGGTACGGACTGCTTCCTGACGGGGTCGGCGGGGTCATCAGGGTCGATAAGGGACAGATAGTAGGGCGTTATGGACAGAGGATAACGCTGGCAGACCAGCTCTATCTGGGATTTTTCTTCGGCTGACAGCGCGACCAGCCGGCTGAGTTGGTCGGGGGAGGTGATGCGGTTGCGGAAGTGCCACCTCCAATCATTCCATGAGCTGTCGGGTACGTTCCCGAACATTTTATATCTTCCGGTGGGGCATTTACCGGGGGGTTCTTCCTCAATGTTTCTGGCTACTGAGGACTTACTGGGAGGCTCTTCGTTTTCTTTCTGGGCTAGAGTCTCCGTGGTGATTACGGCGGTGTGGGTGGTGCGGTTTTTACTGGCCACCGATGGTTCCTTCACTTTATTCTGTTGCAACGCTCCTTTTCAACTTATTTGTTTTATTATTAACGTTTTTTTCGTTAATTACTTGTTTTAACTTGACATTCCTGATATAATATATAGGAATTTTAATTCCTGAATTTAATTATACACCACTGGTAAAAAATGTCAATAGTTTTTCAGGGTAATCACCAGAATACGAAAAAAAATTTTTAGCGGTAAGGAGGTAAGAGTATGCCGGGGTGGAAGTTCCTGACCAACCATGCCATGGTGCTCAACCTTATCGCGCAGAAGCCGCGCATAACGGCCCGCGAAATCTCCACGACGATAGGCATCACGGAAAAAACGACGCACAACATCATCAAAGACCTCGAGGCGGACGGCTACATCACGAAAAAGAGAGAGGGGCGGCGCATCAAATATAGCTTCGACCCGGACATGCCGCTGCGCAGCGAGATACTGGACAAAGCCGTCGGCGACCTCCTGGCGACGCTGGGGTGGAAGAGGCGCCAGAAAAGCCCGCCGAGGAAACCGGTGGCCGTTTAGGATATACGATAGCATCCCCGCCCTCTTTCACTTTTGTAGGCAGTTTGTTTTATCACGCCAAAAAGTCCCCAACTACGCGGCAATTATTCACTTCTCCCCGGGGGGCAACAATACAGACGGCAGGGTGATTTACGTTACGTCCCCGTGGCTAAATATGGGAAGCAATATGCTCATGGCGTAAATACGTGTAAAAAATCAGCATGTTCTTAGGTAAAATACTTGACAACAATCTACATAGTATTATAAAGTTTCACGATACACCAATAAAATTAGCTAATAATCCAGCCCGTGCAGATTGCCTTGTTATGAAAAGCCGGGGGGATGGTTTTTATATAAGCTGGTGATATTGTTAGATTTCTCTATAAAATCATAGAAATCATTTTAGCTAAGATATAAACAAAATCTTAATCGGGAGGTGAAATGTAAGAAAAGTAAATGAAAAGGACAGATGAAAGATACATTCCCGAAAAAGAGGAGGTATAGACAAATTGAAAAGAGCTATTAAATTTGCTTTACCGCTGGTAATTTGTCTCGTATTTTTGATTACCATGATACCCGGCTGCGGCGGTGAAACAACTACTCCCAGCCCCTCACCTTCGCCTTCACCTTCGCCGTCAGCCTCACCGTCCCCGTCACCCTCGCCGTCAATGACACCGCCGGCCCAGGATGAAATCGTCATCGGCGCTTCCCGTGACATCACCGGCCCGCAGGCCAGTTTCCAGGACTATGGCTTCGCCCCTATCTATAAGATGTGGGCCGCAGAAGTCAACGCCGCCGGCGGCATCAACGTGTCCGGCAAAATGCTCCCAGTCAGAATAGTCGAGTACGACGATGCCAGCGACACGGGCGCGTGCGTCAGGAACATCGAGAAGCTGGTCACGGAAGACCACGTCGACTTTCTCTTCGGGCCGACCGGCACGGCCATGCTTTTCGCCGCGGCGCCTATCGCCAACAAATACAATACGATAATGATATGCGGCGAAGGCGGCGCCACCACCATGGAGCCGCTGCTGCCCGACATGCCTTACATCTTCTCCGTTTTGAACTACTCCAACCACTTCCAGATCCCCGTCTTCACCGACCTTATGACGACCGAGGGAGCCAAGACGGCATATATCATGTACATGGCTGACCTGCACGGCGCCGAGTACAACCTGACCGCCCAGAGCGACTTCACCATGAGCGGCATCCAGGTCGTCGGGTCAACGAGCATACCGATCGCCATCACGGATATGAACCCGATAATCGAAGAGGCCAAGGGACTGAACCCCGACATCTTCTGCAGCTTCGCCTATCCGAACCAGAATATCCTCTTCATGCAGTCAGCCATGGCGCTGGACTTCAACCCCAAGATGGTCCTCCTCGGTCCGGGCGGTAACTTCGGCTTCTTCTACGACATCTTCGGCGCCGCGATGGAAGGCGTCATGTGCGAAGGCGCGTGGAACCGAAATAGCTCCGCCGGAGCCAACGAGTTAGCTGATAAAATAATCGCCAGCGTCGGCCCAGCCGGTCTGGCCGCTTTCGGCGATGAAGAAGCATTCGTGGACTGGTGGGGAGCGCTGGTATACTACAGCGCCCTGCAGTTCTTCCAGAAGTCGATTGAGGAGGCAGGCACTCTCGATTCCTACGCGGTTAGAGCGGTAATGGCTTCGGGACACTTCCAGACCGCTCTCGGGGAAATGTGGTGGGATATCCGGGGCGATTCTGGCGGCGGTCTCCTCCCCCAGGAATGCTACGCCGGGCAAATCGGTCAGTGGCAGAACGCTTTCTTTGAGGTCGTCGATGCGGGCAGCAAACGCACCGCGGATCCCATCTATCCCAAGCTGCCGTGGCCGGCACCGTAGTCTTAATCTGGAATAAGTAGTATAAGCAGGACATAGTTTTTGCAGGCTGTCTGGAGGTCATACCGTGGAGTAATCCGCAGGTATCCTCAAAAAGATACCCTGTTGGCCTTCAGCCAGCCTGCTTTACAATGCTAGTGGATACTTTTAGATAACATAAATGGAACTATTCCTTGAGATATTACTCGGCGGATTATTAATCGGCGGGATTTTTTCGCTGGTATCCATGGGGCTCAGCCTGCAATATGGCGTCGCCAGGGTGCTGAACATTGCCCACGGGGAGTTCCTGATGTTCGGGGCATTCATCACCTTCTGGCTACAGCAAAAAGGCGTAGACCCTCTGGTTACCGTACTTGTCGTCGCACCGCTGCTGTTTATCGCCGGGTTCTTCGTTTACCGCACCATGTTCACGACCATCAGGTTGAAATCGCCCAACCCGGGCGTTTTCGAGAGCAACTCCCTGCTGGCCGCCTTCGGCCTTTATTTTATCGTCCAGAATATCGCGAGGCTCATCTGGGGCACGACGCCTTACAGTTATTCCTATTTACCCGGAAGAGTTACCATAGCCGGCGCTGATTTACTGGATAACCGGCTGGTCGCCGCGGTTTTCGCCATCGCCGTGGGCACAGCCTTTTACATATTCCTGGCCCGTACCCATATCGGCAAGTCTATCAGGGCGGCCGCCCAGGACGCTTATACGGCCTCGCTGATGGGAGTCAATATCAGCTTTACCCTGGCGCTGTGCTTCGGGTTCGGCGCCGCAATGGCGGGAGTCGCCGGTTCACTCATCAGCATTTGCTACCCTCTTAGCACCTCCATGGGCCTGGGGTATACCGTCATCGCCATCGTGGTCGTTACGCTGGGCGGTCTGGGAAGTATACCCGGGAGCTTTATCGGGGGATTTATCCTGGGTATCATCAACACCGGTGTCACCGCCTGGGAACCCAGCCTGGCCGTGGCCGCCTACTATGTAATTTTTATAATATTGCTGCTGGTGCGGCCCAAAGGCTTAATGGGAAAATAAATGATGGATTCAGTAAAGAAAAGCTGGAAAAAACATCTCGTTACATTCGGGGTGCCGCTGGTGCTCCTGATTCTGGTGGCTTTTCTGCCCAGATACGGGTCGTCCTATAACGTGACGCTGACCACGTATTTTCTAATGAATATTGCCCTGGCGGTAAGCTGGACCCTTTTCTCCGGTTATACCGGTTATATCTCACTGGCAACCGCCGCATTTTTCGGGGTGGGCATTTATGCGGCGGCATTATTCTACCCGGTAGTGGGAACCCAGTTACCGTTAATTGTGGTCGTCCTGATTGCAGGAGCGGCCAGCTTCGTTCTCGCCTTTATCGTCGGATTAATAACATTAAGGCTCAGGGGCATCTATTTCGCCATGTTTACCTTCGGTCTGGTGCTTCTTTTCAAGGAGGTAATCTACTTCTGGGAAATTGTCAAGCAAGGTGTCCGCGGCAGGATTGTCAAGCTTGAAGGCAATGAGACCATCTTCTATTACATGCTGGGAATTCTGGTCGTCACCATGGTCGTTACCTACCTCATCAGGAGGTCGAAGTACGGGCTGGCGTTACAGAGCATCGGCGAGAATGAAGAAGCGGCGGCGCATATCGGTATCAACGTGACCATGGTCAAGATACTGACCTTCTCCCTGAGCGCGGTATTCATGGGTGCGGCCGGGGTCATCATGGCAACGAAAATGACGTACGTCGACCCGGGAGTAGCCTTTGACCCCCTGAGGTCTTTCAACCCGGTGCTGATGGCTATCTTCGGCGGGTTCGGCAGCATTTACGGTCCGCTGGTAGGCTCCGTACTTTTCACCTACATCCAGGAAACCCTGACAACGGGCAACTGGAGCAAATACTACATGCTTATCTTCGGCACCATCCTGGTGGGCACGATACTGTTCCTGCCCACCGGCGTCACAGGACTGGTCCAGAATCTCTGGAGACGGATAACTGGAGCGAGACGTGCACATACTTGAGGGTGAAGGCGTAACTAAATATTTCGGCGGTCTGGCGGCGGTATCAGACGTGGACTTTTACGTCGACCAAGGTGAGGTCGTCGGCCTGATAGGACCCAACGGGGCCGGCAAAACAACGCTTTTCAACCTGATATCCGCCTCGCTTGTGCCCAGGCCGGGGATAATAAAGTACAAAGGCAAGAACATCACCGGCATGTCGCCTTATAAAATCTGCCGGATGGGCATCGGGAGGACTTTCCAGAACGTCAAGATATTCCCCAGCCTGCCGGTGATAGAGAACGTGCGTATCGGGGCGCTTTTCGGCTCGGGTAAGACCGTTTCCGCCGCCGAGGCGACGAAAGTCGCCGAAGAGTTCCTTGAATTCGTGGGACTGTCCGCGGTAAGCGGGGTGCCCGCCGCAGGACTGACGCTGGCGCACCAGAAAAGGCTCGAGGTGGCCAGAGCGCTGTCCACCAGGCCGGAAATCCTGCTGCTCGACGAGCTTATGGCGGGACTGAACCAGACGGAAATCGCCGAGGCCATGGAGCTCGTGAGAAAGATAAGGGAAAAGGGCGTCACCGTCGTCATGATCGAGCACGTTATGAAGGCCATCATGAACGTGTGCGACCGCATTATCGTGCTGAACTACGGCAAGAAAATCGCCGAGGGGACCCCGCAGGAAATCGCCAACAGCAAGACCGTCGTTGAAGTATATCTCGGAGAAGAGTAATGCTGGAAGTTAATAACGTAAGTACGTTTTACGGCAGAATACAGGCGCTGTGGGACGTCAGCTTGAAGATAGAAGAGAAGGAAATCGTCGCGCTGGTCGGCGCCAACGGCGCGGGCAAAACGACACTCCTGAACACGATATCCGGAGTGATAAAACCCACTTCGGGGACCATCACGTTCCTCGGTAAGAGAATCGATACCCTGCCGCCCCACGAAATCGTCGGCCTCGGCATCTCCCACATACCGGAGAGCCGCAGGCTGTTTGTGGATATGTCCGTAAAGGAGAACCTGGAGCTCGGTGCCTACGGAAAACAGGCATGGAAAGCCAGGCACGAGACACTCGAGGAGGTCTACCAGCTCTTCCCCAGGTTAAAGGAGAGGTCGGGACAGCTCGCCCGGACGTTGAGCGGCGGCGAGCAGCAGATGGTGGCGATGGGACGCGGCCTGATGTCCCGTCCGAAGCTATGTATCATCGATGAACCGTCCAACGGCCTGTCGCCGATACTGGTGCGGGAGGTCTTCGAGATAATCCAGTCCCTCCGCGAGCGTGGCATCACCATACTGCTCATCGAGCAGAACGTGCGGCAGACGCTGGAAGCCGCCGACAGGGCTTACGTGCTGGAAAACGGGCGCATCGTCATGGAAGGCGACTGCGCCACCTGCCTCGCCAGCGAGCACATCCGCAAATCCTACCTGGGGTTATAGATAACTTTTAACTATTTATCATTAGCTATTAGCCGGGGCGTTTAAGAGGGGTTCCAACCCCTCTTTTTTTCTCCTCCCTCTCCAAACTATTAATTTATGGCGAATTCCATGTTCCGGTTTGGAGAGGGGGACAAAGGGGGTAAGGTAAGAGATAATCGGATTACAGCCGGAGTTGCCACGGTAGCGCAGTTTGAACGTTGAAATGACGCAGCGTTCACTTTGCCCATTAATTCCTCCATAGTATATAATGATAATCGCGTATTCATTTATCTACGAAGGAGGAAAACATGGATTTAGGTCTTAAAGGCAAGGTGGCGCTGGTCACCGGCGCCGGCAGCCAGATAGGCTTCGGGAAAGCGATAGCACTGCTGCTAGCCAAAGAGGGCTGCGACGCCGTCGCGGTGACGGACATCAATATCGATGACGCCAATCTCACCGCCGGGGAAGTTAAAAAGCTCGGCAAAAAGTCGATAGCCGTCAAGGCCGACGTTACCAGCTGGGACGACGTCCAGGCGCTGGTCAAAAAGATCATCGATGAATATAAGACAATCGATATCCTCTGCAATGTGGCCGGCGGCATCGCCAGCCGCGTACCTTACGACCAGGCCAAGCCGGAGGACTGGAACAAGGATATCTATCTTAACCTCTACAGCATCATGCTCACGTGCCAGGCCGTTCTACCGTACATGAAGGAAAAAAAGAGCGGCGCCATCGTCAATATCGGCTCGGGCAGCACGCGCATGTACAGCCACGGCGCGGGCAACGCTTATGCCATCGCCAAGTCCGGCGTGGACACCTTTACCAAGCAGCTCGCCTTCAATGAAGCCAAGAACGGCATCCGCTGCAACTGCGTGGCCCCCGGCCCCGCCCCCACCAATTTCATTCCCGGCCCGAACAAGCAGGGGATGGTCGATATGCTGGCCAAGACAATCCCCATGGGCAGGGGCGCCACCCAGGCGGACATCGCCAATGCCGCGGCCTTTTTCGCGTCGGAGCTCTCCGGCTATATCACCGGCGCAATCCTGCACGTTTCCGGCGGCTCGGTGCTGGACTAACGGACTTAAAACAAAATTCTGGAGGTTGATATGGACCTCGGGTTCAAGGGCAAAATAGCGCTGGTCACCGGCGCCGGCAGCCAGATAGGCTTCGGGAAAGCGATAGCGCTGCTCCTGGCTAAAGAAGGGTGCGACGCCGTCGCCGTTACTGATGTCAACCTGGAGGACGTTAAAAAGACGGCCGAAGATATCACCAAAATTGGCAAAAAATCCATAGCGCTCCAGGCGGATATCACCAGCAAAGAAGAGGTCGACGCCATGGTCGGGAAGGCGCTGGACGAATACGGAAAAATTGATATACTCTGCAATGTCGCCGGGGCTATCCTGCACAAGGACTATGTTCCTCTGGACGAGCAGAAGTACGAGACCTGGTCCAAACAGATGGACCTCAATCTCTTCGGCACGATGTACGTCACGCGGGCCGTTCTGCCGCAGATGAGACAGCGGAAACACGGGGCGATTGTGAACATAGGTTCCGGGAGCACCCGCCAGTATTCCTTTGGCGTGGGTGTTTACGCTATATCCAAGTACGCCATAGACCTGTTTACCAAGCAGCTCGCCTACCAGGAAGGCAAGAACGGCATACGCTGTAACTGCATCGCCCCCGGCCCCGCGCCCACCAATTTCGGCGCGGTGCTGAGGGAAGGGATGCCCCCTCCCCCTCCCGACCAGGCGAACAAGATGCGGGAAGCGATGCTCGCGGCTTTCCCCCTCGGCAGGATGGGCACGCCGGTTGATATCGCCAGTATCACCGTTATCATGGCATCGGAAGCTACCAACTACATCACCGGGCAGGTAATCCAGGTCTCCGGCGGCAACGTGATGTAGCTTTGTCAATAGTACTTTTTACTGGCGTAATTCGGCCGCGGACGTCTTGACAATTCTGGGGAATTGTGGGTAGAATTTTGGTGAAGCTCATGTCACAACCTGAGTCTGCTTAGGAGGTGCGCTATGAGACTTCACAAGCTATTCGGAGTCTGGCAGGTGGACTTGTGATGCCCTGCCGAGCGTGGGGCGAACGGAAAGCGGGCCCGGCTCGTATTTAAAAAACCGGAAGACGGTCCTTCCTTGGGAAGGACGCCCGGAAAGGTGGAAGTAACCACAGGTGAGCTGGGAACGCTCCAGAAAGTCTTGAGAGTGGAGGTTGCGTAAAGCAGCCTCCACTTGTTTATGAGGGAGAGATACCGGGGTGCGGACTATTCGCTGCTGAGCCCGGTCCTGTCCAGGAGCTCGGAATAATACTCGGCGATGTCGGGATCGTAAATTTTCGCCCGGGCTTTCTCAAACGGCATCAACAGCGCCTGCTGGTAAATCGACTCGATATCCGGTATGAGGGCAGCGAGGCCGCCGTCCTGTCCCTCCTGCGGGTCGTTAGCCAGTGCAGGACCGACGACGCTGGTCCCGATAAAGAAGAGCCCGCAGGCGGCGATGCCGCATATGAAGCCGATTACAACTTTCATCTCATTTTCATTTTCCCACGTGAACATTAAGGTAAACATAAAATACATAAAAAATGTATAAAAAGACG
>CAYTZI010000031.1:0-4043 GCA_964442335.1 uncultured Dehalococcoidaceae bacterium | reverse complement strand
CGAAACTAAAATATCAGCGACAGGAGGGCTATGAGCCAGCGTATCCGCACCGTGCCCGCAATCCTTACCGACGACCCCGCCACTCTGGAAAAGCTCGTCCGCCAGACCGAATCTTTCACCGACTACGCTCAGGTAGACATCATGGACGGCGATTTCGTGCCTTCGCGGAGCGTCTCCCGCGAACAGGTAGCCGCGGTAAAGCCGGCGATTAAGTGGGAAGCGCACCTCATGGTGCGTCGCCCGGAGGACTGCCTGGAAGACTTCAAGAGGGCCGGCGCGCGGAAAATAGTCTTTCACTACGAAGCCACCCGTGAGCCGGAAGAGGTCATCAAGAAAATCAGGAGGCTCGGCATGAAGGTCGGGCTAGCGGTCAATCCGGAAACGCCCGTGTCCGCCATCGCCGGTCTCGTCGACAAGGTGGACAGCGTGCTTTTCCTGGCGGTCCACCCCGGCTTCTACGGCGCTGCATTTATCCCGGAGGTCCTCGATAAAATAGTCGAGTTCCGCAGGCTCTACCCCGGAACGGAAACCGGCATCGACGGCGGCGTTAAGGAAAACAACATCGAGGAGATAGCCCGGACGGGCGTTAACGTGATTTTCATCGGCAGCGCCGTCTTCATGAAGTCCGACCCCGCGGAGAGCTACCGGCGGCTCAGCCGCCTCGCCGAGGCCGCCGCGCCCTGAAGAAAATTATTGCTCCTTTTTCTCTTCCTCGCCCCAGCTCAGCATCATCTGCTTTATACGCTGGGCGAGAGCGGGACTGGCGCGCAGGCGCTGGATAAAGACGGGGCAGCCTTCCAGCAGAGAGTTCTGCGCGGCCGTAGCCATGCTGGAAAGCAGGTTCTGCATGTTGGTGTCCACCTGCTGGGGCGTGCCCGCCCCCGGTACCCCCTGCTCTATCTGGCGGCGGATATCTTCGGCGGTAAACTTCATCGGCATTACGCAGGCTTTATACCAGGGACACTCCTTGCACTGGACTATCCCGTAGGCTTCATCAAGAATATCGTCCATCATTAACTCCCGATAATCACTCTTCTACCAGGTCTAACAACATCTGGTCGATCTGCGCCCTGCTCTGAAAGGCGCCTATCTTTACATTTCTTATTATACCATCTTTATCAATGAAATAGGTCGTGGGGATGTAACGGGTGTTATACCGGGCGCCGACCTCCCCCGTAGCATCGAGCATCACGGTAAAGGAATAGCTGTTTTCGTCCATAAACCCACTTGCGGTGGCGGACGACTCACCCAGGTTGACGGCGAGGATGACCAGCCCCCACGCCGTCCACACCGGGTCCACGTGAACCTGCTGCAAGAGCGGCATCTCGTAACGGCACGGGCCGCAATAGGTCGCCCAGAAATTAAGCAGCACCGGCTTGCCCTTGAAATCGCTTAAAGATAGCTCCCGGCCGTCGGTCGTTTCAAGCCGGAAGTCCGGCGCTTCCTCGTCAAGTGCGGCGATATCCGAACCGCCGCCCCCCGAACACCCCGTCATGCTGACCAGCGCCGTTACCGCTGCCAGAACAAGTACCGCTAATAGCTTAATGTGACGTTTCATCATTCACCACCCGATAAACATTCATTCCGCCAGGGAGGATATCCATGCCAGCCGGTTGGTCAATATCAGGATACCGACGGCGATAAGCAGCAGCCCGCTGACAATATGAATAACGCCGGAATATCGCTGGATGCGTTTCAGTGCCGGCAGAAAGAAGTCCAGCGCCGCTCCGACCACCAGAAAAGGCAGTCCCAGCCCCAGGGAATAGACCGCCAGGAGACGGGCGCCGTCCCAGGCCGTCGCCTTAACGGAGGCCAGCGCCAGGATGCCGGCGAGAATAGGTCCCACGCATGCCGTCCAGCTTATGGAAAAAGCGGCGCCGGTAATGAGCGACCGCAGATAGCCGGATGTCCGGCCGATTGAAGGCTTCAGGTGTTTTTCATAGTTCAGCCAGGGGACTTTCTCGGCCAGCAGCATGAAGACACCCAGCGCTATCAACAGTCCGCCGCCTATTTTCCGCAGCAGGTTGAAATCGGGGTTGACGGCGTAGCTGGTCAGACCGGCGACTACCCCCAGGAAAACGAACACAATCGTGAATCCCGCCACGAAGCTCAACGAGTGCAGGAACACCGCCAGGCGGCGGCCTTTTTGCTCGAACATTCCCGGTCCGTAAAGGCTCGCCAGGTATACCGGCACCATCGGCAGCACGCAGGGAGATAAAAAAGAAAGCAGCCCCCCGGTGAAGGCTATGACAGCCGTCGTGTTTTCATCCACCATTCGTATTTTATTACTAAACCCCGGCCTCCGCCAAATATATATCCGCAAGCGTTACCAATTTATGTGCCGCCCGCCTATAGACAAAATTCATCCTACCATTTATAATCATATGTATCCCGCATTACCCGCAGTATAAAGCTATAAGCCTTTGGGGCAGGCAGGGGCATCAGGGGCAAGGACAAAATCTTTGAGACAGGAGGGAGACCTATGCCGCTTTATATTATGATGACGAACCTCACCGACGAAGGCAGGAAAACGGTAAAGACAAACCCGCAGAGAATTAAAGAGGTAAACAAAGAAGTCGAGGCGATGGGCGTAAAAGTCCTCGCGCAGTACGTCACCCTGGGGCAGTACGATTTCATCAATGTCCTGGAGGCGCCGAACAACGAAACGATAGCCAAGGTAGCCACCGAGCTTGGATCGCGGGGTACCCTGCAGACCAACACGCTCGCCGCGCTGACGCTGGACAATTTTATCAATTCGCTGGCCACGTGAAACCCCGCATCTCAAACCCTGATGCCCCGTACTGTCGCCGGGCTTTTCACTCATATCTCAAGGGAGGATAGCGATTAGGACCCTGAGCTTCACCCAGATTTCGCTCTACCGTTCGTGTCCCCTATGCTACAAACTCCAGTATATCGACGGGCTCAGGGCTAAAGAAAAATCGTATTTCAGCTTCGGCACCACCATGCACGACTGCGTCGAGCGCTTTTTCAGGGTCAATACTCCCCCACCGCCGTCGCTGGAAGAACTGCTGGAATATTACGAGCAGAAATGGCTTTCCGGGGGCTATGAATCGCCCGAGCAGGAAGCCGGTTACCGGGAATACGGCAGGGAAATCCTGACGCGGTTCTGGGAAATACACCACGAGGATTTCCGCCTGCCGGTAGCGCTTGAGCGCGGCTTCACCATTGATGTCGAAGGTATAAAGCTCAGGGGCTTTATCGACCGGGTGGACAAGCTGGATAGCGGCGGGCTGTCGGTTATCGATTACAAGACGAATAAAGAGCTTTTTACCGCCGACTACCTTGCCGGGGATTTACAGCTGACCATCTACCAGATGGCCGCCGAGCAGACCTGGACGCTCCCGGTGGAAAAACTCACCCTCTACCATTTGAGGTCGAACACGGCCTGCTGCTGCCCGCCGCGCGACCGGGTCCAAATCGAGCAGGCGCGAAGTCTTATCCTGGACGTGGCGGAAAATATCGCCCGGGGCAATTTCCCGGCGACGGAAAACCAGTTCTGTCCCTGCGATTTCGCCGAGCACTGCCCGTACTACCGCCACCAGTACGTTGCCGCCGCGCCGGAAGCCCCGCGCCAGGACATACTGCCCGGCATCGCCGCCATAGACGCCGCCGAACGCTATGCTACGCTCCAGGCGCAGATTAAAGAGCTCCAGGCCCAGCTTGAAGAAACGCGGCAGTCGATTATCGATTACTGCCAAAAAGAAGGCCTGAACAGGGTCTTCGGCAACACGTGCGCCATCACCTATAAAATAACGGAGAGGACGGGTTTCAGCGAAGAAGAGGTCAAAGCCATCCTTGAGCCGGAAGGGCTCTGGGAAAAGGTGCTCGGGTACGACCCCGCCCTGCTCAAACAGCTCCTCGCCGATGAAACTATCTCCACGGAAATCAGGAGCAGGCTCGAAGCACTCCGGCGGGTAACGTCCAGCTATCCGCAGCTCCTGATAAAAAGACAATCCGGCGAGGAGGAATAAATTTGTCGAAGATACTGCTGGTTAGGCACGGCATCACCAGACTCCATACCG
>CAYTZI010000030.1:0-17690 GCA_964442335.1 uncultured Dehalococcoidaceae bacterium | reverse complement strand
AGCCGCTCCTTCCCAGCCTCCATGAAGTCCTTGGTCCAGGCGTAGTAGGCTCCCGGCTTGATGCCTTCCCGGCGACAGAGTTCATTGACTGCCACTTCCCGACGGAACCCCTCTAGCACGATACGGACCTTCTCTTCCGGAGTGTACTTCCGCCTGGACTTTACCCTAACCTGCTGCATGAAGCCCCTGGTTTGCTGGGTTCTGGCTTCAGCAGCATCAGCTTTATCTTTGTTTTCCTGGGACACAACTCGCTCCTTTCACTGTTAGTCAGTCTACTACCTCTCAGGAGCTTGTGCCACCTATCTATAAGTATACGGTTTTAGTGGCCCTATTTGTGTCCCATTATTGCTGACGGTATACACAAGGATGGCACAAGCCGGCGCTCGCTTTTCTGAAGTTGTTAATGAGGCATACACAACCGTGAATCAGGTCGGTATGTTCGGCATGTTCGGAACTATGAAATACCTTGCCCGCAGCGGCAGGGTAAATAAAACCATAGCCGCGGCATCGAATATTCTGAAAGTCATGCCTCTGCTTACCTTTCATGATGGAGAAATCGTTCGAGCCGGGCTTGTTCGCGCTACCAGTAAAGGTATGGACAAGATATATGATTTTGTCCGGAGAAACATCCCAATAAGCGAACTCATCATTGTGCATAGTAAAGTTGCTGAACAGGCTGATCAATTGAAAAAGCGTCTGAGAGAATTCATCCAGGAAGAAAAGATATCTATAGCCGAACTTGGGGCCGGTCTGGGAGTCCATGGTGGCCCGGGTGTATTGTTAGCGGCTGTGCGAAGGTTTGAACTTCAAGAGTAGTTGGAGGTAATATCATGTCAATACAGCACTTAATTCTCCTTATCATCAATATTCTCGGGGGAGCCGCCGTTATAGGTAGTTATGTTTTCGGCCTCAGCGGCCAATCAGGTGGAGCTAACGTCCTATGGGGTGGCGTTCCGGTAAATATCAGGCCGGTATATACTGTCTCAATGATCCTGTCAGCCCTGGGATATTTTGCCTTTCTTTATTATATCTTCTTCAGGCTTGACCCGGCGCAAACGAGTATTGCGGGTATTTCCGGCTTTACGATTTTTTACGTTATATTCCTGCTTATCCTGATACCATCGGCCTTCTGGATGCCGCTTACTAACATGTATGTATCGAATCCTAGTACAGGATTGTGGGTCTGGGTTCGTACTGTCTTAGCCATCGTCGGCCTAGCTGCAATTGCTCTCCTCTGGGCGTTGCTTACGTTACAGGGTAAAGTGCCAGGTGTTTCACACTTACTGGCAGTTGTCGGTAGCGGGTATTTTGCCTTCCATACCGCAATTCTGGACGCAATAGTCTGGGCAGCATTGTTCAAATAGACATACTTAGGTTATCTGGTGAAGACCGCCATTCTAATAGTAAAAATGGAGAGGTAAAACAGCCATGAAAGTAGATTTCTATTGCTGGGTGAAGTGAAATATTTGCCGCAAAGCGAAGGAGTTTCTTTCGCAAAAGAACGTGGAAATAAACGAGCGGGACTTTTTTAAAAATCCATTTAACCAATCTGAGATAGAGGAGCTGCTTCAAGGGAAAGCAGCTTCGGAGATGTTTAACTTCAGGAGCCCCAGCTTCAAGCAACTCGGTCTGGAACGGGACAAGCTGAACGACAACGAGCTTATAGACTTAATGTTAAAAGAGCCGAGACTTGTCCGCAGACCCGTGGTACGCATCGATGGTAACGTGTATTTCAGCGCCGATAAATCAGTCCTAGAGGGCCTTATAAGCTAATATGGGACGCCTAAACGCAGATAAACTCCACGTTTCGTATTTAACCGGCGCTGCTCCGGAACAGTTAGTAGTGCCAAGACGCTATACGCTGACGCACTCCGATAGAACGGGAGAACTTTTTCTTACTATAGGTAGTGAGTATGACACGAAGCAAATCTCTAGGCTATATACCAGACTCATGAGAGACGAAGTACTGGCTGAAATTATAAGCGTCGGGGATAATCTGGAATTTAGAGTGTATTGCCATGTTAGCGGGGGCTTCATTATAGGTACGGCTGGCTGGCGTTATAACATCTTCCACTCAGAATTACCCCTCGTATTAGAGGCGATAAGGTATGGTGATAGGGCCCTGTTTGAAAAGAACCCGGAGCTTGACCATATTCCAGTATACGTACACTTTCATTCCGTTAAAAAACAATATAATATTGTTGAGCGGTGGGGGACCCTGGCTGACTTCACAAACTGAAAGTAACCGTTCGGTTAAAAATTGAATAGCAAATACGCGGTGGTATAATAAAAGCATAAATCAATTATTTTGGAGTCCACATAACAACTATGCCAGAATCTAAAGAGAGAAAATTCGAATGCACCGGTGCTTCGATCAGTGCTGAAGGAGTGAGCAAGAGATTTGGAAAGGTGCAGGCTCTTGATAAACTCAGCTTTAAAGTAGACCCCGGCACGGTATTTGCCTTACTCGGCCCGAATGGCTCGGGCAAGACAACTATTGTGCGTATCCTGACTACGTTGCTCAGGCCAGATTCAGGCACCGCCCACGTTGGTGATTATGATGTTGTCAGGGAGGCACAATCGGTACGTTCGATAATCGGCCTCGCCGGTCAATACCCGGCAGTTGATGAGAACCTCACCGGCCAAGAGAACCTCGGGATGATCGGCCAACTATACCATTTAGGCAGGCAAAAAGCTCGTACGCGAAGTGATGAATTGCTGGAAATCTTTGACTTGGCTGATGCCGGCAATCGTAGAGTCAAGACTTATAGTGGTGGCATGCGGCGCCGGCTTGACCTGGCAGCGACTTTAGTTGCGAGTCCACCAATTCTCTTCCTGGATGAACCGACAACGGGGCTCGACCCGCGTAGCCGCCTGGGACTCTGGGAAGTCATTAGTCAGCAATCAGAAAACTGCAATACCGTGTTCCTAACAACACAATACCTGGAAGAAGCTGACCGTTTGGCAAACAAGATTGCCATTATGGATAATGGCAGAATTCTCCGTGAGGGTTCACCTCAGGAATTGAAAGATTGCTGCGGTGGAGATACCCACGTAAAAATAAAGGTAACAGACCGTACCAGAACGCTCGAAGCTGTCGAAGCCCTCCGAGAATTTGGTAAAGAGAGTGTTTATGGCGTTCCCGAGACAGGGGAAATCAGTTTCCCCGCTATTGGCGGCTCCTCGGTGCTGGCGGATGTTGTACGCCGCATGGATGCCGTTGGGATAGAACTAGCCGAATTAGGGCTTAAGCAACCGACTCTGGACGATGTCTTCCTAGCAATTACCGGACACACAACTGAAACGACAAACCAAATTAATAACAAAGAAGGTAACGCAGATTCAACTAAAAAGTGAAAAAATGAGTCTAAAGATTAGCGATACAATCTCCGATATAATCGTCATGACAAGGCGGGACATTTTAAAATATATAAGACTGCCGCAGTTGTTGGTTTTCAATGCTATGCTCAATGTCGTGTTACTTCTCCTATTCAATTATGTCTTTGGCGGTGCTATCAACACCGGCGGAATAAAATATGTTCAATATTTTCTGCCAGGTTTTCTCGCGCAAACGGTCGTCTTCGGCTCAACTCAAACAAGTGTTGGCATTGCTGAAGACCTATCCAAAGGCTTGATAGATCGTTTTCGCTCTTTGCCCATGGCACGTTCTGCCTTCCTCACTGGGCGTGTCCTGGCTGATGCGGTGCGTTACGCCATCTTGATCGTGCTTATGATTATTGTCGGTAGTGCCATCGGGTTTAGGTTCGAGAACGGCGTTGGCCCGGTTATTGCCGGAATAGCCTTGATAATATTATTCGGTATCGCGCTTACCTGGGTGGGCGTATTTATTGGGATATCCGTTAAGGATACCGAGACAGCACAGGTAGCTGGTTTTGTCTGGGTATTCCCTCTTGTCTTTGCCAGTTCTCTGTATGTCCCTATCGCTACTATGCCTTCATGGTTACAGGTCTTCGCTAATATCAATCCGGTCACGCCTATGGTCGATACAATAAGAGCGCTTTCACTAGGGATGAGCGTATCTTCATCGCTCTGGAAAATATTGGCATGGGAAGCGGCGATCATCCTTGTGTTTCTTCCCCTTGCTCTCCGTCGGTACAGGCTCCTGACGCAGTAAAAATTTGTTAGCGTATAACTCGTTTCGAAAACCTTGAAATGTGGCCTCATCACTAAACTGAAAAGGCCAGAAACTCGAGTGTTGCTATTTACTTACAATGTCACAAAGAAGTAAATTGTGACCCAACAATCTAGCGAATTGTTGTGTCTCTGAGGGGAGGTGACAAGAGTTGTTCTATTGCTGCTACCAACAACGCGGAGTTAAAATGAAAGCATTACATCGGCAGGTACTGTATATATTATGCATTGAGTAGGGGGATATAGAGGTTATTATGATTTTTAAGGAGCTCGCTTGGGGAGCTTTATTCTACCGCTTAGTTACGAACTATGACTCGCCCTATCTTAAGCTTTTCGTTCAGGGGAGTTTACTCACTAGACTGCGGCAAAACCCTGCCACAGTCTCGGCCAATGAGTTCAATTCAAACGTTGGGACCTTCCTCAACAAATGGGGTGGACGACATATTAGGAAGGATGTCGAGGTTGCCGGAGTACTCCTGGGCGGTCTCTGTACGTTACATGATAAATTTCTAAGCCTCAGTAACCATTCTCTCATAACTCTCAATTTTGACCATCAAGGGGAATTGGTTCAAGATATTTTTAATCGCTTGCGGTTGATTTCTTGGGAGAACCGGGGACCTTCCCGCAGTGTGACTGTGCATCTAGGTGAAACATTTGCCTCGAAGCTTGCGCATGTAATGAATCCCGCACTATTTGTTATGTGGGGTGACGGAATTGCCGGCCGCCTTTGGAAACAAAAGAGAATTGACTCTTACTGGGACTATTTAAGCTTTCTAAAGTTTATGCAGGAAGAGGCAAAGTCTTTAGTATCTGATTCCCAAGCTTATATAGGTAACGAAGAGCCTGAAATCTTCTTGTCTCGAAAATTTGGATATCCCATAACGAAACCCTTGACCAAGTTCTTGGACGAATATAACTGGTTTCTTAGCCAGAGGAAATTGGTCACTGCTATTCCACCAGAGTGGCTCCTTGGGTTATCAAGACATGACCATTAGGCATAACAATCGTCCAAGTTGTGATTTCTAGGATATAGCAAACAGAAAAGGGATGAAGTGAATAATCTTCAGGTAAGTTGCTATTCAGGTCATACCTATGCCGAAAGACCGCAATCTTTCCGATGGGAAGGCAGAGACTATGAGGTTGAGCAGATAGAAAAAGCTTGGCTAGAGCCCGGAAAGAGATATTTTCATGTATGCTCTAGTGATAACAAAAAGTTCCGTCTCTGCTATGATGAGAAAGAACTACAGTGGTCAATCACCGAGCTCAATCTTTGAAAATCTGAGAGGCAATGCATTGTTGCTGCCGCTCCATATGATTACCCTTCAGATGGGGTGGCGGTAATAACGATAGTAGCGATAGTTGCGTACATACCGATAGATATAGGAGTCTAGCGAGAAAACGCCCGCGATTAACAATTGCTTGTTTTGTGTTGCGATTCCTACTAGAATGTTAGAGTAAAAGCTAATTCAAAAGTTCTACCTATTGATACCCCTTCCCCACTTGGGGTGTCAATAGGCAGAATTCAGCTGTTTCCGTCTTTTACTTTCCCGGGGAACACTCATAGTTACCTAGTTGACGGCGCAATGGTACTGGACATTAACCTTCGCACGTGTGTATCATGCGACCTGTAATGCTTTCTCTGATTTCCATAGCCCGTGTATGTTGCAGAAGGATGTGGCGTAAATGGTCCCTGGTTTGTTGACCTTCAGCGTTACGGCTACTTCATGATTTGTATAGACCGGTCCCTTGTTAGGTCCTTCTGTGGATTCGCCATGGGCTGAGAACTCAAAATGTCCCACTTGGTAAACGAATTTTTCCCCTTCTGGCAGAAAATAAACTGATATCCACCGGATGTGATGTTCTGTCGTGTTGGGATGAGCAATCTCTTTCCCGACTGATACCGTGGCTATGAACATTTCTCCGGGCTTGACCTTGTCCGCGCAATCGATGACAGGTACATGTTTTTCTGCTTTCCAGTCCGCCGTCTGGAATAGTTCTCCAAACTGTTTCATTACTTTCTCCTTCTTTCAAGACTTTCTTTGTGCTTTTTCTCCTGAATAATCAATCCGGCAATTTCCTTTTGCCCTGCCACTTCCTGAAGTTCTCGATTTCCCTACCCAGTGAGCCGGCGAGCTTGCTGCCGTGAGTTTCCGCGAGTGTCCGGTATATCTCGATAGTTGGCGCCGCCAGCTTGTCTTGCGCTCGCAGGATGAATACCGGCTCTTCCTCGCCCACGTTGGCAATTTTTACCTTCCCGTATTTGGTCGATACTGCCATCTTGCCCTCCTTCGTCATCTATAAGAAAATGCGTCAGGATACCTCAATAATGTTTACTCCTAATTGATGCCCGCGGCAACCTGACGAGCTCTGTTCCCCCCGGCAACACTATAGATTTTATATACAGCCCGCTTTGTCAGGTCGGAGATTTTCAACGCCGCCAGTTTCCGCTCCTCCGAAGCAGTATTGAATATGGCGATATCCGATAGGATCGGCATAAGGCACGCAGGCGCTTTTATCACCGGCTTTTTACCATCGTGTACCTGATGGCGTGGCAGCCCGGTGTCCTTTAAAAAGATTTGCGCCGCTGCGGAAATCATTGTTCTCTCTCCTTTACTAACCTCCGGGGGACTATGGCATTTCCACCCCTCGATTTTAAGGATGTCTACTGGAAACTATAAATGGGTCTTCATGGAATAATCATAAAATTGCAGACACGAATATTACAAAACTATGACATTTAGAAATGACAGACCGCTGGCCGGTAAATTGGCTTTATGGCGCCCCCGGGTTATAATGATGGTGTGAGTAATCCGGATAGACTGATAACCGATTACACGTTTGAACTGCTCGAGGACCATCATTCCCCCGGCAGCGGCCGCTACGGGTTAAGGGTAATCTTAACGGCTGACATCAGCCCTTCTTTTGCCTATCTTAATGCCGTGCTGGATGATACGCTCTACGACCATGAAAACGGCATCCTGATTGGCGCCAGCAACCGCAGGCGGTATGCCTTCCGCCCCCACGAGATCCAGGTTGGCATGGTTGCGGACCCGTCCGAGGCATCATCGATTGTCGATGAGGTGATTGAACTGGTCAACCGTGTCTGGAGAGAACGCGAACGCATTACGCCAAGTCTCAGGGAACGTAAACTGCCTGCCGTTTTTAATATCTACAAACTGCTCCCCGGGACCAATTGCAGGGAATGCGGCTACCCCACCTGCTTGGCCTGCGCTGCTGACATACGTAATGGAGTAATATCGCTGGATGGATGCCCGCTATTATCCAAACCCGAGTACAGACAAAACAGAGAGCGGATTCGTGCCTTATTCTCACTCTAGTATGATAATTTCCGCCACGGGCAGGAAAGCGCTGAAGTAGAAAGAGTAACTCGCTAAAGATTTGTGCCCAGCAGCTCCGCTTCCTCCCTGGCAAAAGTGTCCAGATATCCGCCGGGACGATGAAAAGCAAGGACATCGTCAGCCCGGGGTTGCACCTGCCGGTTTCTTTTCATGAGTTCCGGCCCGATGTATTTTTTCGCGTCTATCGTTTCCTTTTGCGACCTTAAAAAAGCGACCGCGCCGCTGACCGCCGCCCCCGTCGCCGCTCCTCCCCCTTCAATCTGTATAACCGGCCGGTTCCATATCGCGGCCACGCGACGGACTATCCTGGGGCTGCTGGCGGCGCCGCCGGTAACGTACAGCGGCCCGGAGTCCGCTTTCGAGAAACCTCTGGAATGATAATATACGGCCGCCAGGGTGGTCTCGATGAGGCCGGCGTAGTCGGCGCCCAGTCCCGGTGTTTCATTACCGATTCTGACCATCTCCAGGCTCCCGGAAAGGGGGAAGGACTCCTTTCTCGGCTGCCAGAACACCATGCTCCGCGCTACCGGCGCTTGTTGCAGAGCCGTCTCGGCAGGACGATATCCTTCTTTCTTAAGTCCGTACATCGACCTCAGACGGTCCCAGACCATCGCGCCGTTAGTACGGCAGCCGAACATAAACGGCCTGCCCACGCCGTCATACATGGCGCTGGCATAACCGTTCATGTCAAAAGTCTTCCCGTCTGTCGCGACCATATTTACAATGCTGGAACCCAGACTCAATAAATCCCCGGCTATCAGCACCTTCGATTGCGGATTGTCTCCGGAGCCGGCCACAACTCTACATTCGGGTGAAAAACCGTATTTCCGTACGAAGTATAACGCTATATTCCCTGTCACCGTGTCCGGGGCGACGATGGCGGGAAGTTTCAGGCGGAAAGCTGTCTCACCGCCGGGTAACCCGTCAGCAGTAGCTTTAATCAGTACATCAGACCATCTTTTCTTTGTATAGTCCATGAGCGCCATGCCGCAGGCGCTGCCAAAGTCCACCGGCACCTTTGAATTGCCCGTTAAAATGGCCGGGACCAGACTGCTTATTAGCTGTATATTATCCGTCCGGCGATAGACCTCGGGGTGCTGCTGGGCAGTCCTTCTCATGATGGCTCCGGTAAACCTTAAAGGAATGTCCGAACCGGATAGTCTGATTACCTGCTCTTTACCGCCTGCATAATCGCGGATATGTTGCGCCTGTTCCGCCGTGTTGGAGGTCATCCATATGGGCGCCCGATGGTATGCCAGACTCCCTTTCAGCAGAGTCGCCAGGTCTGATTTCTCGGACGCCTCTTTAGAGAGTCTTTTAAAAACAGGCCTCGCTTCATAGTTCAGATAAACGTGGCTGTGCTGCTGGGCCGAACTATTGACGACGGCGATGTCTTTCAGATTTATGGCGTCCTTGAGGTCGCTGAACATGGCGTCCAGCGAGGCGAAGTATAGTTCCGGCGGCTGGCTGGCTTCCCCTTCGGTCTCCGGGGACAATATGTAATCTTCTTTCCGGATTCCAAAGATATTCAACCTCGGGTCTTCGCAGTAGTCCAGCGAGTGTTCGTAAACCTTACTCCGTGTGTCGATGTCCAGCACCACTGCGGAGATTCCCTGGGTGCTTATATCCAGTCCCAGCGCCAGTATTTTCTTTTTCATGCTTGATGGTATTGTTATATAATCTGGAACTCGCCTTCAAGCCGGATGTCCGCTGAGGAATTGCCTATCATTACCTTGAAAACGCCCGGCTCCACTTTACGCTCCATTTTCCTGTTATAGAAAGCCAGGCAATCGGCCGGGAGCCGGAAGGTAACTGTCTTTTTCTCTCCGGCTTCCAGGTGAATACGCTCGAAGGCTTTCAGCTCTTTCACCGGCCGCGTCACGCTGGCGACGACGTCGTTGATATAAAGTTGCGCCACTTCTTCGCCGGCCCTTTTCCCCGTGTTCTCTATGCCGGCTTTTATGGTGACCGTGCCGCCTGCGCGGACCTTTGCAGGCTTGATAACGAGGTCGCTGAATTCAAAGGTAGTATAGCTCAAACCGTAGCCGAACTCATAAAGAGGGTCGGCGCTGCCGTCGACGTAGTCCGTCCAGGGCGGCGACTTCCTGCCGGACGGTTTGCGGTAATAGTAAACGGGTATCTGCCCTTCGTTCCGAGGAAAAGACACCGGCAGCTTGCCGCCCGGATTGTAGTCCCCGAAAAGCACGTCGGCCACCGCCCGCCCCCCTTCTTCTCCCGGCTCCCAGGCGACAATGATGGCCGGTATTTTCTCCGCCAGCCATTTCAGGGTATACGGTCTCCCATTCACTAATACGAGCACCACCGGAGTCTCCGTTTCGTACACGGCTTGCACCAGTTCTTCCTGTACGCCGGGCAGGCCGAGCACGGAGCGGTCTCTCATTTCACCGGAGGTGGCGTCCGGCATAAGCCCGGAAATATCACCGACCACCACCACGGCAACGTCGGCGGACCTGGCGGCTTTGACCGCTTCCGGGAAGCCGTCTTGCGAGGCGTCTTTAACCCCGCAGCCTCTGGCATACAGGACCTTCGTGTTTTTACCGACCGCCATTTGAATCCCCTCCAGTACCGTCACCACTTCGGGGGCCTCGACCCTGTCTTTATTCTTGTTTTTATCTTTCCAGACAAGCCGCGCCTGGCCGGTCTTTTTATCGGTCTTGATTTCAAACCTGGCGTGGGCGGGGTAAGTGTAGTCTCCCAGGAGATTTCGCTGGCTGTCCGCGCTCGGGCCGATGACGGCTATGGAGCGGAGGTTCTTTTTCAGCGGCAGGCGGTCGTCTTCGTTTTTCAGGAGGACGATGGACTTGCGCGCGGCTTCCAGGGCGAGTTTGCGGTCCTCCGGCATATCGATTGTCTTGGCGGCAGCTTGAGGATTGACATCAGTGTTTTCAAACAGTCCGAGCCTTAATTTCAGACTCAACACGCGTGCTACCGCTCTGTCCACCAGCACCGAGGGTACCGCTCCGCTCTTAACCGCTTCCAGCAGCGGATCTCCATAGCAGTTGGTGGCGGGCAACTCGACATCTATTCCCGCATCGAGGGCCAGACCAGCGGCATCGCTTTTGTTTGCTGCGATACGGTGCGTGGTCTCCAGCTGGGCGATGGCGAAATAATCGGAAACGACTACACCGTCGAACCCCCATTCGTTACGTAAGATATCCGTCAGCAGCTCCCCGGAAGCGCCGCAGGGTATGCCGTCGATTTCGTGGTAGGCGTTCATCACGGAAAGTACACCGGCTTCCTTGACCGCCTTTTCAAAGGGATAAAGGTAGACTTCTCTGAACAGGCGCGGTGGGATATGGGAGGGAGCGCAGTTCAGCCCGCTTTCCGGCAGGCCGTGCCCGGCGAAATGCTTTGTCGTTGCTACGATTCCCTTCTTGATATCGTCTCCCTGCAGGCCCTGAACATAAGCCACGCCCATTCGAGAGACAAGGAAAGGGTCTTCCCCGAAAGTTTCCTCCACCCTTCCCCAGCGTGGGTCGCGGGTAACGTCGAGCACCGGCGCCAGCCCCTGGTGCATGCCGACGGCCCTCATCTGACGTCGTATCACCGATGTAATCCGGTAGATAAGCTCCGGTTCCCAGGTGCTTGCCAGCCCGATGTTCTGCGGAAAGATGGTCGCTCCCCGGGCGCGGAAACCGTTGAGGCATTCCTCATGGACGATGGCCGGTATGCCGGGCCGGGTGTTCTCCCGCAGGTATTTCTGGATTTCGTTAGTGAGAGCGGCGACCTCCCTCAACGGCAGGCTGGAGGTCATGGCTGGCGCGCTGATATGCCCGATGCCGTGTTTCAGTATTGGTTTCGCTTTGGCAGGGGCGAACCTGCCGTTTTCCAGCAGCGGCATCGCCATAACGCTGCCCAGCTGCGCTATCTTTTCTTCCAGAGTCATTTTGGATAAAAGGGCTTTTACTTTTTTCCCGATCGTCGCGGCGCTGTCACGAGATGTCTTCATTTTTCTCCCTTTATGTCTTTTTCCGGCTGGCATGAACTGCCTTGATGAATCTATCATCCAGTCCCAGGGCCTTATACACCACTTCATAAGCGGCCACGGCGTCATGGGCGGCCTGTGCCTGCTTTAGTTCTTCGTCATCGATCTTCCCCGCGAGAGAATCGATAAACTCCCATTGATATATACTGCGCCTGACGGCGACAATCTGGTCTTCGGTGTACGGGAAAAGGTCGAATCCTATCCTTTCTCCGCCCTTGCCGTAGCCGTAGCGCCTTAATGCCAGCGCCAGTTCCAGCGTTTGCATGAAGAACGAAGCGCCTACCATATTGTCGTCGTCAAAGTTGCCCCAGCCGGAATTACCGTGCTGGTGCCCGAGGAGGTTTTCACCGGCCAGCAGCGACGCGTATTCCGCCAGGGGCTCTCCGTTCATTATAAGGTGCTGCCAGTCCATGTTGATTTTGAGATTGGCCGCGGAAACGCCCTTCTGCTTTACCTTATTGATTACGTACATGGTCATGCCGATGTCCCGCATCAAGATGCGCATCGCCGGCTCGGAGTTTTTATGTTCCAGGAGCACGGTCACGCCGAGCTTATTCGCGTGGTCCACCGCCTCCGCGATAGCGTCTATAAAGTAATTCCATACCTCTACGTAAGGAACCTGGAAAGGGTAGTTATAGCCCTCGCCGCCCGGCCAGATAATGAACTTGGCACCGGTAGCGGCGGCAAGCTCGATGCCTTTCCTGGTCGTCGTTATGGCTTCCTCGCGGAGTTTCTTATCCGGGTTGATAAACGAACCGAGGGCATACCTGGGGTCGCTGAAAGTCCCCAGGGCGATGCAATACAGGTCCGCCGGGCCGAGGGCTTTTTTGACCTTGTCGATATTATCCTCATTGACCTCACCGGGATAATGAAATTCGTAGCCGTCCACCAGTTCTCCCAGGCCATCGACCACCCGGCGCACCTTGGCGGGCATGTCCTCGCCGCCGGCATCCGGGTGATATCCCGACGGCATGAAACGCGTGGCATTAGCCCCGAAAGACCAGATACCGACGCTGTTTTTTACTCTTTTCATAAATGCCTCCTCTTATCCATATATTTCCATAAACTGGCATGGGTTTACGTAGAATTTTATAGTAAGAAACGTAAGGATATTATACACCAACATTATATTAAATGGATAAACCGCTTTACCGTTCAAGAGAGCTTGTTTTGAAACCTGAAGCCAGCTATAATCTAGATGTTTAGCGCGAAGGAGATAGGATTCTGCCCGTTGCCGTCTCTTTGCCATTTCCACCGGGAGACTTTTCTTTTGTCGCTTCTGTTTAAAGTGATAACGCAACTGGATGCTCGGGCGTAACGGCTTGGCCTGCCTGAGCGTTTTTTATAATTTTTCAGGGTGCAACCACGTAAAGGAGCCGTCGTTTGACATCAGGAAAATCGGCCGGTTCTGAAGACGAAAAAAATCCTTTGCTGCGCGATTGGACCAAAGGAAGCATCACCGGCAACCTCTGGTCGCTGGCGTGGCCCATGACCGTAAGCTCCAGCCTCATGACGCTGGGGCCTTTTATTGACGCCATCTGGATAGGCAGGCTCGGCTCCGCACCCATGGCCGGCGTGATGATGTCCGGCACCATCGTCATGCTTATCAACTCCCTGATATTCGGGTTTTTCACCGGTTTGCAGGCGGTTATCGCGCGGTCCGTGGGCGCCGGCGATAACGCCCGGGCCAACCATGCCTCGCAGCAGGCTTTCGTCGTCGGCGCGGCGCTGTCCCTGTTGCTGGCGGCGGTGGGCATGTTTTTCGCCGAGCCCATCTTGGGTCTCTGGAAGCTCGAGCCGGACGTTATTGCCGCCGGCGCCACCTACCTGCGTATCGAGCTTATCGGCACTTTTACCGTGTCCTTCGCCAGTCTGGCGCAGCGCATCATGCAGGCCTCCGGCGACGCCAGGACACCCATGAAAATCAGCCTGGGCACGCGCGCTTTCAATATTATCCTCTCTCCATTTATGATTTTCGGCTGGTGGGGAATATTCCCGGCCCTGGGCGTGAGAGGCGCTGCGCTGGCGACGGTTATCTCCCAGGGAATTTTCGCCGCCATCTCGCTCTGGATTATCTTCAGCGGTCGTACGCGACTCCGTATTACGCTGCGCAACTTCCACTTCGACCGGTCGATGATATGGCGCATCACCAAAATCGGCATCCCTGCTTCGCTCGGCGGCATCCACATGAACGTGGGCAACATCGTTTTCATGTGGTTTATCGCTCCTTTCGGCACGCTCGCCATCGCCGGGCATATGCTGGTGTCCCGCGTCGATATGCTGATTCTTATGCCCGCCATGGGTATGGGCGCGGCGGCGGGTATCCTGGCCGCCCAGAACCTGGGGGCTGTGCAGCCGCAGCGGGCGGAGAAGACCGCCTGGATTGCCGTGGGCATATTCACGAGCGTCATGCTGGTCTTTACTATCGTGGTGCAGGTATGGGCAAGCTATATAGTCAAGATTTTCAACGCCGAACCCGGGCTGGTGGACATGGCGAGCAAGTTTCTCAGAATCCAGACGGTCAGCTATATGTTTAACGGCCTGATGATAGTGATGATGAGCGTGATGAACAGCGTCGGCGATACTTTGATTGCTTTTATCATCGACCTCGTTACTATGTGGGGCGTCCGTGTCCCTCTGGCTGTCATCCTCCCCAAAGTGGCAAATCTGGGCGTCTATGGAGTCCGCTGGGCCCTGGTGGCGGATACCGTCTCCTCGGCGATTATTTTCATCATCTATTTCAAGTCGGGGCGCTGGAAACACAAGAAAGTTTAGTCTATACTTTTTGCGCGGTGTGAAAGCAAAAAAGGAGGCATATATGGACCTGCTTTTAAGAGACAAGGTGGCGATTGTTACCGGGGCAGGAAGCCAGATCGGTTACGGCAGGGGCATCGCCGTGACTCTGGCTGAGGAGGGTTGCGATGTCGTTTGTGCGGACATAAATCTGGAAGGGGCCAGGCGGACCGCCGCGGAAGTCAAGGCGCTGGGCCGCCGGTCGCTCGCCGTTAAAGCCGACGTCACGAAAACGGCGCAGGTCAACGCCATGGTGGAAAGGACGATAAATAAATTCGGCAAAATAGATATCCTGGTGAACAACGCCGGAGCCTCGAGCCGGCTGCGTCCTTTCATCGAGATGACGGAGGAGGACTGGGATTTTGATATCCAGACGAACCTGGTCGGCCAGATGAGGGTCGCCCGCGCCGTTTTGCCCCACATGATAGCCCGTAAGTACGGCCGCATTATCAATACCTCGGGCGGGCAGGGCGTCCCCGATATCTCTATTTACGGTGCGGCCAAGGGCGGCGTCGTCCAGTTTACTAAAGCCCTCGCCCGTGAAGTGGCGCAGTACGGCATTATCGTTAACGCCGTGGGTCCCGGACTGGGCAGGACCGGCCTCGTCTGGCGCGCCCCGAAAGAGATGCTCGAAGGGGAGAAGGAGGCTTCCCTGTTGCATCGGCTCTGCGAGCCGCGGGACGTCGCCCCGGTGGTGGCTTTCCTGGCCTCGGACAGGTGCAGCTACATGCTCGGCCAGCTCATCCAGCTCAGTACAGCCTGACACGTAAAAAAGAATGTCATTCCATACTTGATACGGGGTCCAGGGGGACGGGTAGGGCAGCTTACAGCTAATAGCTTATGGCTAACAGCTAATCGCTAATTCCTGCTTCCCACGGCTCCTCGAGCGGCGGCACCGGCACCTCTATTATCGCCGGGCGGTCGGCTTTCAACGCAGAACTCAGCGCCTTCCCGATTTCTTTATGGCTTTCCACTCTTGCTCCCACCGCCCCGAACGACTCCGCGAATTTGACATAATCGGGGTTGAGCAACCTGTTGCCTATATGCCGCCCGCCGAACTGCCGGCGCTGGATGTTCGTCACCGTCCCGTAAGCGTTATCGGTAAACAGCAGGACGATTACGTTTATCTTTTCCTGTACGGCAGTGGCGAGCTCGGCGGAAGTGTAAGGGAAACCCCCGTCCCCGCATATCGCTGCCACCGGCCTGTCCGGGTTACCGATTTTCGCCCCGAGCGCGGTAGGGAAGGAGAAACCCAGCGTGGCGAAGTATGAGGAATCGATATAGCTGTATATTCTGTTGACCGGGTAGGCGATATCGCTCCAGTAGCCCAGGTTGGTGACGTCCGGTACGATGATTCCTTTATCCCCGAGCGCCCCGTGTATGCTTTCTATGATGGACATTTGCAGCGGCCCCGCTTTAAGTAGCCGGTCCTTTAGCTGTGCGCGCAGCCTCGCTATTTCCGCTTCTTTCCACTGGCTGGCCGTCTTTTCCCCGAGCGTTTGAATTATGGCGTTTAGTGTCAGCCCGGCGTCGGCGGAAATGCCTAGGTCCGTTCTATGGTTCCTTCCCAGCTCCCCGGCGTCGCAGTCCACCTGTACGACTTTTACTTCCGGCTTGAGGTTGAGCCGCGTGTTGCCGGAAGCTCTCAGCCGGCTTCCCACCACCACTATCGCGTCCGCCTCCTGGAAGATAGGGTTGAGCCAGAGGGTAAAGTTACCGCCGTAGAACGGGTGCGTGACCGGTATCAGCCCCTGCCCCTCCGGCGTCATGACCACCGGCGCTCTTAATAGTTCCGCGAGCTGTGTTATTTCGCTGGCGACTCCCGCCTTGACCGCCCCACGCCCCGCCAGTATCATCGGTCGGCGGGCGTTTTTGAGCAGGTCGGCGGCTTTCTCGATTTCTTCCGGTTCCGGCGGTATTGGCGCTAACCTTTCAGTGCCGGGGAAGGTCATCTCGCCCTTTTTCGACCACAAATCGTAGGGCACTTCTATTTCCGCCGGGCGCGGCCGGCCGGTCTTTAGCTGTCTTAGGGCCCGACCCAGTATGTCCGGTATGTCCTCGACTCTCCGGGCGCGGGCGCTGTATTTAGTGATATAGCGGAAGATGTCCGTCTGTTCGTCGAGCTCGTGCAGGACTCCCCGGTGAAACCCGATGTGATGGCTCTCTATCTGGCCGGAGATAAGCAGCACCGGTGCCGATGACGCGTAGGCTGTGCCGATGGCCGCCATGGTATTGAGGGCTCCCGGCCCCGGCAGTACCATCGCCGCGCCGATTTTGCCGGTGGACATCGAGTAGCCGTAGGCCATGTATGCGGCGGCCTGCTCGTGACGGGTGGATATCCAGCGTATCTTCCCACCGCGGTAAATGGCGTCCACCGCGTCCATCGTCTGGACCCCCGGTATCCCGAACACCACCTCTATCCCGTCCCTCGCCAGCATCGCCGCCAGCGCTTCCGCTCCGCTCATACTGGGCATGATTTACCTCCGCCTCATTGTATGTGTCTATCATTATATTACAAACGGCAGGGTAAAGTAATTTACTTCTGGAGAGTTGACCTTTGCTTTAGCGTTTCTACAGGTTATCGGCGTCTACAGATTTCTAATCGGTCATGCTTTCTATAGTTTCTGCGGCCAATGCTATGGGTTCCATTCCCGGGTCTGGAGACAATTCTGGCTGCCCGGCACATCTGAGTGTTGCCAGCTCCAGCGCTGTCCAGCGTGCTCTTATAGCTACGGCTAATACATCGATATGCTTTACCGGGCACTCACTATCGCTAACGATCTGGCCGCCTATGATTCTCTTATCTTTCTTATCGAATATCAATTTAACCGTATAAGGTTTTCTTCCCCTCATCATGGAGTGTTTGCTTGCTGAAGATTGTATCGCGTTCACTGTGTCGATACCTTTATTTCTTGCCTCCGATTCCGTTATACCCGTCCCGGCAATTGATTTGTCAAAAAATTTCGTGGCGAAACTGTTAACAAGTGGTGGGTATTCCACGCCATGTCCGAGAATATTCTTGGCAACTACCCTGCCGCCAATTACGGCATTGGGCCGCAGTTGTCCTCTTGTCGGCTCGCCTGTGATATAGCTAGGATACTCAATAAGGTCGCCTGCGGAATAAATATCAGGGTCGGAAGTCTGCAGATACCTGTTGACTTTCAACCCCAGTTTACCCATCTCAAGGCCGGCTTTTTGGGCCAGTTCGCTACGCGGTTCGGCCCCGGCACAGATAATGACCATATCCGCTTTAATTTCCTCACCTGAAGCCACTAGCACACTTTCGACCTTGCTATTTCCATTTATTGCTTTAACCTTTTCACTTAAACGCAGGTCTATACCCTGCTCTTTCATGTAGCTCTCCACACCTTCGCTCATAT
>CAYTZI010000029.1:0-17870 GCA_964442335.1 uncultured Dehalococcoidaceae bacterium | reverse complement strand
CTATGACCCCGAAAACAAAGGCCACGCTACCGATATACGCGGTAATCGGTAAGCGCCGGAAAATTTCTTTGGAAACCGGCTCATTCCGTAATATAGATTTTCCCAGGTCCCCCCGCGCTATTCCCTTTATCCAGTCTATGTACTGTAAAAAAAGCGGTTTATCCAGGCCGACCTGGTGCCGGACGTAGGCAATCTGTTCTTCCGTATATTGGCTCTGGGTATTAGCAGTGATATACATACGGATAGGGTCACCCGGTAACAAACGCACAGCTATGAAAACCACGGTGGTCATTAAAATAAGCACCACTAATGATTGAACGAGTCTCCGTATGATGAAATTTATCATGTCGGATCTCTAGTCGTCCGTTATCCGGTCCGCAGCTTAACTACTCTCTAGGCTGTCTTTGGGCATGATAATCGGTGACTTTAAATCCCAAGGCCGGCTTCCCGGCTTATTAGCGGAAGCAGGCCTGGATTCACCTGAGCATTTAGCGTTTTTATTTACCGGTAACCGGATTCTGAAAATGGAACGGGCAGATAAACCCTGACGGATACTGGGTCTCTTCAGGGGCTCCGGTAGGCCGTAATGCTGCCGCGCGCTCGTACGGTCTGTTCATAAACTCGTCTACCCGCTCTTTGGGGTCTACAAAACTTAATGCCCAGGGCGCGTGGAAAGTCATACACCAGCGGACTTTGAGAAGTTTCCAGATATTATTTTCTTTAGTATATTCTACCTCGTATACCCCATTCATCCATCCGGGATTGACCCCGCCCGGAACGGGAAAGGCATTAGCGCCAAACCCATACCAGCGACCTTTGGCCGTTTTTCCATCCGGAGCTACATTCACAATCCCGGAGAGCTGCATCACCTGATGTAGAAACTCCGGATTATCCTCTTTCTTCATAGGGGTGTTTTCATTACCATGCCGGAAGAACCGCAGTATACTATCCTTACCGCGGTATTCTCCGGCGGCGATTCTAAGACTAGCTTCGGGGCTGTCTGAAAACAAATCTATTAAGTCTTCCGCCATCCAGTGTTCCAGGTAATATCCGTAAGCCCTCTGCAGTTTCTTGATCGCCTCGATGTCTTCCAGCGTCCTGACTTTGTTCTCCAGCATTTTCACCTTGGCTTCGAGTTCTTCTACGGTCATGGCAATCTCCTTTTCATTGTCAATCTGACCCGGCTTATCCTCGAATGCAGCATTTCTCCTCGAGTATAATATACTCAAAAACGATATCTATATTTATAGTGTCAAATATAGCAGGATTTAAAACCCGATGGGGCGGGCTGGATATCCAGCCCGCCCATAGAGTGAAAGGGTGTTGTTTTATTTATCCAGCCACGCATCCTCCATGTTCCAGTTAGTCGGGAAGCCGCGTTCGTTAAAACCGGCGTCCTTCACATAGGATGCATAGGCAAAACCTAACCCGCTTTCAGAAACCGGGACCACAAGACTATTATCGGTCATGTAGTTGGTAACTGCGCGGATAAGATCGATGTTGGGTGTATCGGCTAGCAGACTCGCCTGGAACAGCGCCAGAAATTCAGCAGTTTTCTCCCAACTCTTGAATTGCGTGGACGTATCGCTGAAATAGAATTGCAGCGTACTGTTGTAGTTACCAAAGGCGGCGATAGGAGAAATCAGCATAGCGTTTTGCCAGCCATTAGCCTGGTAGTTAACAAAAGTACCCTGGTCTACGTCTTTCAGCTCAGTTATGATCCCTACCGCATTCAGGTTAGCCTGGATAACCGCTTCAACATCGGCCTGTCTGGCGGCCGGCTGAGAAATTATCGCGGTCGAGAAACCACCCGGATATCCTGCCTGTTCAAGCAACTCTCTGGCTTTATCAGGGTCATATTTCAAGCCACCCTTGAAATTCGGGTCATAAGCTCCGTTCGATGGTGCGGGTATTTGATAAGGAGCCGTCCATGTTCCATAGCCCAGGCCTTTGGCTATGCCTTCTCTGTCGATAGCATATTCTACCGCTTGCCGCACTTCCAGCTTGGCGAAAGGTGAATCTGGATTAGCAGTATCAAAGACAAGAATGTAGGTAGTCATGGGATTTACCGAGGTAATGAAACCGAGATCCTCCATTTCAACCTGTTGCTGGCCGAGGGATACGTTTATCATGTCCAGTTCGCCGGATTGCATCGCTGCTTTCAAGGTCAGAGGATCCATGATGTAATGGATCTCGATACCATCAAGGTAAGGTTTACCTTCCACCCAGTAATTGTCGAATCGTTTGTAGGTGGTCTTGGTGTTCGGTTCATATTTTTCAAAAACGAAGGGACCGGTGCCGACCGGATTTACATCCGCCCATTCTTTGCCGTTTTCCTGATAAGTGGTGGGTGAAGCGATATAGGATGAATCTCCGAAAGTACCCAGAATCAGGTTGGACCAGTCGCTCAGGTTGAGTTTCATCGTATAATCATCTACAACCTCGGTAGATACCCAGAAAGGCTGCATCTTGGCATCGATGATGGCATCAAAGTTGAATTTCACGGCCTGGGCATTGAAGTCCGTGCCATCATGGAATTTAACGCCTTCCCGGAGATGGAAAGTTATCGTCTTTTTGTCCGCTGATAAATCATATGATGTTGCCAGCCACGGATAATAAGAGCCATCGGCATCCTGCCGGTAAAGTGTTTCCAGGCAAGGTTGTGCGGTGGCAGCGGCCGGGCCGATGATATCAGCCGGCCAGCCGAAGGGACCACCCGGGTCCGGAGGCCCGGCAACTTTCATGACGCCTCCCAGTTTGGGAGTAACTGCTGTCGGCGTAGTTGGCGTAGGTTGTGTTGTCGTTGGCGTAACCGGAGTCGTGGAGGCCGCTGGGGTAGTTGTTTCGACACTACAGCTCACAACCGCCAGGGAAGTGAAAAGAACAAGGGCGAGTAATATATAGACTATTTTTTCATTTATCTTTCCTCCCTTAGACTATGCTGCTTTTATCCGAATGAAATTGTTTATCTCAATATCACCTCCTCTTAGTCCAACGAGTTTTTTATTTCTAATATATTTTTGTTCCTGTTATATTTCCGGATGCTACTCCGTCAGGTCGAGTGATATCAGCTTCATCTGAGTATATTCTTCCAGTCCCATGTTATGGTTTTCCTTGCCGAAGCCGCTTTCCTTGGCACCGCCCCAGGGCAGTTCATTGCCGATAATCATATGGTCATTAATCCATACTGCACCGGCGTTAATTTCATTAGCAAACCTGATACCCTTAGCAGCATTCTTTGTCCAGACCGAGGCGCAAAGCCCGAAGGTGTTATCGTTGGCCATTTCGATTACTTTATCCTCATCGGAATACTTGATGAAACAGGCCACCGGTCCGAAGATTTCCTCCCGGTAAATGGTCATATTCGGTGTAATGCCGGTAAATGCGGTAGGCACTACGTAATAACCTTTGTTCAGGGGCGGTTGGGTAGGGCGTTTGCCGCCGAGGACGAGTTTGGCGCCTTCCTCGACGCCTTTTTTCACGAGGCGTTCAATATGCTCGCGGTGTTCGGCGCTGACTACAGGGCCCATCATCGTTTTTTCATCATTGGGGTCGCCGACAACCCATTTTTTCGCCCCCTCGATGTATCTTTCTACGAACTCATCATGCACTTTTTCCTGCAGATAATACCTGCCCGGCGAAGCGCACACCATGCCGCTGTTCATCTGCGTACACCGCACGGCGCAATTCACCGCCAGATCCAGGTCGGCGTCCGCCAGAACGATGTAGGGGTTCTTGCCGCCCAGTTCCAGACTGACTCGTTTTACCGTCTTGCTGGCAAGCTCCATAATTCGCTTGCCGGTCTCGCAGCTGCCGGTAAAGGAAACCATCCCTACATCGGGATGAGAAGCCATCGCTTCCCCGACCGTTCCGCCGGGGCCAGTAATGATATTCACCGTGCCTTCCGGTAAACCGCATTTCTCCAAAATTTCTGCAAATTTTAAAGAAGTCAGAGAATCGATGCTCGGAGGTTTGATAACGCAGGTATTCCCGACAGCCAGTGCCTGCGACATCTTGGTGATAAGCATCGCCAGCGGGCCGTTCCAGGGGATGATTAAAGCGCAAACACCAATCGGTTCGCGCTTAAGCCAGAACAGCGTTTTTGCCCGCGAAGAAGGAATATACTCCCCCATCATCGCCCGGGCTGCCTGCCCCGCCCACTCCAGTTGCTTGGCGCCGCCCATCGACATCCCAAAAGCCATTTTCGCCGGGGTACCGTGGTCCAGGACATCGAGCTTGGCCAGTTCGGGGCCGAATTCCCTCATGGTGGCGGCAATCTTGTTTATGATTTCCGTGCGTTCATCCTGAGATTTTTTAGACCATACCGGTAAGGCTTTTTTTGCCGCGGCCACGGCTTTATCAACATCTCCTTTATCAGCCAGGGGCACCTGGGCGATTTCTTCCTCGGTGGCAGGATTGACGACTTTATAAGTCTTCCCGGAAGCGGCGTCTACCCATTTATTGCCTATCCACATTTTTGGGGTTAACATTTTAGCTCCTTTTCCATCCAGTATTTTTAATCGGCCTTGTAGTCCTGCATAGAAAATCAGGTTTAAGGCGCTGCATGAGCGGGCATGCCGCCGCCGACGCGTATGCTGTCTCCGGTAATGTAAGACGATTCGTCCGAGGCGAGGAACAACGCTGCCGAGGCGATATCTTCTACCGTGCCTTCTCTGCCAAGAGGAATGCCCTCGGCCAGTTTACTCATGAAAGCATCCAGGTCTTTTATCGAGGGCGGGGCAAAATCCCGCGTCATATCCGTGCGTATCATGCCCGGGAGAATAGCGTTGCAGGTAACATGGTATTTAGCCATTTCTAGCGCGAAGCATTCGGAAAGGAATTTAGCGCCGGCTTTAGCGGCGGCATAGTGCATGGAAATCGCGGTGGGGGATATACCCGCCAGCGAGGCGATATTGACGACCTTGCCGTAATTATTGGCCTTCATGTGCGGCGCAATAGCCTGAAGGCAGAGGAAAATGCCTTTCATATTAACGTCCACGACCCTGTCATATTCTTCTTCGGTGATATCGCTAATCCGTGTCGGGGGCCTGCCGATGCCGGCGCAATTTACCATGATGTCAATCTTCTTAAATCTGGCGATGGCTTTAGCTACCATATTTTTTACATCGGTACTGCTGGTAACGTCACAGTGGATGTATATAGCGTCTTTCCCCGCCTTTTTGATGTCCGCTACCGTTTTTTCGCCGTCCTTGTCCAGTACATCGACGATGACCGATGAACACCCTTCCCCGGCGAAACGGAGAGCGATAGCCCGCCCCATCCCGCGCGCCCCTCCTGTGATAATGGCAACCCTGTCTTTGAGCAACATTGGTTTTTCTCCTTCTATAAATATTTTGAGTCCTGTTTAAACTTGCTGGAGAGAACTTGAATGAGTCCTGACAATACAGGAATCATCTGCGTCCTCTCCAGCAAAAAAGAGGAGGCCTTAATTTCTTTAGTAAATAACGTTATATCCATCGTTATACCGCAGTTAATCCTTGGCATTGATATAGGTAGAAGCCTCCGAAGCTGCATTAGGATCAAAAGTCTTCTTTATTTTCCTTAACCAGAGATGGTAGTTACTGGCATGCGGTCCGTACATATCATGGAGGGCATCGCTCCAGACATGCTGTGGAACGCCGAAATGTTCTTTAATAGAAATTTCATTTGAGCCGTTGTTAATTATCCGGTTGACCTCCCTGGGGTCTTTGACCCGCATCGATATGCGTGCCAGGATTTCGCCGTGACCGGTATGCCCGTGCTCGATGGACTGGATGAAGGGTGAGCTGCCGTCATCGTAAAGCGAACCGTCCGCGATAAGCCTGGCCTTGAGTTTGGAGCAGCTCTTAATGAAGTAACTCATGAGCGGGAAAGAATCACCGCCGCCGACCATGCCCGCCTGCGGCGCTAAAACACGCCCGGTCTCTTTAATCGAGCCGGTCTCCCGGAAATAGCGCCAGATGTAGCCTCCCTGGTTCTCGGGGTCTTCGACCTCCTTCAGAGGCTTCCCTCCTGTCTCACCGATGATGGTCTCCAGGACCTTTTTCTTGTATGCAAAATCGCCGATTGAATTAGCCGCGATAAGCACCATGAAGCCAGGGCCGAGCACCGAGTCTTTGAATGCGTTGTAGATTTCGATTTCCTCTTCCATGTTCTTTGTCGCCAGGTTGGAAGCCATCATAGCGGCGTTAAAGCACATTAGCTCGGTGGCGATTTCCGCCTCGCCGATTTTAAGCACGGCATCAATCATGTCATCTAAATCTTTAAAGGAGAAATAACGTACCAGGAAACCAGCTGGAATGTAAGCTGGCTTGTATTTGGGAGATACACCTTCCATGGGGAAAGTAGCCGGGCCCGGCCAGTGGTAGAGCTTCTGGGCTGCTTTGGTATAAACGCCCAACCCTCCTAGCGGCATGGTGTTGCCTCTGACGATGCCACGGAGAGAAGGCCCCGGTCCGTCGGCGCAGAACCACTCGTCGTTCGTCCCCAGCGATCCCAGTCTTACGATTTCTCCATCCGGCATGACCCATTCCAATGCAAGCTGGTTTCTCTCGCCGTAGCTGCCGGATTGGCTCAAGTGTCCCAGATTGACATGGGCGGCTAATGGAAGAGCGGAGCAGTTGGCTCCCGCCCCGGTCAGGTTGCAGTTAAGGCCTCTTTTCATACACTCGGCCTGGAGCTGGGCGCCGATGACATAAGGTTCCACCACTGCATACATGCTTTTCTCATTAATTTCGATAATACGGTTCATCCGCCGCAGGTCTATTTTGATACAATCGGGGTTGGCGGCATCGCTGTAAAGCCAGCTCGTGCTGGCGGCTTTATACTGCATTTTGTGCCGATTGCATAGCTTGACAATCGCCTGCACCTGTTCCGTGCTGTCGGGCAGAGTTATCGCTGCGAATCTGGGCGGCACGGCAAAGCCGCGTCTCACAGGGTTGGCATAGGTCTCGGTAATCACGGGGTCCTCAGAAACATATTCCGGTCCCAGGATGTCTTCAAGCGCTTTATAAAAATCTCTATTTTTAACCGTCATGGTTCATGACCTCCTAAAGTGCCTTGTCCAGTAGCTCGATGACGTCATATGCTTTGAGGCTGCCGCCTTTTTGTGCAATTGCTTCATGAAAATTCTTTAGGCACCAGGGGCAGGCGGTAACGATGGCGGTGGCGCCAGTCTGTTCGGCTTCTTTAATTCTTTCCTGGGCCGTCCACATGGAAAACTCCGGATTGCTTTCGTTCACACCGCCGCCCGCGCCGCAGCACCAGGCGTATTCTTTAATCCTGTCCATTTCCACCAGCCTCAAACCAGGGATGCTCTTCAATACTTCACGCGGCGGCTCGTATATTCCGTAAGTCCCGCGGCGGTACTCTTTAGGCGGGTCGAAAGTGCGTATTTCATCAACGACCTCTTTACCGTTCCAGTGAATATAGGGTTCACCCATGCGCCCGAGATGGCACGGGTCGTGGTAAGTGACGGTAATATCAACCTTTTTCCGGGGTTTTAGTTTGCCTTCTTTTATCAGGCGCGCGAGGAGTTCCGTGATGTGAAGGACTTCCAGGTCGCCTTTAAGGTTGAACTTATCGTAAAGGACTTTAAAGGTATAATAACCTTCTGCACACGTAGTCACGATTGTTTTGGCCCCGGATTTTTTAATCAGGTCCAGGGACTTTTTTGCCTGGTCCATAAAGTCCTGTTTATAACCCATCTGGTAAGCGCGTCCGCCGCAGCAGGTCTCGTTTTCGCCGAGGATGCCAAAGTCTACGCCGGCTTGCTGAAGAAGCCTGGCGGCGGTTTTTGCCAGCTTCCACATATCTTTGTTATAGCTGGTCTGGCACCCGACGAAATACAGTATGTCCACCTTCTCTTTGGTGGCATCCTTAAGATTTAGTCCGGCAGCCCACTCACCGCGCCTGGCTTTCGCGCCGGGCACCATCGTGCCCTGCTTACGCAGACTATTGATAACTTTATCCAGGGCGGGGTTGGAATGTCCGGATTCCACACAGCTGATACGTATCTCATTCATCGGCTCGGTCAGTTCCATATCCATGGAATATTTACATGACGTATCGCAGGCGCCGCACATCTGGCAATTATATACTACCTCGACGAGTTTATCGGTATAGTCCAACCGCTTCTCCAGCAGGGCGGTGCCCATCACCATACGTCCACCCCCGCAGTAGGTATGATAGTTATACCTGGTGATGCTGGGGCAAACGTTAACGTCGTCAAACCCCGTGACTTTTTCAAAGGGAATAAATTTACACGCGGAACATCGGCGGCATGTTTCCATGTAGGTGCGGTATTCTTCAAGCGCCATTTTGTTTTCTCCTCAATTTTTATATCGGTATGTTATTTAAAAGCATAGTTTTCCCGGGTTCATGATATTGTCCGGATCGACTATTCCCTTAACTCTTTTCAAAGCCTGGACGGTAGCCGCGTCTCTATTCAAAATAGACCGGGCGCTTTCGCCGTAAGGCCTGGAGAAAAACGCTCCCCTGGATATCAGGGGGTTAATGACATCGGCGGTGAGTTCTTTGACGCTGTTCTTCTCCTTTCGGTTTTCAGGGTCGTAAAACAGATTGAACTCGACATGGTAATTGCTCCCCTGCACCAGCGGCTGGATATATATGCCCAGGTCGGTGACAGGATAACCAGCTTCATCCACCGCTTTATACATGTACTCGATTGTTTCTCTGACACTCTGGAATTTGGTGATGAAGAAAATGTCCTGGCAGGCGCCTTTGTAGCGTAGCTTCCAGTACGGCTCCGTGGATGGCCCTTGCGCGGCTTTCAGTAGCTCGAAGGCAGAGACCTTGCCCGCAGACCGGGCCGGTTCCAGTTGCGCTTTTTGCGCTATTTCACGGACATCCGTCTCATGGACCTTGATTCTTTCTTCCGGGAAGTAGTTATAGCCGGCAAGATTGTAAAATAATATCCAGCCAGGCAGGCCTTCCTTGATTTCTTCATATTCACCCGGCCATTTCCTGGCCATCATTGCGGCCAGGTTCATTTTGTTCAAAATGAAACATTCATTGGGTATTCTCAATCTGACCAGCCAGTGCACCATTTCCATAATCGGGTCGAGTTTGGCAGACCCTGCCATGTAAGGTTCTTCCAGCCTGGGGAGTATTTCGCATCTTGCGGATGACCATGTAACGATACCCATCGTCCCCTGCGACCCGCCGACAAGCCGGTACCAGGAGGCTGACGAAGGCCCGGCGGCTTCGACTTGAGCTCCACCCGCCGTCCACTGCTCTTCCAGAGTACCCGGGCCGGCAGCGGCGCCGGTACGGAACATGTCGCCGGTGCCGAAGATTATTTCCACGCAGTCCAGGGGGTCCATAATATCCCAGTGGTAGGTGGGTAAAATCACCGGTTCGCGCTCCAGCATGCTTGCCGTAACCGATTTTGTGCTTCGCGGCATTAGCGGGATATTGAGTCTTAAACCTTCCTTGGTTGTTGCCGGTATCAACTCGCCGAAGGTAACGCCCGGCTCGAACATGCACACGCGGTTCAGCCGGTCTACCCTGATGATTTTTTTCATGCCGGAAAGGTCTACGACCACCGCCCCGCCGACGCTGGCAATGGTATCGCCGCGGAAGTGGGGCGCGCCGGAACTTACCGGTATTAGCGGCGTACCCGTTTCCCGGGCGTATTTAACTAGCTTTTCCACTTCCCCGGTATTTCTCGGTTTAATGATGCAGCTCGGCCTGACCGTACTCACAAAGCTCATATCGCTGGCGTAACGGTCGAGTATCTCCTGCCGGGTAATTACGTTGTTTTTCCCTACTATACTGGCAAGCAGTTCTTGTTCGACCATATTAGTCACCTTTCTTTTTTAGCAGGCAGGTCTTTTACCCATGTAAACTCAGGTCTGCCGCTGGCAATCTGGATATCGAAGTGTAAAATGGGGCGTTTCACATCACGTACTGTCAGTGGGCAGTGTACGACTCCTCTAGGGAAAAAAGCGAGGAAGCTTTTATTAATGATGTATTTTTCATCCTCTATCCACAACTCGGCCTCCGCACCGAGGTCGCTGGTATCATCCGGGTTTGTGCCGATAAAACCGAGTATTTCATCGTGAGGGTGTACGTGGGCTTCATAGACCCCGGGATTCGGCCCGGGATGTATCCATGCACAATGGACATGGAAAGCGCCCGGTACGTTTTCTCCGTTCATCAGTAATATCTGGTCAAGGGCGGGGCCATTGGCTCTTTTCTGGTATCTGGAAACCGGTGGCTGGGTTAAGATATATTTAGCGTATTTATGTTTTGCCATTTACACTAATCACTTTCCTTCACTTTTATGAAGACTACCGGAAAAAGCTGGGTGAAATATTATTCGGGTGCGATAGTCGCATACGATTGGCGACGAGATTATAACAAAATAAATATGCATTGTCAAATAAAATTTTTCTGTGCCTTATCATGCCATTTTGCGTTATATGAAGAGACGGAGACTCCCCCGGGCATCTTGGTGGAATTTGGATTTTTCCAGCGTTTATCAGTAGCTTGTACTGCAAATGTTCGCATCTCTCCCGAAAGAGGTAACTACTACTTTTTAAAACTATCGCCCCAGCCTTCTTGAATTGTACCGGCCCCGCACATTATTGCGATGACGAGATGGGGATTTTCGTATTTCTTAAGGCGTAAGGGCCCGTGCTTAACGCCGCGCGGGATAAAAAGAGCGCTAGTAGTGTTGAAATTCAGCGGCTGGCCACCCACGTAAAACTCTACTTCGCCGCCGAGTTCTTCCGGATGAGACGGGTCGCCGCCGATGTGCAGGACAATTTCATCAAAATTTTTATGCACCATTTCCGGCATGCCGGGGCCAGCCATTTTGGAGACCGGCATCCCGTAGGTCCACCCCATCTCAATATAGTAATTAACGCCTGGCACCTGTACGCTGCTCATCATGGTCAGCGTGGGACTGGTACGCCCGGCGATGAATTCCGCGCCGGCTTCACGCATGGGACTGCGGACTGCGTACTGTTCGTAATCGTAGTCTCTGGTTTTCACCGGTACCTTATCCTTCGCTTCATGAATCCCGCTGGAGCCCCAGGCAGTGCCGGCTTCGCCCGTGCCGCACATAATCGCCATCTGCATGTGCGGATAATCAAACCTTTTCCATATCACAGGACCGTGCAGCGTCCCCTTGGGAATATATAAAGCGGTCGTGGTATTGAATACTACCGGCTGCCCGCCGACGTAGAATTCTACCTCGCCGCCGAGCACCTGCGGCTGCCGGTAGTCGCCACCCCAATGCATGACGATTTCATCGTACTCATGGACATGCTCATGAAGGCTCGGGTTAGGCTCCGGTATGCCATAAATCCAGCCCGGCTCTATGTAATAGTTGCAGCCCGGGACCTGTTTATTGCTCATTATCGTCATCGTCGGGCTCTGACGGTTTTTGGTACCTCCGAAGGCTTCATAGTTGGGCTTTCTCACCAGGTATTTTTCGTAATTGATTTTCGGCATATTTTTTTACCTCGCTGATATATTCTTGCTAATCATAGAGGGATAAAACGTGGCTTGTCAAAAGGCTGGTTGACTCTATATATCCCGCCTATTTTGACGGGAAATGACTTCCTGCCACATGTGGCAAAGCCACTTTTTAAGAACAACATTCCCTTTTTTTCTTGACCTTTTCAGTTTTCTCATGTTATTATTTATTATCGTATCCGACTATTATGGACAGGAGTATGTGAATATGGCTAAATCCAAATATGATCATTTAAAGACAACAGAAATTACACGCGATACTATTTATCCGCCATTTATAAATATGATTTTTTATGCTTTAAAAGACAGCAACTTTCAGATTAGATTTACCCATGTGAGCGTGCCCTTCGAGGGAAAAGAAGAAGCCCATAAACACGATTTTGCTGAAGTCTTCGTGTTTGTCCCCTGTTTGCCGGATTTAAAAGCTTACGATGCGGAAACCGAGTTGTATTTAGGCGAAAACGGCGAAAAAATGATTATTAAAGAGACCTGTGCCGTACATATCCCGGCCGGATTAGTCCATTGCCCGATCATACACAAAAGGGTTGGTACGCCCTTCTTCTTCGTTAATTGTCCGATTACCCCACAATACTCAGCCATAATAGGAGAGAATAGATTAGAGCATCCCGTTGATAAGAATATCCTTCCCCGTAAATAATATCGAACGAATTGTTTGTCAAGTAATAGTACATTTACCTGGCAGTTTAACTGGTTCGGCGCTAATTATGTTATAATATGTTTGACCTGTTTAGAACGTTTGCCATTTGCGCAGTAGCGGGCGTTTTTTTATTGTGATTTTAAAATAAAATGCGTGATATTTATTCGGACTATTATTTATGGGTCCTGTTCAGCCAGACCCGGGATGCTATTTCAAAAGCACGTGAAAGAGAATTACATTCCCAGGATATTTCTGAAAGACATGCCCAGCTATTATTTATCATTGAGTTAATCGGCCGTAATGCAACCCCGGCCAAGATAGCCAGATGGCTTTTCCGCGAACCTCATTCTATTTCCGAAATAATAGATAGAATGGAAAAACAGGGGTTATTGCAAAAAGTTAAGGATCTCGACCGGAAAAACCAGGTAAGGATTAAAATAACAAAAAAAGGGTATGATGTCTATCAACGTTCGTTCATTCCTAAGAATATCCCTGATACCTTATCTGTACTGACGGATGATGAAAGAAAACAATTTATCTCATCACTGATGAAGCTTCGTAAAGCGGCTATCAAACGTGTCGGCATTAGATATGAAGTTCCGCTTCCGCCGATAGACAAGTAGCTTTCCTGATAAAGCAAACAGAAAAATTTTTTTGGTGAATCAGTTCTCCCGGTCTATTTGATTTTCAGTCCCTTTCTTTTTTCCGGTAACATCATCTTTTTCTCTATACGTATTCAATAAATCAGTTTTTGCAGCAAAGCACCCGGTTTTCATACTTTTTCTGACTATTCAAATTTATTTGACAATGCGTATTTATTCTGTTATAATTTCGCCGCCAATCGTATGCGACTATCGCACCCGAATAATAACCTGATGGTCGTTTTTAGGCAGTAAAAGAGTTTTAGCATAGAAGGAAAGGAGGTGTAAATAGGAAAGTCAACATTTTTTACTCCGTAATTCCCCTCATGCATCAGCTTGAGAGCAAATAGTAGTTATGCCTTAAGGAGGAATTAATTCACCATGAAAAAAGTCCCATTTATTGTAATGACGGTTTTGCTACTTAGCATTCTGCTGGCGGGAGTGCTGTTGACAAGCTGCGAGGAACCAACGCCCTCTCCAACACCTACTTCGACAGCAGGAACGCCAAAATACGGCGGCACCCTGACGGTTTCCGAACCTATCTTCCCCGGGCAGCCTCTCGGTTATCCGCCGGAAAGACAGTTCGCGGAGGTCCTCTTCCAGCAGCCATGCCTCGAGCCGCTCCTTGAGGAAAGTATTGATGGTACCTTCTCACCCAGATTAGCCACGGACTGGAAGGTAGCAGATGATGGCAGCTCGGTCACTTTTACTTTGAGGCAAGGCGTTAAGTTCCATGATGGTTCAGAGCTCACCGCCGACGTAGTTAAATGGAATTATGACCTGGAGATACCCACTGGAAAACCTTCAAATATCGACTGGGCCTCTGTGGAAGTTATTGATAAATATACCGTCCGGGTCAACATGAAAAAGTGGACCAACTCCTCTCTTTCTAATTTCTCCTTCGAGGGGGGCAACTTCATAATATCGAAAGAGTCGTTTGACAAGAACGGTATCGAATGGGCGAGGTGGAATATGGTGGGGACCGGCCCGTTCAAACAGACCGATTACGTGCGTGACGTACAGGTGGTATACGAGAAATTTGATGATTATTGGAATACGGGTAAACCTTATCTTGATAAAATCATCTACAAGTGTATCGCTGACCCGATGACCCAGATAGCCGCCCTGAAGAGTGGGGAGCTCGATGGTATGGCTTCCGGCGCCGATAAGAACCTGAAAGACCTGGTGGATGCTGGATTGGTTGCCGTCACGGGGACCCTGGGGGTAGGCGGATACTTCCCGGATAGCAAAAACCCTGAATCACCCTTTGCCAATGAGCAGGTGCGTGAAGCGCTCGAATATGCCATTGATAAGGATGCCATCGCCGCAGCATTCAGTTACGGTTTCTGGGGCCCTGCCTATCAATATGCCCCGCCGAGTTCCGCTGCCTATGACTCCTCCCTCCCCAAACGTACCTATGACGTGACTAAAGCAAAACAATTGCTGGAAGCGGCAGGATACAAGAATGGGTTCGAGTTTAACTTCCTCGTAACCAATGATGAGCCGGCTAAATCGGTAGCCCAGGCATTACAGTCCCAGTGGGCCGAAATCGGCGTTCAGGCAAACATCCAGATTCTGGAGAGCGCCAAGTTCGAGGAATACGGGAGGACCGGCTGGAGCGGCCTGCTTTACGCGGCGCCTACCGGCCCGAGTAGCTGGCACACGACCTTACAGGGCGTCTTAGACCCCAATGACAAACAGTATGTCAGCGTCGATAAGCCGCAGGCTTATATCGACCTGTGGAATGCGGCGGCCACATCATTCGAGTACGACCCCGCCAAAGAAAAAGCCTTGGTCAAATATATCTACGAGAACGAAATGTGCATCCCGGTATGGAATGTGGTCCGCGCCTGGGTCGTTCAGCCATACGTTAAGGACGGTCATTTCCTTGAAATGGCCAGCGGTTTCTTCTGGAGAGCGGACACAATCTGGCTGGACAAATAATCTGATAATCTGAAATACTACTGATGGACATTCGGGCAGGCCGGGCAATGCTCGGCCTGCCCGAAAACTGACCTTTATGAATACCTAGTAATTGTATCGTTCAGAAGGAGAGCCTTTTATTCTGAAACGGGGTAGCAAGCCGGCAACCTAAAGGTAATGTGGCTTTATGATAACTTTTATAATCCGCAGATGCGTGCAGGCGGTGTTCATTCTTCTGATTGTTTCTATTATCGTCTTTCTGGCTTTACGCCTGCTGCCCGGCGACCCTATATACCTGCTGCTGACTTCAGAGGAAGTACAGATAAAAACAGAGGAAGAAATCCAGATGCTAAGACATGAGTACGGCCTGGATAAGCCTCTGTTAATCCAGTATTTTGATTGGTTGTACGGAGTAATCCGCGGTGACTTTGGGAACTCCATCAGGTTCCACTTTAGTGTGGGCGGCCTGATGCTGGAACGGATACCTCTTACTCTTCACCTGGGAATACTGGCTTTTATTTTGGCCCAAGTGGCTGGCGTAGGGTTCGGTGTAGTATCTGCGATCAGGCGTGGCAGGTGGCCGGATACCGTGGTTACCATCTTAGCCAATATAGGAATCACCCTTCCTACCTTCTGGCTGGGCATTATGATGATTTATCTATTTGCGGTCTTCCTTCCATGGCTCCCCGTTATGGGCTATACCTCGCCTTTTGAGGACTTCTGGCTAAGCACGAAAAAACTGATTATGCCGGTTATTTGCCTGGCTATTCTGCCTATGGCTTCAACAGCGCGCCAGTCCCGCTCCAGTATGCTGGAGGTCATGCAGCAGGATTACATCCGCACCGCCTGGTCCAAGGGTTTAAAAGAACGGTCGGTCATAATGAAGCATGCCCTGAAAAACGGCCTCATACCGGTTTTTACTCTGGCCGGACTGCAACTTAGTACTATCCTCGGTGGTTCGGTATTGGTCGAGACTGTTTTTAACATTCCCGGTATGGGCAGGCTCGCGGTTGATTCGGTTCTCAACCGGGATTATCAGGTCACGCAAGGCATTACCATGGTTATAGCCGCCACCATAATTTTAACCAACCTGATTATAGATATCTCCTATGGCTGGCTCGATCCCAGAGTCAGGTACAGATAGGTACACTGGTTATGTTGAAAAATGAACAGGGGTTAAATAACGTTAACGAAATAACCCCGCGCACTAGCGAATTTAAACGCTTCACCCGGGTGTTCCTGGGCCGGAAGGTGGTGCTTTTCGGCATGATTATTATCGTAATATTTTTTATTACGGCTGTGTTCGCACCTCAAATAGCTCCTTATAACCCCTATAAGCAGGACCTTGGCAATACTCTTGCCGGACCTTCAAGAGAGCATCTGCTGGGCACCGATAATTTCGGGAGGGACTCTCTAAGCCGCGTTATCTATGGTAGCCGCATTGCCCTTATGGTTGGTGTGGTTGCCGTGGGTATAGCCGCCGGGGCCGGGATGATATTCGGGCTGCTCGCCGGATATTTCGGGGGGTGGCGGTATACCGTTATCATGAGGTTTATGGATGCGCTGATGGCGTTCCCCATGATATTGCTGGCTTTACTTATCACTTCCTTGCTCGGCGGCGGCCTGGTCAATGTCATGGTAGCCCTGGGTATCTCACTGATGCCCGGATATGCCAGGATAATGTGCGGACAGGTCCTCTCCGTAAGGGAAAACGACTATGTCCTGGCGGGTAAATCAATAGGCGCCACGGACTGGCGTATTATGCTGCGCCATATATTTCCCAACAGCCTTCCGCCGATTATAGTGATGGTAACTATGATGATGGGGACAACCATCTTGGCCGAAGCCGGTTTGAGTTACCTCGGTATCGGCATTGAGCTACCAACCGCGACCTGGGGCGGTATGGTCAATGAAGGCTATTTATTCCTTACCACCGACCCGCTACTTTCCTTTGCTCCCGGTGTCGCTATTATGCTGGTCGTGTTCGGCTTCAACATGGTGGGGGATGGATTGAGAGATGCTCTTGACCCCAGGTTAAGAGGTATTATATAGCTATCTTCATTATGACGTGGGGTTACTTCTAAAAAGATACAGCATAACATCCCCGACGTTAGTATGGGTATTCCCGGTAATAACCAGAGAGTTGCCGATATTATTCAGCAGGGTGTAGCTATCGTACCGTTCAAGATGAATCTTAATATCAACCTTTTTGGACTCGATGGCCCGGAGGGTTTGCCTATCGACAATTGCCCCGGCTACTTCCGGGATAAAATCGGAGCCGTCCGTACCTATGCTGGCTAACAGCCAGTCTCCGGGGAAATTCACAAACTGTTCCAGGGTGACCGCTGCATAATGCTGGTTTCTGCCGCCTCTCCCCGGTTTATCCGGTAATTCTGGGAGCGTCTCGCCCCCGATAAGCAAGGCATTATATCCTCTATAATTATCACTGAATATCTCTCTGGCTCTCTGGCGAGCGACACTTGCGGTTTCCCCGGTTTGTTCGGAAGACACAATCAGAGGTGTGAAACCAAGCTGGCGCGCCTTTTCTGCCATGGCGTCAAGTGCTATCCGGTTATCTCCGATAATGTAATTAATGGCATTGCTTAATGATTTTGGCGTTTCAGCTATTTCTCCACGGCAGCCTGATTCCAAAATTGAGATGATACCTTTCGGTACTTTATCGGAGAGGTGATATTTTCTTAATACGGTATAAGCTTCTTGATAGGTCGACGGATCAGGAAATGTAGGACCGGAGGCGATAACGCTGAGGTCATTCCCGATTACATCGGAGAGAATCAGGGATATTATTCTGGACGGGGCGAAGTATTGCGCTAGTCCTCCCCCCTTCGTCCGGGACAGGTGTTTCCTGACTATATTTATGGCGTTAATGTCTGCCCCGCAGGATAAAAGAAGATTGGTGACGAGCTGTTTTTCAACCAAAGAGATGCCTTCCAGCGGGCACGGCATCAAAGCCGAACCACCCCCGGAGAAGAGACAAAGAATCAGGTCATTCCGGGTTATTGCGTATTTCGTTTTTAAAGCCAGCATCTCGTTAACAGCTCTAATCCCCCGATTATCCGGCACCGGGTGTCCTGCCTGGACGATTTTTATTTTGCGAGTTCTGAATTCTCCCGGAGCGGCTT
>CAYTZI010000028.1:0-18026 GCA_964442335.1 uncultured Dehalococcoidaceae bacterium | reverse complement strand
TGCTGATTGTGCAGGAGTTCGCCGGTTACAGCCTGGGGCAGGCGGATATCTTCCGCAAAGCCATGGGTAAAAAGATAGCCGAGACGATGAGGAAGGAGAAGCGCAATTTCATTGCCGGCGCGAAAAAGCTCAACTATTCCTCCGAGATGGCGGAGGCGGTCTTCGCCCTTATCGAGCCGTTTGCCGGGTACGCCTTCAATAAAGCCCACGCCTCATGCTATGCCCTCATCGCCTATCAGACCGCCTATCTGAAAGCGAACTACCCGGCGGAGTATATTACGGCTTTCCTGACCATACACGAAGGTCAGCTGGAAAAGGCCGCCGGGGCCGTCGCGGAGTGCCGCCGGCTGAACATAGAGGTGCTGCCGCCGGACATCAACCGCAGCCAGATTGATTTTTCGCTGGAAAAAGACGGCGGCGATAAATTTGCCATACGCTTCGGGCTGGCGGCGATTAAGAACGTCGGCGCGGGTGCCGTCGAACCAATCGTTAAAGAGCGTAATTCGAACGGGCCCTTTAAATCTATCGAAGACCTGTGCCGCCGGTGCGACCTCCAGGCGGTCAACCGGAGGGTCATGGAGAGCCTGATAAAGACCGGCGCGCTGGACAGGCTGGATGAGCGCGGCACCCTGCTCAACAGCATCGGCAGGATACTATCACTGGCGCAGCGCGAGCAGCACCTGCGCGCCACCGGCCAGTCTACCATGTTCGACCTGTTCGGGCAAACGGCGCCGGTCCCGTTGTCAGCGCTCGACCTTACCCCCTCGGCCACCTCCGACCGCGAGAAAGCATACTGGGAAAAAGAGCTTATCGGGGTGAGTTTTTCAGAAAAACCGTTCAGTCCGGTATTCAGCGCCAGGCAGGCTAACGCGGTATTCTGCGGCAATATCGACGCGGAGCTGGACAAACATGTCGTCGTTATCGCCGGGCGGGTCGTGATGGCGCGATATCAGTTCACCCGGAAAAACGAACAGTTCGCCATCGTCATGCTGGAGGACGTCAGCGGGCAGGTGGAAGTCATTGTCTGGCCGCAGGTCTATTCCCAGACCGAAGAGTACTGGCAGGAAGGGGCCGAGCTTATCGTCCAGGGCAAGGTCAGGGCGAGAGACGATGAGATGAGCGTTATCTGCGACGACGTTAAATACTATGAGCCCCCCGCGGACGAGGAAATATCCGGCGGGCCGGAGCAGGAAACAGCTCCCGTGAACGCTCCTGTACAAAAACAGGCCGTCGTGCCCCCGGAAAGGCACCGGCTGATAATTAATATCAAACAGACTGACGACAAGGACGGGGATATTTCACGGCTCAATAAAGTAATCGGCATCCTCAGGACCTACACAGGGCGGGATGAAGTGCACTTAAATATCCTGAACGGCGGCGCGGCTATCCCTTTGAAGCTGCCTAATATTTATACGGGCTACTCCCCGGAGCTCAGGCATGACCTCGTAGAGCTGGTGGGGGAAGACGGAATAAAGACCGAGGTCATTACTTAGTCGACTTGCCGGACTTTTCGCCGAGCTCCTCGGTGATGTCCCGGGACATTTTCAGGAACAGCTTTCTCAGTCTTTTCATAACGTCCTGGGCGGCCCTTTCTCCAGCGGCCCTCGCCTCGTCCGCCGCCGCGCGGGCATCCGCCGCCGCGTTCTCGATTTCATCGAGAAGCTCGGGGAGGGGTTTACTGAATATCTCATGCCTGGGGTTGACTTTATCCGCCATATGTTTCTCCTTAACGCTCTGTTATCAAGTATTATAGCACAAAGATTTTCTGGAAAGTTTTACAACTTGATGTTAAAATACGGTATCTTATTATGAGCATTGAAGACAAGCAAGCACACCAGCCGGAAGATATTCACCGGGGCCACAGGAAAAGACTGCGCGATAAGTTCCTTAAGTCCGGCCTCACCGGCTTCCACGACTACGAAATCGTGGAGCTTCTGCTCAGCCTCGGCACGCCGCGGCGCGACTGCAAAGCGGCGGCCAAGGAGGCGATAAAGAGATTCCAGACATTGCGCGGCGTCCTCGAAGCACCGCCCGAAGAGCTACAGAAAATCGACGGCGTGGGGGCCCACAGCGCCTTCGGGATAAAGCTGGTGCAGGAGGTCGCCCGCGAGTTCCTCAAGGCAAGAATCCTGGAAAAGCCTTTTTACCGCTCCTCCCAGGAGGTGTTCGATTACCTTTACCACTCCATGCGGGGCCTCAAGAAAGAGGTCTTCAAGGTAATTTATCTCAACGCGCAGAACCAGATTATTGATACCATCGACCTCTCGGAAGGAACGGTCAACAGCAGTTCGGTCTCTCCCCGCGAGGTTATCGAAGGCGCCATAAAGAGCAACGGCGCGTCGTTGATTTTTGTACATAATCATCCGTCGGGGAACCCCGAGCCCAGCGTGAACGATAAGGAGCTGACCCGGGAGCTGGTATACGCCGGCAAACTGCTGCGCCTGAGGGTCCTGGACCATATCGTTATCGGGGATAACCGCTACTACAGTTTCGCCGCCGAGGGGCTCATCGAACAATACGAAGCGGACTTCATGAACGTTATGCTCAGAGGCATGGCGGAATCCCGCCGGCGCATCTACCAGGCTAAAACGAACGGTTATCAGTTATAATCTAGACCTGCCCGTTTCCAGTCTCAACAGGAATTTCTTTACTTCAATTCCTCCGCTAAAGCCGCCCGGACCGCCACCGGCGGCGAGCACGCGGTGACACGGTACGATAACAGGCAGCGGGTTCCTGCCCAGGGCCTGCCCTACCGCACGCGCCCCGCCGGCGCTGCCGACCTGCGCCGCTACCCATTTATAGCTGCGTGTCTGTCCGAAGGGGATAGCACGGGCCGCCTGCCACACTTTCTGTTGAAAAGGGGTGGCTGCGGTAATGTCCAGCTCGAAAGGGAAATCCACACGCTGGCCGGTAAAATAGGCCCGGTAGCGTTCTATCAGGTCGGAACAATAACGCGGTACCGACCCGGAGTTCTTCAAATCATCGCCGAGAAGACCTCGGGCTGCATCCTCGGAGCGCTGCGGCAGCGTGGTGCGGCGCAGACCGACCCCGGAACCCAGGACGCCTACCCAGCCGGCGGCGGTGTCAAAAATTATATAAAACAACTACTTGAACTCCGGCTCGATGACTCCGTAGTTGCCGTCGCTGCGACGGTATAAAAGCCGGACTTCCTGACTATCGGCGTCAATAAAAAGGAAGAAGTCATGTCCCAGTCGCTCCATCGACTCGATGGCCTCGTCAAGTACCATGGGCTCAACGATGAAATGCTTGGTCTTGACCACTTTCTTTTCAGCGACAGGTTGTTCCGCGCGCGGATACTTGCCCCTGGCCATGGCGCTACTGCGGCCCCGGTCATAGAGCTTACCCTTGTGCCTTTCGAGCTGGCGTTTCATAACAGCGACTACCCGGTCGACCGCTTTGAACAGGTCTTCGCCGCGCTCCTCCCCGTGGAAAACCGTACCGGCAACGCCGCTATTGACAGTAATTCCCACCAGATAGCGCTGCAGCGGCGACTTCGTTTTTTCGTCCGAGATTTCCACCTTGATATCGATAATCCCCGGCAGGTGCTTGTTGAGCTTGACCACTTTACGCTCGATATAGCGCTGTGCGGCCGGCGTGATTTCCGTATTGGTTCCGGCTATCTGCAGTTCCATGTCCACACGCTCCTTTCTATAGCTCCAGTGCCATGACCAGCCCCCATACCGAGGCGGCCCCCGCGTCTTTCAGCACCGCCGCGCAGGCGTTTAGAGTAGCGCCCGAGGTTGATACATCATCGATTAAAATAACTCTCTTATCTTTCAACCGGCTGTCACGGCAGGCAAACGCTTCGGCGACATTCTTACGGCGGTCAGCGACCGCAACCGACCTCGCCTGGGGTGCGGTATAGCTTTGACGGACAAGGCAACCGGTGATCACCGGCAGGCCGCTGAGCTTGCCGAGTTCACCCGCCAGCAGGGCGGATTGATTATAGCCGCGTTCGCGGAGTCTTTTACGGTGCAGCGGCACCGGCACCAGAACGTCGCCGGGAAGCGGGTTCTCAGTCAGGTAATCGTTCAGCAGACCCGCCATCGAAGGCGCCAGCGTCCTGAGATTGCGGTATTTCAGCTCGTGGATAGCCTGGCGTATGATGCCGCTGAAAACAAACGGAGAACGTATACCGTCTATCTGCGCCGGCGCGTTGTCACAGCCACGGCATAGAGCCTCATGGCCCAGCGGACGCCCGCAATAGACGCACACGGGAGGGGAAATAAACGGCAGGCCCCGGCGGCAGTCGCGGCAGATATAGCTGCCTTCCTTGCCACAGCCGATACACCAGCGTGGAAAGAGCAGGTCAAGTGCTGCCCTCTTGAGGTCAGCTATCGGAGGAAGCACGTTTTGCCTCCGCAGTCAGCCATAAAGTGAGAACTCCCGGTGAGACTAGCGAGGCCGGGAGTTATGGAGGGTGCCGCTCATGATGGGTTCGTCGCGATAGACGTCGCCATTCCTGATTTTAAGGTTAAACCCGCAATCGGGATTGGTGCAAACCCAGGCTTTATACTGTATTGACGCCCCCTGGCTGCCGAAATCGGACAGCGGGACCAGGTCTCCAGTATTGCATTTTTGACATTTAGGGAAATGAATCTGTTCCATGGGGTCCTCCTCCCAACCTGAAAATAATATGAATCGTATTAGTATAATACGAAACGGCTATACTTTACAAGTGCCTTATACGCAGGAGGGCGGGGCAGGATGGTATAACTAATGATTATCAGCCACGGGACCCCCGCTAACTGGCTGGTTCCACCCGCTATTCCTGCGCACGTTATTGATAACGATATTGGCGATAATGGGGTCGAACTGAGAGCCGCTGTACCACAGCAGTTCCTCCATGGCATCCGCGATTGACATCGCCTTGCGGTAGGGGCGGTCGGAAATCATCGCGTGATACGCGTCCGCTACAGACAGTATCCTGGCACCCAGGGGGATATTTTTGCCGCGTACGGACTGCCCGAGACCGCTGCCGTCATAGTGGTCATGGTGATGAGAAATCATCTCTACGACGCTATCGTTCACGAACGGTTTGACCAGCCTGGGCCCGATGACGGCGTGAGTCATAATGTGGCGGTACTCGCCGGGGGTCAGCTCGCCGGGCTTGTTCAGTATATCCGGGTCGACGGCGATTTTACCCACGTCGTGGAGTAAAGCCGCCCAGCGCAGGTCTTCCATCTGCTCGGGCGCAAGCTTTAACTGGTTGCCGATAGCCAGGGACAGCTCCGCCACCGCGCGGGAATGGCCTTTGGTGTAGCTATCGATAGACTCCAGGGTATTGACGAGGTTTTCAATAGCGCCGATGAATATCTTCCGCGGCTCCTCGGATTCCTGCGAGGCTTTCCTGCCGATATCCTGAAGGTAGCGCTGGACCTCCAGCTCTACTTTACGCTTGTCCAGCGTGCCGTTAACGCTCTGCAGCACCTGCTCGAAGCGGAAGGGCTTGTTTATATAGTCCTGGGCGCCGGACTTAATGCACTGCGCCATAATTAGGGGGTCGGTGATACCGCTGGCCATGATTACGGCTGTCTCCGGGAAACGGTCGACGATATCCGGCAGGACATCGCTGCCCGACCTTCCGGGCATATTGATATCCATAATAACGAGGTCGGAAGGATTCTTGCCGAGCTTCTCCAGAGCCTGTTCGCCGTCCTCGGCTTCGTCACAGTCATAGCCGCGCATGGCGAGACCCTTATTCAGGATGCACCTGATGGCCTCCTCGTCATCAACCAGAAGTATACGCTCTTTGGGTTCGCTCATCGTACGCCTCCGCAGCCTTGCCTGTAGCCATTTTAGAACCGGGGCGCTAAACAAGCCGTAAATTATGGCAGCGGGGCATAAATAATTAGTAAAGATTAGAAACGGAAGGAAGCAAAAAAGCTTAAAGAGCGTAAACCTATTTGAGAACTACCGAGGCAAGGCGGGTGTAGACCGGGCCGGTCCTCATCAGCTGGCTTTTCATCAGGTGAACGGCATCAACGTGAAAGCTAAGGTCGGGCGCAACGGTGCCGTCAACGAGCTCACCGAGCTTCTGCCTTTCCTCCGGCCTGGCGTCTTCGCGGACCCTGGCAAGGGTGAGGTGGGGTGTAAAAGGTCTTTCTTCCGCTTTAAAGCCGAGCGGTGCCAGGGCAGCGTCAATTCGTTTCTGGAGAAGGCCAAGTTTTTCTATATCCCCCGTCAGTCCCGCCCAGACCACCCGGACGCTCCTCGGATTGGGAAAGACGCCAAGTCCGCTCATTTCGAGATGAAAGGGGGAAACACCGCGGCAGGCTTCTTCCAGCGCTTTGATGATGCTGCCAACATCATCCCCTTTTACGTAGCCCAGGAACTTTAGCGTAAGGTGCATGATTGCTGGGTCTACCCATTTTGCCGGGGCGCGGCTCCCCGATTTCAACCGGGACTGTATGCCGGCAAGGGAAGACTTAACTTCCCCGGGCAGTTCAATGGCGATAAAAGAGCGTATCGCTTCCATATTTCAACTATATTCCCAGCAGCCGGCGCGCGTTGCCGGAGAGAATCATGTCCCGTTCGTCCTGTGTCATTTCCACGCCTTCGAATTCTTTAAGCAGCCGGGAAGGCGGGAGAACTGGGTAGTCCGTCCCGAACAGAATGCGGTCCGCGCCGACCAGGTCTTTGACGTAGCGATAGATATCGGGTCGGTAGAGAAACGGGGAGATAGCTGTATCGAAATAGACGTTCTCCAGTGCCCGGCGCACCTCCGGCATGAGCGTATAAAAGGGCAAGCCGCCGCCCCAGTGCGCGCACACGACCGGCAGGCCGTTAAGATTGGAGATAAAGGAATAGAGCATCTCCGGGGTGGCGACTCCCTTGCCGCGGTATTCATGCCCGACGGGGTCGGAGGAATGGGTCATCAAGATAAGATTGTGTTCCCTTAAAAGACGGGAAAAGGGCTCGAGTATACTTTTTGTCAGGTTCTCGGGCGGCAGCACGTCCGGCCGCAGCTCACCCACGCCCTTTACGCCCCCGCGGACGCAACGTTCAATCTCGGCCAGGGACTTTTTTTCGTGATATGTGGAGACAGCGCAAAAACCTATCAGACGGTCGGGGTAGCGGGCTATAGACTCCAGGATGTAATCGTTGGTCTCGACGCAGAGTTCGTGCGTACGCCACCCGTAGTTAACGATTACGGAGACGCCCACTCCCTCTCGGTCCATGGAAGCAATGAGGTCGTCGGCGGTGGCTATCGTCGCCTTTTCGCTGGCGTATATCTCGGCGAAAGCGGGGTCTCTTTCCACATAGCGCCGGCGGTTGTTCTTTATCTGCGGCGGCAGCGCATGCGCGTGGAAATCGATTATCATTATCCGACTACATGCCTGTGTTAAAGTCGACTATTCTTGCTTCTCAGGCTTTTCGGCGGCTGCTTCGGCGGGTTTCTCCTCGCCGGCCTCGGCGGTCACTTCACCTTCGACGGCTTCCTCTTCAACCTCTGCAGGCTTTTCTTCTTCGACCTGGATAGCGACTTCCGTTACCTTAACGACCATCTGTTCGGGGTCGTCATGGACGGTTATATCGGGGTCGAGTTTTATATCCTTAACGTGAATGTCCTGCTCAAGCTCGATTAAGCCGCTGATGTCAACTTCTATCTGAGGCGGCACTTTTTCCGGAAGACATTCGATGGCGAGCTCCGTAATACCCCGGGAGAGCATGCGCCCCTTCTCCTTCATAGCCGGTGCTTCGCCCACCAGGACGATGGGAACATCCATCGTCATCTTCTCACCCTTGCGCACCTGGTAAAAATCAACATGGAGCAGGGATTTCCCGAGCGTGTCGGTCTGTATCTCCCGGACGAACACGTTCTTCGGTTCTTTCTCTCCGGCAACCCTGAGGCTTACGAGACGCGTGGTCCCGGCGTGGGATACGATTTTCTTGAGCTCGGCGGTATCGCACTGTAAAGTCTGCGATTTCAGGTTATGTCCAAAAAGATGCGCTGGCGTAATACCGCGGCGGCGTAAAAAGCGGTTCTTTTTGCCCAGCACTTCCCTTTTAGCGGCAGTTAATTTCAGGTCGTCCATTTTCCCCCTCTCAATCTATCAATTTAACCATAAATAGCAGGGAAAATCAATCTGTGACTCCCATCTAGACGTCTGTTCAACGCTTGCCGGACGCGCTGCCCGGACCCTCTCATCATCCCGTTGACGTGTCAGGACAGTACGGTATTCACATTTCCTTGACAGTTGGCTAAAAAACGATTACTCTAAAGGGCAAGGCCAAAGTGTAAAATATCACGGCGTTTTTTTGCCAACAGGAAGGTCGGAAATGTCCAAGAAAATAATCGGTCTGCCCCAGGGAGATAAAAATGCTCATCTCGCCCGGATGATGATGAAACCCCTGCCCGAAATACTGGACGAGATGGAAGCCAGTATAAAGGTGGCGCTGGATGCCGCCAGAGTGGCGGAGGAGGCGGGGAAAGCCGCGCGCGAAGCCGCCGAGCTCGCCACACGGGCATCGGTCGAAGCGTCCAAGAAATCGGAAGATACAAGGCAGACCGGCAATAAAATGCTCGAGAGCACCACTAAAACCATAGCGGACGCCGTAGCTAAAGCAGAAGCCGCCGCCAAGACGTCCCGCGAATCGGTCGCTGAAGCCGGTAAAAAAATGGCGGAAGTTGTCAGGCAGGCCAAGGAAGCGAGCGAAGCCTCGGCTAAAGCGTCAAGGGAGGCTTCGGCGGAAATAGCGAACAAGATGACCGACGTACTCAAGCAGGTCAAAGAAGCCGGCGATGCGGCCGCCAGGGCATCCCGGGACGCCGCCGCCCAGGCTGAAACCAAAGCCAATGAAGCCATAAAGCAGGCGAAGGAGGCCGCCGACACCGCTGCCCGACTCTCAAGGGAAACTACAGCTGAGGTCGGCAGGAAGATTGCCGAAGCTTTAAAGCAGGCTAAAGACTTTGCCGATAACTCGGTGAAGACGGGCAAAGACATGGAGAATTACGCCTCGGAGGCCGTTGCCCGGGCCCTGGAAGCGGTGGAGAAAGCCGTCAACAAGGCCGAAGAGGTGAACCTGGCAGGCAAAAGGGCGGCGGAGGAAGCGGTAAAGAGAGCGGAGGAAACCGGCGCGAGGGCCATTGAGGCGGCGGATAAAGCCACTAAAAGGGCCGAGGAAGCGGACGCGGCCGCCAGGAAAGCAGCGGAAGAGTCCGCCCGAAAAGCCGAGCAGGCCATTGCTATGGCTACCGAGGCGGCAAACAAGGCCACTCAGAGGGCTGGCGAGGCGGAGGAGGCAGCCAGGAAAGCCGCCGGTGATGCGGCCGCCAGAGCGGAAGAAGCCGGTAAAAAAGCGATGGAGGCGGCGGAACGCGCTCCTCAGGCGGCTGAGGAGGCGGGGAGGCGGGCCATGGAGTCAGCCAAGGCCGCTGAAAAAGCCCTGGCAGAAGCCTCAAGAAAGGCCGGTGAAGCCAGCGAGGCGGGAGAAAAAGCGGTATCCAAGACCGCCCGGGTAGCCACGGAGATGATAACCAAGGCCGATGAGGCTATTATGAAAGCTACGGAGGCCAGCGAAAAGGCAAACGAAGCTCTGGCCAAGGCCGAAGCCGCGGTGAAAGCCGCCAGCGAGGCGCCGGCCCGCGCCGCGAAAGCCGCTACCGACGCGGCCAAGACAGCGGCTAAAGCCGAAGAAGACGCGCAGAAAGCGAGAAGGGCGGTCGATGAAGCTCTGAAGAAAGCGGAAAACGCCGCTCTCATGGCCAGAAAAGCCGTCGCCGACATGGGCAAAATGGAGCCGGATGTCGGGGCAGATACCGCGAAAGAGCTACGTAAATAATCACGCGAGACAATAATGCTTTCTGATTCTTATCACCCGCTGATAGAGACACCAGGCGATAAAGCCTCCGTATTTTCTTCTGGGGACGACCTTAAAGAGGTGGCAAAAAGACTGCGCCGCGACATCATCACGATGATAGGTAAAGCGGGCAGCGGCCATCCCGGAGGCTCTCTTTCCGCCGTGGAGATAATCACCACACTCTACTTTAGAATTATGCGTTTTAAGCCTGCCGACCCCGACTGGAAGGACAGGGACCGGTTTATCCTGAGCAAGGGGCACGCCGCGCCGGTCCTCTACGCCGTCCTCACCGAGTGCGGCTACTTCCCGAGGTCGGAACTGAGCACTCTTCGTCAGCTGGACAGCCATCTGCAGGGCCATGCCGACCGCACCGTTACGCACGGCGTGGAAATGTCCTCGGGGAGCCTGGGGCAGGGGCTATCGTTCGCGGTCGGCTGCGCTCTGGCGGGTCGACTTAACTCCCAGGACTACCGCGTCTACGCCCTGCTCAGCGACGGCGAGTGCGACGAGGGGCAGACCTGGGAAGCCGCCATGTCCGCGGCTAACTTTAAAGTGGACAACCTGACCGCCATAGTAGACAAAAACCGCATACAGTTGAGCGGCTTTACGAAGGATATCATGGACCTCGACCCCATGAACAGGAAGTGGGCTGCTTTCGGCTGGAGGGTGTTCGAGGTAGACGGGCACAGCTTCGAAGAGCTGTTCGATGCCTTCGGCAAAGCCCGTAAGGTCAAAGGAAAGCCCGCCGTCATCATCGCCCATACCGTCAAAGGCAAAGGGGTCAGCTTCATGGAGAACAACGTCGATTTCCACGGCAAGGCCCCCAGCGCCGAGCAGGTGGAACAAGCCCTGAAGGAGCTGGCATAGCGTGACCGAAGAGCTGGCGCCGAGAGAAGTCTACGGCAGAACGCTGGTGGAGCTGGGACGGGAGAACCCGGACATCGTCGTGCTGGACGCCGACCTCAAGCCTTCGACGATGACCCGGTATTTCGAGAAAGAGTTCCCGGAGCGGTTCTTCGAGGTGGGCATCGCCGAGCAGAACATGATAGGTATCGCCAGCGGCCTGGCGGCCTCGGGAAAAATACCCTTCGCCAGCACCTTCGCCGTGTTCGCGCCGGGGCGCTGCTTCGACCAGATAAGGGTCTCGGTGGCACAGGCCAAGCTCAACGTGAAAATCGTGGTGACGCATGCCGGCGTGACCGTCGGCGAGGACGGCGCTTCCCATCAGGCTCTGGAGGACCTGGCGCTGATGTGCTCGCTGCCCGGCTTTACCGTCATTGTCCCGGCGGACGGTATAGAGACCGCGCAGGCTATAAGGGCCGTCGCCGCGCATAACGGGCCCTGCTACGTCCGGCTCTGCCGTCCCAGGCTGCCGGTGATATTCGATAGCGTCTATCGTTTCCAGATCGGCAAAGCGGTGGAAATGAGGTCGGGCACAAACGCTACTGTAATCGCCTGCGGCGTGTTGGTGGCCTCGGCCCTGGAAGCCGCCGAACAGCTCGCTCGGGACGGCGTCAGCTGCCGGGTGTTGAACATGCCCACGCTTAAGCCGATAGATGAGGCGGCTATCGTTAAAGCCGCTGCGGAGACGGGGGCCATCGTTACCGCCGAGGAGCACCAGGAGGCCGGAGGACTCGGCAGTATCGTATCGAGAATCACAGCCAGTCGGCAGCCCGTGCCGATGGAGTTCGTAGCGATAAAAGATGTGTTCGGTCAGTCCGGCAAGCCGGCGGAGCTTCTGGAAAGGTACGGGCTGACGGCGAAAGATATCGCCCTGGCGGTAAGGGAAACGATAAAAAGAAAAGCCTAGTCCAGGTACGTTATCTGCGACGGCGGCCTGTCTTTGATATCCACCTCGATACCCGCCTCTTTAAATATATCTATAAAGCGGTCGTCGTCGTATTTCCCGAAGGTCACAAAGCGCGCAATCCTGGCGTTAACGAGCATCTTGGCGCAGAGCACGCAGGGCGTGTGGGTACAGTAAACGGTACTTCCTTCCAGACTCACGCCGTGAAGTCCCGCCTGGATAATCACATTCTGCTCGGCGTGGATGGCGCGGCATATCTCGGTCCTCATGCCGGAAGGTATGCCCTGCTCATCGCGGAGGCAGCCCAGCTCCAGGCAGTCTTTAGCCCCCGCCGGCGCCCCGTTATAGCCGGTGGTCAGGATGTGCTTGTCCCGCACCGCTATAGCCCCCATGTGATGACGGCGGCAGGTCGAACGTTCGGCCACCACCGAGGCGATTTTTAAAAAATACTCGTCAAGCGACGGACGTCTGGGTAAAGTCATTTCAACCTCGCTAAAATATTTTCCACCTGTTTCTTCATGTTGGCAAATGTAGAATCGTTCACGATTACAAAATCGGCCATGGCAATAGGGCCGCCCTTATTAAGGTTCTCTATCTCGGCCCTCTCGCGGGAGGCGGCCTCCTGCGGCATCAGCGGCCTTATCTTGCGACCTGCCAGCCGGGCGTAGCGGTCTTTCGGCGGCGACCATACCGCCACCACGATAAGCCTGTCTCCGTAATACTCTTTAAGATAAATGTATTCCTCCCAGGAGTAAAGGCCGTCCACGACCACGCTGGATGATTTCAGCGCGGCATCGATGCGCGGCACGCTCAACTTCGCGTAGGCGGCCATGCCGTGCTCATTGCGGATTCTCTCCCGCTCCGGTCGCTCGTTTTCCTCAATCAGGGGCAGGTCCTTCGCTTTAACGGCGTCGTCGGTGATATCCCCGAACCTGACGACCGCAAAGCCTATGTCTCTAAAGAGCTTCGCCACCTCGGATTTCCCCGACCCCACCATGCCCACAATCGCCACGACCTTCATACGGTCTATTATAATTGTTTCTGAATTTAATTGACAATTATCTGGACAGGCTGTGATATAATATGTAAAATGCCGGAAACGATCAACCTTTCCCGGGATATCAAGGAGCAGCTGCCGGACGATATCATCCGCTTTATCAGGAAGGCGGGCGAGGCGGCGCAAAAACGCCAGCAGCGCCTCTACCTGGTGGGCGGGGTGGTGCGCGACCTCCTCCTCGAGCGCTGCAACCTGGACCTGGACATGGTGGTGGAGGGAGACGCGGTCAAGCTGGCCGAGGAACTGGCTCGCGGTCTATCCGCTAAAGTAACCTCCCACACACGCTTCGGCACGGCTACGCTCCGCTGGGACGAACGCAGTGCCGACCTCACCAGCGCCCGCGCCGAGACCTACAGTCGGCCGGGAGCGCTGCCCACGGTAAAACCCGGGACAATCAGCGACGACCTCGCCCGGCGCGACTTCACCATTAACGCCGTGGCTATCGAGATTAACCCGCGCCATTACGGGGATATCATCGACCCTCACGGCGGCAGACAGGACATCACGAGCAAGCTCGTGCGGGTGATGCACGACAAAAGCTTCATCGACGACGCCACGCGCATCTGGCGTGCCCTGCGCTACGAGCAAAGGCTCGACTTCAAGCTGGAATCCGCCACCGGCGAGCTTTTAAAACAGTGCACCGCCTGGCTGGGCACCATCAGCGGCGACCGCATCCGCCACGAACTGGAGCTGGTCCTGAAAGAGGATGAGCCGGAAAAAGTCCTGTTCCGCGCCGACGAGCTCGGTGTGCTGGACCGGATACATCCCTCGCTTAAGTGCGACGACTGGCTGAAAGAGACCTTCGCCCTGGCCCGCGAGCGCTGCCTCCCCGATGCGTCTCCGACCATCCCGTTTTACCTTGCCCTGCTCTGCTACCGGCTCTCCGCGCCGGAAGCGGAAAAGCTCATCGACTACCTGCGCCTGTCCAGGTCCTGCGCCCGGATAATCCGGGAAACTCAGGAGATAAAAGAAAAGACCGAAAAGCTGGTGACACCCGGCCTGGCGCCGAGCCAGGTTTACGAGCTCATCCACGGCTACAGCACGACAGCCCTCGACGCGGCTTTGCTGGCCACCGGCTCGGAGACGGCCGTCGAGCACATCGAGCTTTATCTGAACGTGCTGAGGCACGTAAACCCTGCGCTGGGCGGCGAGGGACTGAAGAAGCTGGGAATAAGGGAGGGGCCGGAAATTAAAGAGTTATTGCAGCTAATCAGAGAGGCGCGCCTCGACGGCAGGGTGACCACCAAAAAAGAGGAAGAGGAGATGGTGAGGGGGTGGCGGAGAGAATAGAGAACCAGTTGTTAATGGCGAGAGAGTAAATTGTCTATTGCTTCCGCAAACGCCTGCTTTAACCTCTGCCTGGCGCCTCTGAATTTCTCCGTATCCCACTCCGTTATCGGCTCCCTGCCGGAATATTCCCTGCTCAGATAAACGGGGAACTTTATCTCAATTTGCAGCGCTTCAATATTTACCAGACTTCCGTAATGCCGGGTGATATAACCCCCCGTCCACCTGTCATTCCTGACCACGTCGAAACCATACTTACACAAAGCTTCCTTGAAACATGCCGTCAGACGCTCCGAACAGGTTGTTCCGTTTGCATCACCGAGGCATACCTCTGCCAGGGGAGTTGCAGTACAGAAACTATGCAGGTCGAGGAGATAAACCGGATGGAAATTACGTACTATTTGCTGCAATAATCGCTCCAGCCGACGGTGGTAGGGACGGTAATATTTATCGATACGCTCTTCTATCTCGCTTTGATTCAGCTCATGGTCATACAGAGCGCTCTCGAACCCGCCTTCGCTGGAAACCACAGACAACATTTCCGGTCCGAATAGCGGCGGATTCAAGCCGCGATTCAAATTGACCACATATTTACTGTGAGTAGCCTGAATTACCGTAATGCCCATTTCCGGCAGAAAATCATATAGTTTTTCGAGGTGCCAGTCGATGGTGGTTAAAATAGGCTGCGGGGTCTGCTTGAAATGTCCAGCAACCTTGCGCGGAATGTATGTACCGCTATGGGGCAGACTGGCGACAATGGGTATAGCCGTTTTAGTCGGAAAATAAACTTTATATATCTCCACCGCACTTTCCCCTCCCCCCACAACGATAACCTAGTCTATTTTCTTAAATGCTTCGGCAGGTGCCCCGCAGATGGGGCATTTGTCCGGCGCTGAGCCGGTCACGGTATTGCCGCAGACCTGGCAGACATAGTAGTCCGCAGTCTCCGGGTTCTTTCCTTCCTTGACGTCTTTCAGAGCGGCCTCGAAGTAGCCAAAATGGATTTTCTCCACCCTGTTAGCCCAGTCGAAGGTGCGTTCCGCTCTCTCGTTCCGCTCTTCCTTCGCCACCTCTATAAAAGTCGGGTACATAGAGGTGAACTCCATTTGTTCTCCCATGCTGGCGGCCATCAAATTATCCTTGGTAGAGCCGATGGCGTCCATGGCGTTGAGGTGGTTGCGCGCATGGACTACCTCCGCTTCCGCCACGGCGCGGAAGAGCCTGGCTATACCCGGATAGCCCTCATTTTCCGCTTTCTCCGCATAGAACGCATAGCGGCGTTTGGCTTTGCTTTCACCGCCAAAGGCTTCCAGCAAATTGTTCTCCGTCCTGTAAGTCATGACAACCCCCTTTAACTACGGTCGGTAAATAACGCGGGCCGGCCGGCGGGCCGGTATCCTGTGATATCTGTACCGGGGATAGCCTACCATCAAAGCACCGTACGGCGCAAATCCTTCCGGCAGGTCGATGGCTTTGACCATGGGAGGAAAGGACTGGGCGGAAACGTAGAAGTACCCGTTCCAGCAGCACCCGAGCCCGGCGGCCCTGGCCGCCAGGTCGAAGTAGCTCAGGGCGATAACGCAGTCCGTTGGAGCGATGGGATTGTTCTTCTCGGCGAAAGCCACGACCACCGCAGGAGCGTCGCGGAGAAAGATATTAATGCCCAGTTCATGCATTTTCAGTATCCCCTGCATTTGCTGGGCCCAGGGCGCATCGCCCGTAGACATGGAGCGAAACCAATCAACGCCGATGGCCGTCAACCTGCGCAGCTCTTCCCGGTCATCGATGACCAGCCACTGTACTTCCTGCTCATTATGACCGCTGGGGGCGTAACGGGCGACATCTATAACTTGCTCAATTACCTCCCTGGGCACCGGCTTATCCTTGAATTCCCGTATAGAGCGGCGGCTCTTGATAAGCTGGGACACCTGTTGAAAGGACACTTCCTGTTCTTTTTCAATGGGGGGGCATTGTTCCGGCGGCATTTCCTGATGGATGACACTGTCGGTCGGGCATATAACCACGCAATGACCGCAGCGCATACAGAACTGGTCCGCCCCGGGGAACAGGCGCGGGTAACCGTCCTCCTGAGGAATTATAATACTGCCGGCGCAGGCCGCGATGCAGGCGCCGCACCTGGTGCAGGTCTCCCGGTTAAATTCTACTAAAGTCATTAAACAATCTCCTTGTTGAGTATCTTGAAAAACTCCTCCCTGGCGTATCTTTCAAGCCACGGCTCATGGCCGCACTTTTTCAGCAAAACGAACCTGAAATTTTTGATAACGCCGGATAGCGGCCCTTTGACGCCGGCGGCGGGATGGGGGTCATAATCGCCGTGAATGGCAAGCACCGGGCACTTGATTTTTTTTCCCAGCTCCAGCAGCTCGCCGGAAATCCTCAGCGGCTTTGCCTCCGCCCAGACGCGGCGGTTGATTTCCTCGCTGACTTTAAAGACCTCTTTCTCCCGCGGCGGGGACGGGAGAGGAGCAAAAGTGTCGGCCCCGGCGAACAGCGCAGCCAGACGCGCCATGGACTTATCTTTATCGGCAACCGGAGAAGACGGGTCGTTAGTAACGTCGATAAGACCAAAAGCCTCGACTCTCTCCTCTTCGGAGAGACGGTTCAGTCTTTCGGCCTCGATGCCGGCGGCGTATCTTTCTACAAATGGACCGCTGCCGATAAGGACTAGCTTTTTAACAAGGTGGGGATAGCGGGCGGTCAAAACATAGCTCAGGAAAGCCCCCCAGGAGAACCCTATTAAGATAACGGGGAGATTAGCGTTGGTTTCCAGAGTCTCGCGCAGCTCCCGGACCTGCCCTTCAAAGGTGTTCCTGGTCTGGATCGGCTCGAGGACGCCGGTAAGAGAAGAAAGCTCCCTGGCCACGGGCGCCATCTCGCCGGGAGCGCCGGGTCCGCCGTGAATGACGGCGATGGTATAGGGGGGACTGCCCCATTTCCTGTAGTTTTTCATATCGTCTGCGCCAGGCAGGTCTTCATGCCCTGGTCTTTACAGCGCGTATACAGGTCTTCGGCGATTGATTTCTGCCGGAACAGCGCAAACAAAGTCAGCCCGGAGCCGGCCAGATGGACGCGCGGCGCGCCGAGCTTGATAAGGTGCCCTTTATATACGTCAAGGCCCGGGAAGATGCTAAAGGCAACGTTCTCAAAGGTGTTGAACAGCAGCGACGGTTCAAGATTATTCAAATTATCTATCAGCCTTTGCGTGATGGAGCCGTCGGTAAAGTGGGACGGCTTCAGGGCGGCGTACATGCGGCCGGTCTTGCCTGCCTCCACGGGAATATCCGGAAATACCAGCACGGCCCACATCCCGGCGGGAGAGTTCAGCGGCCTAATTACTTCTCCCCGCCCCGACACCAGCGCCGTGCCTCCTTCGATAAAGAACGGGACGTCCGAGCCGAGCCGCGCCGCCAGGGAGAGCAGCTTTTCACGAGATAGATTGAGTTGCCAAAACTCGTTAAGTCCTTTTAATATAGCGGCAGCATCGGAGCTATCACCGCCGAGGCCGGAGTGAAGGGGAATACGCTTCTCCATGCTTATCTTTACCCCTTTGCCAGGGCCAGAAATCTCCGCCAACAGGTTCACCGCCCTGCTTACCAGGCTTTCCTCCGCCGACCACTCCGGCATATCGCAGGTAATCGAAGTATCTCCGGCTTCAGTGAAACGCAGCGTGTCACAGAGGTCAATGGCCTGAACGATACTGCGTACCTCGTGATAGCCGTCCGGTCGTTTACCTAATACCTCTAAAGTCAGGTTAATCTTGGCCGGGGCTTTTACGGTAATCATATTATCTCGACTTCAGGCTGTATTCCTTAAAGAGCGCCGCCCATTCTTCCAGAGTAAAGGTCTCCGCCCTCCGCCGCGGGTCGATGCCGGCTCTGCCCAGCATGGATGACACCTCTTCTTTAGACATTCCGAGGCTGCGGGAGAGCGAGTTGGCGACCTGCTTGCGGGCGGCGGAAAAACCGGCTTTAACGAACTTGAAGAACGCGTCAACGTCGTCAACATCGACCGGGGGGCGGGGGTAAACAT
>CAYTZI010000027.1:0-18311 GCA_964442335.1 uncultured Dehalococcoidaceae bacterium | reverse complement strand
CCCCGCAAAGTATGCAGGCCCTAAGAGTAACGATATTATTACACCCATAAACATGGAAAGACCGGTATTCCAGAACCCCAGCTTCAGGTTTCTCGACAGGAGCCTGAACGTGTTGCCGATAACATTGCTGAATCTCCCCATTATATTGGTGTGTTCTACTCCTTCGCCTTTCAACAGCGAGATTTGCTCGCTGTACTCTCTGACGCGGACCATGGAAAAACGAAAATCAGCTTCAAACATCTGCTGATTATATTGGAGTCCGACCAGTTGTTTGCCAAATTTGTGTACGGTCGCGGTTGATATGACTGCCCATATAAGTGCGACGACGATGAAATAACCCGGGAAAGACAGGTCTACACCGCCGATTATCATCGGAATCGTGTTGGACAAACTCCAGAGGATGACCATGAAGGTACTCATCATGGCTATATTCTGGAGTAACGTCAGCGTATACATCATTGCGCTTCCGATAAACCCGTTGATGTCTTCTTGAATACGCTGGTCGGGGTTATCGGTCGGATTACCGATAAGCCGCATCCTGTAATGACCATGATTTTCCATCCAGTTGCCGAGGTACTGGGATGTCATCCATCTTCTCCACCTGACCATCAGCCATCCCTGGACGTACATATTAAAGGTTCCCCCGAGGACCAAAAGCGCGGCGATGATAAAAAACAGCACCAACTGCTGTTGCCATAATGGATAATTGCTTCCCACGTAGGCATTGGTCCAGTCCGCATACCATCTATTATAACGAATCATGGTCACGACCAAGAGAGCTATTAATCCCAGGGAAGCAACGAGCAGCAGGTAGGACTGCCAACGATCTGGAGACTTGGTCCAGTATGGAATAGCCAGCCTCCATATTTGTCTTAACGTTCTACCTAAATTCTTCATAGCTTTCTCCTTCCCCAATTAATATTAGATGTCAGCATACCTCGTATGTCGTAATTCTCATCTCAACGTGATACTGCTTTTATTACCTGTTCCTGGGCACCACCGCGATGGCCGCCAGACCATCAACGGCGACAACGCCGCTTTCCGGAACGGTAGCGGTAACGCGGCCGCCAACATCGGTGGTACCGAGGGACGCGCCTGTCACCGGGTCAATAACATTCGCGTTGGCAAGAGGGGTAGAAGAATATGTGAATGTCGTTAAGTTGAGCATCCAGGCTATCGCCGTCACCGTCACGGAATCGCCGGAAAGGGTTGACGTCAGAGATACCGGTGTTGCGGGTCTGCTCATCATGTCGCTGGACGTGCAGATGATGATGTTGTCATTGGCAGCGACGGGGGCGGCATCGACGGTTGGCGGAACCGCCGGGTTCGCGCCGAGTGGGGCGCCGTTAAGAATGACGTACGGAGTGACTTTAATGCCCCAGCACTTGGTAATGAGGAACATATTAAAAGTCGGGTCAATACCGGCTGTATAGCCGCTTTCACCACCGGGATAGTACTTCGCGTGGGCTGCCTTGATGGCGCCATGGACAGTTAAATCAGTGACCGTAACGGGCTGCGCGGCAACCAGTAGTTTGCCGTCAACGCTGACACTGACATAGACAGTGGTGGGCCCGGCAGAAGTAGATGCGGCAGCGGCAAGGGTAGATATAGGAGCGGCAGCGGTAGCTATAGGAGCGGGATAAGCAGATGCGGCAGCGGCAGGAAGCTTGTCTAAACGTGACTGTCTCACCATCTTAACGATGACAATTACGGCAACAGGTATCAATATAATAGCCCCGACAACGATTAAGATAATAGAATATTCGTATATCCAGGGGTAATCCTCAGTTGCGGGAACACCGGGGCCGGGTCCAGGAGCGGCGGAGGTAGGTGCGGGAACGACAGGCGCAGGTGCGGCCACGTTGATGGCCGCCAGACCGTCAATGGCGACGATGCCGCTTTCCGGAACGGTAACGGTGATGGTGCCGTCGGCATCTGTTGTACCAAGGGAATCGCCTGTTGCCGGGTCGATAACATTCGCGCCGGCAAGTGGGGCAGAAGAATACATGAACGTCATGAAGTCGAGCGTCCAGGCTGTCGCCGTTAAAGTCGCGGAATCGCCGGAAAGGGTTGACGTCAGAGATACCGGTGTTGCGGGTCTATTCATCGGGTCGCTGGACGTACAAATGATGATGTTGTCATTGGCAACGACCGGGGCGGCATCTACGGTTGGAGGAATACTCGGGTCCGCGCCGAGGGGGGCGTTGTTAAGAATGACGAACGGAGTGGCTTGAACGCCCCAGCACTGGGTAATGAGGAGCATATTGAACATCGGGTCAATGCCGGCCGTATAGCCGCTCAGACCGCCGGAGTAGTATTCCTCGTGGGCTGCCTCGATGGCGCCCTGGACAGTCATATCGGTGACGGTAACGGGCTTCGCGGCAACCAGCAGTTTGCCGTCAACGCTGACACTGACATAGACAGTTATGGGACCGGCAGGGGCAGCGGGAGCGGTCGCAGGGGCACCGCCCACCTGAACCTGCGAGGGGTCAGTGAGAGAGAATGAAGCCCCGCCAACCGGGTTTGCATGAAGTTCACCCGTAATGCTTATCGTCTGGCCTACATACAGGTCAGATGGGAATTTAGATAAATCCGAGTACTTAACTTCGATGCCTACTGAATTTGGATCAGTACTGGGCCCTCCCAGGAACAGTATCCACATAGAATCCGCAGAATCATCAATCTTCTCAAAGACTTTGTCCTGTATGGTAACCGTTTCGCCGATGTGATTCTTAGCATCTGTATAGGGAATCACGTTACCCGCCGGCGTTGTCGTAGTCCCGGCAGGCGCAGATACGGGTGCGGCCACGTTGATGGCCGCCAGACCGTCAATGGCGACGATGCCGCTCTCCGGAACGGTAACGGTGATGGTGCCGTCGGCATCCGTGGTACCGAGGGACGTACCTGTTACCGGGTCGATAACATTCGCGTTGGCAAAAGGTTCAGAAGAATACGTGAACGTCATGAAGTCGAGCGTCCAGGCTGTCGCCTTCACCGTCGCGGAATCGCCGGAAAGAGTTGCCGTCAGGGATACTGGTGTTGCGGGTTTGTTCATCGGGTCGTTGGACGTGCAGATGATGATGTTGTCATTGGCAGCGACCGGGGCGGCATCTACGGTTGGGGGAATACTCGGGTCTGCACCGAGGGGGGCGTTGTTAAGAATGACATATGGAGTGGCTTGAACGCCCCAGCACTGGGTTACGAGGTACATATTGAACATCGGGTCAATACCGGCTGTATAGCCGCTTAGACCGCCGGAGTAGTATTCCTCGTGGGCTGCCTTGATTACGGCTTCGACGGTCATATCAGTGACAGAAACAGGCTGTGCGGCAACTAATAGTTGGCCGTCAACGCTGACACTGACATAGACAGTCGCGCCTGAACCGGCTGCCAGAGCAATGGGTGTCATTACCATTAACAATATAACGGCAATGGCGAGTGCGAGTAGCGTTTTCATTGTTCTTCTCCTTATCTCAGATATTAAGCTGAATACACTGATAGAATTCACTCAAAATCACTTTCGCCAGTGAGCTTATAACTGACTATTGATTTTCGATGACTTAATCAACCTTTTTCACCAATCATTTGTAATTCTCATCATTACTTATATTTTTAAAGTGTTTATTTCTAAGAATCTACGCATTATCTGACTGGAATATATCAGCTTATCCCGCCTTACATGTTTTTTGCACTTACAATCGGCACATTCTTATTAGCTTCCGCCAGGTATCGTATAATGGGCGGGGTGAAAGGTATGCCCAGCAACTCCCTCGATTTATCTACAATCATATCCAGCATTTCTACGAATTTTACTTTTTCCGCCGCTTTTAATCGTGAAATTGTCACTTTTAAAGAAATATTGGTAATCTTTTCAAGCAGACTTTCCCCGTCTTCGGTTAATGAGATTAAGGTGCTGCCACTCTCTTTTTGCTCGGTGTTACGGATAAGTCTCATTTTTTTTATCCTGTTCAGGAGAATATATACCGAGTTCGGCTGACGCATTGTCTCATCTATAATATCTTTTATAGTCACTGTGCCGCCGTGGTCAAAAATAGTGTGCAGAATCGAAGACTGCTCTATGGTCAGCCCGAATTTAGCCAGTTCCAGTTCACGTAATCGGGAAATGGCAAATCTCGTGTTATTCAATATTGACCAGAGTGTAATAACTGAATGCCGACTATCAAATTTTGGTTTTGATTTTTTGGGCACTTCACTTTTGAGGAGTTTCGCTATCGGAGCCATATAACCGATTCCTAATAAATAGCGCGACCGGGTTAAAAGCCTGTTTAATATATCCACTAAAGTTATTTTGTCTTTTTCTCGAAGCACTGAGAATATCTCTTCCAAAGAAATATAAGTTATCTTCTCAAGCAAGCTCTTCCCGTGTTCGGTTATCGAGATTAAAGCATTCCCGCTTTTGCTTCCCCTGCCTCTATGGATAAGCCCCATTTTAGCCATCTTATTCAGAAGAATATACACCGAATTCGGCTGGCGCATCGTCTCATTTATAATTTCCTTTATAGTCATTGCGCCACCATGGTCAAAAACAATATGCAGAATTGATGACTGCTCTACGGTTAGCCCGAATTTCGCTAACTCCATTTCACGCAACCTGGAAATAGCGAATCCAGCACAGTTTAACTTGCCGCATATTCTAACGTCTGTTAGTCCGCTGATTTTATAATCACTGATAATCATAGTCATCGATATAGTGTTAAAACTCAATATAATATTCAAATATAATTTCAATATTTATTGGCATAATAATTCGCCAAAAAAATTTTGTCAATAGGAGCAGTTGCCGAAACATTGTTTTAGAAGAAAAGGGGCCGATGTTCCGGAATTACCCGGCTGGCAAAAGTAAGCTAAAGACTCGCCGGTACAGGCCATCTGATGACAAAGTGTTTGAAAAAAGATTGATTTATCCAGAATGCACAGCTGATTAAGAAGCTCAATGATGAGGTTATCAGCCTGCGGCCGCTTTACTATTGACAAATATTCAGCGGGTATATAATGATTAAAGGACGGAAAAGAAGAGGAGATGCGCATGGAACTATCAGACGCAATCATGAAGAGGGTAAGCATCAGAAGGTGGAAGCCCATACCCGTGGAAAAAGAAAAGATTGTAAAAGTGCTGGAGGCAGGGCGGCGGGCGCCGTCCTGGGGAAACACGCAGCCCTGGCGCTTTATCGTGCTCCAGGACAAGGCGAAAATTGAAGAGATAGTCAAGTCCGCCGGCGGACAGCCCCACCTCAATGCTCCGGTCCTTATTATTTGCTGCGGCGCGATAGACGACATATCAAAAAAGCAGCACCGGGCGGCGCTGGCCAAGCTGAGAGATATGGGCGTTATGGACTGGACGGACGAGTTCCTGGATGACGCGATTATCGGGAGTGATGTGTTCGCGCCGTACCGCCTGGGCGAACAGGTGATGAAGGCAAAAGTCAGCGAAAACATCATGATCGCCATGGCATACATGACTCTGGCAGCGGTAGACCAGGGGCTCGGCACGTGCTGGGTGGGCGCGATAACGCCCGAGGAAGTACACAGGGTGATGGGACTGCCGGACGGCATATTCGTACACGAGCTATTACCCATGGGATATCCCGACGAGGACCCCAAGCCACGGCCCAGGAAAGACTTCAATAAAATAGTCTTCTGGGAGAAATACGAATAACTGACAGCGGGCGCGGGAGCGCCTGACTAAAGCTCTATTTCCTTCAGGTCAGGGGCCGGTTGCAATTCAGGTTCGGTGAGGTCCTGTATCTCCCGGACCGTCCAGCCCGGCGCCGTCTCTTTAAGAACAAGGCCTTCAGCAGTCACCTCGATAACAGCGAGGTCGGTAACGACCAGGCTGACGCACCGCCTCGCCGTCAGGGGAAAAGTACATTCTCTAACGATGCGGGGTTGGCCTTCTTTGGTCGTGTGCAGCATGGTGACGATGACCCTGCGGGCGCCGGCGGCAAGGTCCATGCCGCCTCCCATACCCGTCGCCAGGCGGCCGGGACGCCCCCAGTTGGCGAGGTCACCGCGCTCGGAGACCTGGTAGGCGCCCAGGACGACGGTATCGATGTGGCCGCCGCGTATCATGTCGAAGGACGCCGCGCTATCGAAGAAGCACATGCCGGGCGCCGGTGTCACGGGCTGGTCGGAGGCGTTAATCAACTCGTAGTCTTTTTCGGCGTCGGAGGCCAGACTGCCGTAGCCGAGCACGCCGTTCTCGCTCTGGAAGAAGACGGTCTTGTCCTCAGGAATGAAGCCGGCGCACAGGCCGGGCATACCGTAGCCCAGGTTTACCACCGAGCCGTCGGCGAACTCGCGGGCGGCGCGCAGGGCGATAGTCGCCTCGTCCAGCCGGCCCTTCACCGCGGCGCCTCCACGATGCGCGTTACGTAGACATGGGGGGTAACGATAACCTCCGGGTCAAGCTCCCCGGCAGGTACGATGCGGTCAACTTCCACGATGGTGACTTTAGCGGCCGTCGCCATCACCGGATTAAAGCACCTCGCCGTTCGGCGGTAGACAAGGTTGCCCAGAGTATCAGCCTTATGCGCCTTAATCAGAGCGAAATCGGCGGTCAGGGGCATCTCCAGGATGTACTCCCTGCCGCCGATGACCTTCCTCTCTTTGCCTTCTTCCACCACCGTGCCGACGCCCACGGGCGTATAGAACCCTCCCAGTCCCCCGGCCCCGCAGCGTATCCGCTCCGCTAGGGTGCCCTGGGGGACGGTCTCAATCTCAACTTTGCCTTCGCGTTGCAGCCTCTCGATGGGGGAGTCCGGGGGCATGCCGCCCAGGGCGGGCACCGACCCGATGAACTTTTTCACCTGACCGTTTTCGAAGAGGATGCCCAGGTCCTGATAGCCGCCGGGCTTGATTCTTCTGGTCAGCTCGAAGCCGACCCCGCCCATGTTGGCGATAACGGTCAGTTCCTTAGCTCCCTGCTCCGCCAGGGCGACAATCAGGTTCACCGGCAAGCCACCGAAGGACCCGAAGCCGCCAACCATCACGGTAGCGCCGTCGAAGACGTCGGCGACGGCTTCTCTGCAGCTTTTAAAGACTTTGTTCAGGGTCATGATGTCCAATAGAAAATGGCTTATAGCTGAACAGCTACCTCTGAACGATATAACTTTTTTAGCTCTCGTGTCAAACGGCACTAACGACAAAAGTAATGTTATTTTTTACAGCGGCCGGGTAATACTTTCTGGTGATTGACGCTAGCTACAGGGGGTGTAAAATTATACTAGAAGGGTAAATCACGTGCGGGGAAGGTGATGAAGATGAGAGTAATTTGTGGAGCCATACTCGTCGTCGGTAGCATCTTCGGGATGTTTTTGAGCTTTTTTAGCGAGATAACAGTGAACTCGGGGGTAGAGGTTTTCAACGGGATGCAGCTATCCCTGGGACTGGGCCTGTTCTTCATCCTGGTGTGCCTCGGCGGCGTTTATATGATCGCCAACAGCAGCTAGCAGCGGCATACCGGGCTAATCAGTCTTTACTATAATCAGTCTTTCTGCGTACCGTCCGTATCGATAAATATCATTTTATCCCGCAGCTCCTGGGCCACCAGCTTCTTCAGAGAGGTCTCGGTAAGCTTGGGCGCGTACTGGCACTGGATAAAGAGGAAGGGGCGGCGCACCTTCAAAATCCGGAAGGGGCAGTGGACGAAATTGGCGGGGACCCATATCATGGTGGACTCAGAGATAATATGGCTTTCCATCTCCGGTCCCATGCACATTTCCATGTCCGCCCCGAGGTCGCCGGGATTAGCGGGGTCGGTCCCCAGCGCCACGAGCAGCTCGGGGTCTTTGTGTACATGAGGACCGTGCCCGGCGGTCCTGGTGGCCTCCTCGCCCATCCACATCACGGAAAAGTAACTGCTGCCCTTAAAGATATCGGCGTCAGTGAAGGCGACCATGGAAGGCATTTTCCCGAAGCCCTTTTTACGCTGCTCCTCCGGGAGCTCGTGCAGGAAGTACCTGCTGTATTTCAACTCAGCCATCGGAACTAGCCCTTCACGATAGCCTTGGCCGGGCACCACCACTCAAGAGAAAAGCATGTATCGCATTCGGTGCACCTGTTCTCGTCGATTTTGACCGTGTAAAGGACCAGTCCGTCGTCTTCGGTTACCTTATCAGTCACCACGAAGGCATTTTCGGGGCAGTCCTGCGTCACGCACAGCCCGCACTTGAGACATTTTTCCATATCTATCCTGTAAGCCACTTTAACCTCCAATTACTCTTTGATATTGAATGCGCACTAACGTTTTTCAGGCCGGTTCCTCGTAGTTGTCATCGGGCCACTTCGACCAGTCGATTCTCTCCCTGGCTTCTTTGGGCAATAACTGGCGGAAGGACTTTTCCGTGTGCCTGGGGCCCTGGTTCACCTCGATGAATAAGAATGGTCTCCGCACCTTGACAGGGAGCCAGGGGGAGTGGATGAAGTTCGGGGGTATCCAGATGCAGGAAGTCCGGGTGATGTGGTATTCTTCCAATTCCGGGCCGAGGTACATGATAAGTTCCGCCCCCAGGTCCATCGGGTCCTCCGGGTTGCCGCCGATGTGGAAGAGCAGCTCGGCGTCCTTGTGGATATGCGGCGGGTGTCCGGCGTATTTGTATTCGCCGAGGTTCATATCACCGGCGAAGTCGGGCATTACCCAGTGCACCAGGTAAAAGAAACTGCCTTTAGCGACGCTCTCTTCCATGCGCGATATAACCGGACGGCGTTCCATGGGAAACTTGGTGGGGTCGTACTCAATAATGTACTTGCTGTATTTTTGTTCGGCCATATTCGTTCTCCTTTGCTGATTGTTTTTCGGTTTTAAGTTTACTCTTTTACGTTCTTAATAATCAAATGCATTGTTTGACATTTACCGCGCGGGGTATATAGACTGCTTAAGAAATCACGTTTTCCGCGTGGTGATTGCCCATAATTTTAAGGAGGCTAAAATGAAAGCGGCAGTCCTTTACGAGTTCAGCAAGCCAATGGTGATAGAAGAGGTGACTTTAGACCCGCCGGGAAAAGGCGAGGTAAAGATAAAGATAGCGGCGACGGCCATCTGCCACAGCGACATCCACTCCATCAAGGGGGAGCACGGAAACCTGCCCCTGCCGGCGGTGCCGGGCCACGAGACGGCGGGCTACGTGGAGGAGGTGGGGGAAGGAGTGACCTACGTCAAGCCCGGCGACCCGGTGGTGGCCAGCATCATACCGGAGGGCTGCGGGCAGTGCTACTACTGCCGCATCGGGCTGCCCAACCAGTGCACCACCAACCGGCTTTACCTGGCGGGGAAAGGGAAATATACCAATAAAAAAGGGCAGCGGCTAGCGCAGCACGCCGGACCGGTGGCGGGCTTCGCGGAGTACGCCACGATACCCGAGGTCAATCTGGTGAAGGTGCCGGAGGATTTACCGCTGGACAGGGCGTGCCTGCTCGCCTGCGGGGTAATATCCGGATTCGGGGCGGTGGTCAACCGGGCGAAGGTCAGGGCCAACGAGAGCGTAGCGGTAATAGGGACGGGCGGGGTTGGAATCAACGCCATCCAGGGGGCGGTCTTTTCCGGGGCTTACCCGGTCATAGCCGTGGACGTGAGAGACAGCAAGCTGGAGACGGCGAAAGCCTTCGGGGCGAGCCACGCGGTGAACGCTAAAACAGAGAAAGACCCCGTTAAGGCGGTGTGGGACATCACGTACGGCAGGGGGGCCGACTACGTAATCGTGGCGGTGGCGGGAATAGAGATACTGCGGCAGGGTTTCATGATGTCGGCCAGGGACGGAACGACGGTGGTCATCGGGCACGGCCACGGAGAGCAACTGAGTGCCTTCACGCCGACCGATTTCATGGGGGGGAAAAAGCTGACGGGAAGCGCGATGGGCGCGGCGAGGCTCAGGATAGACATACCGCGGCTCATCGAGCTGTACAAAGCGGGGCGGCTAAAGCTCGACGAGCTGATATCGGGCAGGTATCCCTTCGAACAGATAAACGAAGCATTCGCGTCGTCGGAGCAGGGCGACGCGATACGCAACGTGATAATGTTTTAAGGAAACCGGGGCCGGGGCGTTTACTTTTACCTCACCCCCTGCCCTCTCTCCGGCCAGTGACATGTTTGCAGAACGTTATATCTCTTTACCGGAGAGGGGGAGAAAATTTGAGAGGGGGCGCAGCCCCCTCTCGCTGACGCACTCCCCAATAAAAAAGACCGGATTAACGAGGCGCTGGAGCCTTCTGAGAAGGGGGAGGTGATACGCAATTGATTATGTTTTAAAAAAGAAATCTATTGCTCAACTTTGTTCTCTTCTTCAATGGACATGATAGTTCCTCTCTAAAGTTATTTTGTTGTTATGCTGCTCTTTATCCAGATTTCAGCAACTCTATCATTTTTCCGACGTAATACCATAAAACCATCAACATCAATAGTACTACCTGCAGGTATTTGGAGAATCGGATTATCTGTTGTAAGTGTTGCGGTTTCTTTGAAAGACAAGACAGCAACATTGCCGTCACCGGTAATATAGTCCCCTTCTAGTGTAAGGTCCTTCATAGATGCACATGCGGTCATAATGTACTGCTTGTGGGCTTCAAATCCCTTTAAATCAGGAATTGGTGGCATATGAAGGGTCACATCAGGAGACTCAATTTGTCCCAACGGTTCAAAATTTTCGTTCCGCCATGCCTCAAATTCAGCTTCCATGAATTTCTGTGCGAAATCTTTGATGTCCATTTGATACCTCCTTATATTTTTCTGTAATTCATTTCTTCAAATAAACGCTGAAGTCGACGTTGGCCATGGTGCCGTTGACCCAGGCCTCGGCGACTTTGCCTTTTTTGACATGGAAAAGGAAGATGGCGTTAACGTTCACCTCGCCGCCGGCAGGGGGAAGACCGGGAACCGTGCCGTTAGAGATATAGCGCGCTTTATACAGCATCGCAAAGAGGTTGCCTTCGCCGGTAAGGTACTCCCAATCCTGTTTGATATCGGAGTACGAAGCCTTGGAATCGACAATCTGCTGCTTATGCGCCTCGAACCCCACGATATCCGCGCCCAGAAAGTAGAAATGATAAACGACATCCGGGTGCTCCATGTCTTGCAGTGGTTTGATATCATCGTTCTTCCATGCCTCGTCCTCCGCCCTGATGAACTTTTCCGCGAAGTCTTTGATATTCATTTGATAACTCCTTTTCAAATGACATGATAATACATCGACCGTGTATTATTGTCAAGTGTTTGCCAAGCTGAAGCACAAACGTGTAAAATATATTTGAGAAGATACCATTTTTTCTCGAAAATCCCTCGAAATATCCAGACTATACCCGGAGCGGGTCGCGCTCCGGCCAGGAGGAATACCTTGAGCACAGCAACGGAAATAACGATAACGTCCGACGCCCCCGGCGCCACGCTGTTCATGCTGGGGAACGAGGCCATAGCCAGGGGCGCGATAGAGGCGGGGGTGCAGGTGGTGGCGTCCTACCCCGGCACGCCTTCCAGCGAGATAACCGAGACGCTGGTGAACAACGCTAAAGCCGCCGGCATGTACGCCGAGTGGTCGGTCAACGAGAAGGTAGCCCTGGAAGTAGCCATGGCCGGCGCCATGAGCGGGCTGCGCTCGCTGGCGATTATGAAGCACGTGGGCGTGAACGTGGCGCACGACGCGCTGACGTCCGCCAGCTATATCGGGCTGGGCGGGCTGGTATTGATTTCCGCGGACGACCCCGGCCAGTGGAGCAGCCAGAACGAGCAGGACAACCGGTACATCGCGCGGCAGTGCTATATACCGGTGTTCGAGCCGGCGACGGCCCAGGAAGCCAAAGACATGATGGTGGACGCGTACCGGCTTTCGGAAGAGGTCGGGCAGATGTTCATGGTGAGGTCGGTAACGCGCATAGGGCACGCCCGCAGCGACGTGGTGCTGGGGGAAATAAAGGGGCAAAAGCGGCAGGGCAAATTTACCAGGAACTTCCAGAAGCTGGTGTGCCTGCCCGCCAACTTCCGCATCAACCGCCGGCTGTTGATACAGAGAATGGCGAAGATTAAGGAGGCGATGGACACGCTGCCCTGTAATCACTTAACGCTGAAAAAAGGCGCCAGGCTGGGCGTGATAGCTAACGGGATATCTTACGGCTACGCCCTCGAAGCGATACGGTGGATGGGGCTGGAGGATAAAGTATCCGTACTGAAGATAGGCACGCCGTACCCGCTGCCCGAAAAACTGACGAAGCGGCTCCTCGAGTCCGTGCCTGAGGTCCTGGTGGTGGAAGAGCTCGAACCGTTCGTGGAAGACGAGGTCAAAGTAATCGCCAAGGACGCGGACATAAACGTGAAAGTACACGGTAAAGACCTCCTGGCGCTGGCGGGCGAGCTTTCGACGAGGCAGGTAGCCGAAGCGTTGAGCAAGCTCACCGGGGCCAAACCCCCGATAGACTTCGCCGAGATTGACAGGATAAAGGAAGAGGCGGCGTCGCTGCTGCCCCTGAGACCGCCGACCATGTGCGCGGGGTGCCCGCACCGTGCCAGCGCCTACGCCATCAATATCGCCATGAATCGCTACCGGAGGGAGACCGGCGTCGAGCCGGTAAAGACGGGGGACATCGGGTGCTACGCGCTTTCCGCCAACCCGCCGCTCAACGCGGACGACGTAGCCATCTGCATGGGCGGCGCCTTCGGGCTGGCCAACGGGTTCGCCCACGTGCAGGAAGCTCCGGTGGTGGCGCACCTCGGGGACAGCACTTTCTTCCACTCGGGCATACCGCCGATGATAAACGCCGTCTACAACAAGGCCAATATCACAATGGTGGTGATGGACAACTCGACCACGGGCATGACGGGCTTTCAGCCGCACCCGGGCGCCAGCGGGGACGCCGCCACGGACATAAAGATAGAGGACATCGCCCGCGCCAGCGGGGTAAAAATGGTGGAGGTGGTCGATGCGTTCGACCTGCCGAAGCTGATAGACGTAATGGAAAAGGCGATAAATTTTAAGGGGCCTTCGGTAATCGTGGCGCGGCGGCTCTGCAGTATCCTCGACCAGAGAGAAAAGCGCCGGGCCGGCGAAAAGACCGTCCCGTACGTGGTCGACCCGGAAAAATGCGTCGCCGGCACCGCACCGGCCTGCCAGGCGACCTGCCCGATGCACATCGATATACGGGGGTACATCACCCTGATAAAAGAAGGCAAGTTCGACGAGGCGCTGGCGCTGATAAAACAGGCGCTGCCCTTCCCCGGAATCATCGGGAGGATTTGCACGCGGCCCTGCGAAACAGAGTGCGTGCGGGGAGAGGTCGAGGAGGCGATAGCGATAAACGCCCTCAAGCGCGCGGCGACCGAATATGGGAAATACAAAGAAGACTACAGCACTGAGGCGGAAAAGAAAGAGAGAGTGGCGATAGTGGGCGGGGGACCGGCGGGTATGACGGCGGCCTACGACCTGCGCAAAGCCGGATACAAAGTCACGATATACGAAGCGCTCGGTAAACTGGGTGGCATGATGGCGGTGGGTATCCCGGAGTTCCGCCTGCCGCGGGGTATTTTGAACGGGGAGGCGGACATCATCGAGAGGCTGGGGGCGGAGCTAAAGCTCAACACCAGGGTGGGGAAGGACATCAAGCTGGAAGACCTGAGGAAGGACTACGACGCGGTATTTATCGCGGTGGGGGCGCACAGGGGCCGGAGCCTGGGTGTAGAGAACGAGCACGCCGGCGGCGTCATCGACGGAACGGAATTTTTATACAAGGTCAACACGGGCGAGAAGATAAACGCGGAGGAAAACGTGGTGGTTGTGGGGGGAGGCAATGTAGCCATAGACTGCGCCAGGACATGCGTGAGGCTCGGCTTTAAAGATGTAAATATCGTTTACCGGCGGTCGAGAGCGGAAATGCCCGCCATCGCCGAGGAAGTAACGGAAGCCGAGCACGAAGGCGTAAAGCTGACGCTGCTTTCGGGCCCGAATAAGGTCGTGGTAAAGAATGGAAAAGTGGCCGGACTCGAATGCCTGAAGATGAAGCTCGGGGAGCCGGACGCCAGCGGAAGGAGAAGGCCGGAGCCGATAAAAGGCTCGGAGTTCGTCATCGATACGGGGCTCATCATAGCGGCGGTCGGGGAAGAGCCGGAGCTTTCGTTCATGACGGGAGAGATGAAGGGGGCGGTAGATAAAGGATTCATCAAAGCCGACCCGGTCACGCTCGCGACCAGCGTAAAGGGGGTATTCGCGGGCGGGGACGCGGTCACGGGGGCGGCTACCGTCATACAGGCCATGGCGGCGGGCCGGAAAGCCGCCAAATCGATAGACAGGTATTTTAAAGGCGAACCGCTCGATGAAGGGCGCGAAGGCGAGGGCGTCTTCGAAAGCCAGATAATCATGGACACGTGGGGCGTCTACCAGGAGCCCCGTGCCGCCATGCCGACGCTGCCCGTCGGGCAGAGAACAAGCAACTTCAGAGAGGTCGAGAAGGGACTCACCAGGGAGGCGGCGATGAGAGAGGCCGGTCGCTGCCTGCAATGCGACTGCCGGATATGCATCAACCTGCTCGGGTGCCCGGCGCTGATAACGGAAAAAGGCAAAGCGGCGATAGACATCGCGGGGTGCCCCGGGTGCGGGGTCTGCGCGCAGGTATGCCCTCACGACGCTATAAAACCGGGAGAGTAAGGGATTTGCCCTCACCCTTGGTCCCTTTCCCAGGATGGGAGAGGGAAAGATGAAAGGTAAGAAGCGGATGGCGCGAGGGCGGTAAGGGTGGGAAAAGATGAGTACGAATAAAAGTGAATTTGGCGAGGGGTCAGGGGGCAGGAAACAACAGGAGTTGAAGATGGCAACGAAAACCGCGACCAAGAACGAAATCAATATCATCATATGCGGGGTGGGGGGACAGGGAGTCGTCCTGGTATCAGAGCTGCTGGGAAACGCGGCGGTGAGGGGGAAAGTGGCGGTAAAAGGCTCGGAGGTGCTGGGGATGGCACAGCGGGGAGGGTCGGTGTTCAGCAACCTGCGGCTGGGCGGGAGCGCCATAGCCCCCATGACGCCGGAGGGCAAATGCGACGTCCTGATAGCGGTGGAGCCCTCGGAGGCGCTGAGAAATATCAGTTATTTAGCGAAGAACAGCGTGGTGGTGCTCAACACGACCACGGTATTGCCTTACACGTTTTACCTGGGCAAGAGCGGGTATCCCGCCCAGGACCAGATAATCGAGAAGCTTAAGAGAGTCACCGGCCGCATCATCACGCTGGACGCCAGCGGACTGGCTAAAGAGGCGGGGAGCCTGCAGTCCGCCAACGTGGTCATGCTGGGGGCCTTGTTCGGGACGGGGCTGATGCCGGTAAAAGAAGAGTTCGCCAAAGAAGCGATACTGGCGCGGTTCAAGGAGAAAGTGGGGGAGATAAATATCAAGGCCTTCGACCTGGGGCATGAATACGTGAAGAAGCGGATAGCGGTCAGTGTTTAGCTGACAGCTTATTTGCTCCGGCCGCCGTATGACTTGCCGGTGGCGGCGGCGAAGTGAAAGACCGGCCGGGTAATCCTGAGAATGTTTAGCGGATTGTGGATGACACCCGCCGGTATAAAAGCCAGGAAGGTCTGGTTCATTACATTCTGCTCGCCGTCAATATACAGCTCAATCACCGCCCCGAGGTCGTTAGTGTCATTAGGGTCGGTACCGAAAAATCCGATGACCTCATCGTAATCGTGGGTGTGGGGTGCGGGGCTGGCTTTATCCTCTTTATCGGTGGGCCAGAACCAGACGCACTCAACGTAGAACGCCCCGGGAATGACATCGCTATCAAGGTACATGACGCGGGTGCTGGTCTCCGGGGACAGATTACCGCCCCATTTAGGGACGGCTATATTTTCTTTGGGACGGGTAACGATGTACTTGCCGTGATGGAATTCATCCATGGAACGGTCTCCTATCTATCCGGGCCGCGGTACTTCTGATAATAAAAGTCCTTCGACCTGCCGCCGGTGGCGGATGGTGTTTCCTTTTTCGTTTTAGCGGCTTCCGGGATATTCACGCCCTGCTTGCGCAGCGTATCCCTCAGGACTCTATAGTCCACCCGGCGCGGCGGGACGCCAGTTTTAACGGCTAAAGCCGCCGCCGCGCCGGCCGCCTGGCCATAGGCGAGGCAGTGCGGGATGATGTTAAAGGTCTCGTTGATGGTGTCCGACGAGGAGAAGGCGCGGCAGGCCACCAGCAGGCCGTCCACGGTCTGCGGCACGAGGCAGCGATAGGGGACGCAGAGGGCGGGGTGCTTCAAAGAAATCTCACCGTAGTCGTTGTTAGCCAGGACGGCCACGGTGTCCTCGAAGACCTCGTCCGACTCCAGGTCCTTTTCCGTTAAAGTGTACTCGCCGATAACGCGCCGGCCGCCCTGAGTGCCGAGCTGCGGGGCGGTGAGCATGATAAAGCTGTTCTCAAAGCCGGGCACGCGCTTTTTCATGAACTCATAGGTCAATAAAGCCCTTTTCCTGGCGGTAATATCTATCCGCGTCAACTGCTCGATGTCCATGGCGTCCGTGCGTTCCGGTTGCGGCTGCATGCAGTGGTACCAGACGGTATCCGGCATGTTCTTCAGGACGCTCTTGAAGAAACCGGGATAGCCGCCCAGCTTCGTCAGCTCCTGCATCAGCTCGCGGAAGGTCTCCGGCTGCGAGGCTTTGAAATCGTCGTACTTCTTGAGGTCGACGTTGGTCACCCACCAGACCAGAGCCAGCCAGGCGGTACGGCGCTTGTTATCGCACTCGTTGTCAAACGCGGCGCCGGCGGAAACGAAGATATCGCCGTCGCCGGTGGAATCGATAACGACCTTCGCCATGACGGCCTGCCGGCCGGACTTGCTTTCGAAGATGACGCCTTTAACGGTGTTGCCTTCGACGATGGCGCGCGTGCCCCAGGAGTGCAGGAAAAGCTCCGCCCCCGACCCCAGCACCATATCGTTGAACTCATCTTTCAGTATCTCGGGGTCAACGACGGCGCTATACAGGACCCTCGGTCGGCCGTCCGAGCCTTTACGCAGGTAGAACCAGCCCAGGTTGGCATCCTGGTAGAAATCGACCACGTCTTTATCGGCGGTGCCCCAGTCTTTCTTCGCGGGATAGGAAGTCCCACCCCGCTTACCAAGACGGTCGAGCATCTCCTGAGTAATGCCGTAAACGTGCTGCCGGCCGGAGATATCGGCGAGATTGGGGATAATATTGACCAGGCCGCCGGTAGCCATGCCGCCGAGGTGACCGTAGCGCTCGATGAGGACGGTCCTGGCACCGTTGCGGGCGGCGCTGACAGCGGAGGCGACGCCGCCGGGCCCGCCGCCCACCACAACCACGTCCGCCTCACGGACGACTTTAAGCTTGCGGGAGGGCTCGGTGATGGACCTCAAGGCATTCCTAGCTGACATATCTGGCCTCCGACCTCACTCCCTGACCCCCTCTCCGTTAACGGAGAGGGGGAACCTGAAGGGGAGAGGTAATTTAGTGGGGCGGGATAAAGGAAGCGGAAACTAATGGAGGGCCTTCGTATTTATAGTCGACCTTTTTAGTGACGTCCGGCAGGGGAACGCCCTGTTTGGCGAGCTGCTTCTGGAGGGCCTTGATGTCCACGTCCTTGACGCCGACGCCCGCGCTGAGAGCCATAGCCGAAGCCGTGCCGGCCGCCTCGCCGAAAGCGATGCAGTGCGGGATGAGATTGAAGTAGTCCTGGACATGCTTATCGGAAGAGAAGGCGCGGCAGGCCACCAGGAAATTGTCCACGTTCTTCGGCAGGAGGGCGCGGTAGGGGATATACATATTGGGATGGTCCAGCGACTCCTGGCCGCGGTCGAGGTCAGGGAAGATGGCGATGGTATCCTCGAACGGCTGGTTATCAGCGAGGTCTTTCTCGACAAGCTGGTACACGCCGACCATGCGGCGGCTGGAGCGTGTGCCGAGCTGCGGGTCGGTTAGCACGAGGAAAGCCTTTTCAAAACCCGGCACGTTCTTGCGATAGAACTCAATCGTCTTGCCGGCGATTTTATGTCCCAGAAATTCAACGCGGGTAAGTTCTTCTACGTCAATCTGGCTCTTGTTCGGGTAACGACTGTGGAACCACATTACCGATTCCTGGTCGGGCAGGTTGCTGGTCATAAAACCGCCCTGTCCGCCGTATTCATTGGCTTTGCGCATCAGCGCCATGAATTCCTTCATATTGTTCCTGCGGAAATCCATCGCCTTTTTATAGTCTACCCCGGCAATCCAAAAGCAGACGGCGAGGTTAGCGATGCGGAAATGGGCCGGGATATCGGTTTCACATTCGATATTGGCATAAGGAAAGAGGTCGCCGTCCCCGGTGGAATC
>CAYTZI010000026.1:0-18640 GCA_964442335.1 uncultured Dehalococcoidaceae bacterium | reverse complement strand
GGTCGGGGAAAACTCCGGTGCCATGGACAGGACCCTTCTCACGCTGGCGGACTTCTATGAAAAGAAGGTCAGCCGCCGGATTGACGTCCTCATTTCCATGATAGAGCCAGCGCTTACGGTTATCGTGGGCCTGGTGGTGATTTTCATAGCGCTCTCCATGATAACGCCGCTCTACTCCATATTGAGGTCGATGCACTAGAAATGAAGCAAAGACTGAAGGCAGGATACCCCGGCCAGCGGGGCATCGGGCTGGTAGAAACGCTGATGGCCGTGGCTGTTCTGGGGACGGCGGTTGTCGCTTTCGCCACTGCCCTCTCGGCCGGGTCTATAGCCGTCGGCGAGCACGACCGCCAGGCGCTGGCGCAGGGTCTGGCGCAGAGCCAGATGGAGTACACCCAGAGTTCCGCTTTCAGTCCCGGCGGCGCATATCCGCTCATCGATACGCCGGAAGACTATGGTATATCGGTTTGTGCCGGCGCCGTGCCCGGCGGCGACGCCTCTATCCAGAAGATAACCGTGACCGTCAGCCGTGACGGCGAGGATATGATTACGCTCGAAGACTACAAGGTGGACCGGTGAAAGAACAGAAAGGCATGACCATGGTGGAGCTGGTGATGGCCGTCGCCACGACGGGCATCATCGTGGTGTTCCTGGGAACGGCGGTATACCAGATCCTCACTGTTTCAGGGTACGGCAACGACCGCCTTACCGCTACACATGAGCTGGAGAACATCGCCTACTGGTTCAACATCGACGGTCAGGGGGCCAGAACGGCCGCGGGCGGGTCTTCACTCGAGCTTACCATGGCGGACAACTCCTCGATTATCTACACGCTGGACGGCACGGAGATGCTTCGTAACGCCAGCGGCTACGAGTTGACCCTGGCGCGCAATATCACCTGCGCCCGTTTTTCCATCGATAACCGCCTCGTTACCATGTCCCTGACTTCCGCCCCACCCGGCCGCTACGACGTCAGCGAAAACGGTACTTTCCGGGTTTATTTAAGACCTTCGGAGACGGAATGATGAACAGCCAGAAAGGCCAGGCCCTCCCCCTGGCGATAATCGCCCTGGCGATAGGCTCGCTGGTGGTGGCGCCGTTCCTCGGACTTGCTAGCGCCGACCTCCTCGGGTCGCAGGTCTACGGTGAGTCCATCGCCGCGCAGGCCGCCTGTGAGGCCGGCGTGGAGCACGCTATCTGGAGCCTTACCATGGGCGACCTCGCCGGGGAGTTCGCCGGGCCTGGTGACGTTGTGACCTACCAGCTCGATGAGCCGGTCAACGGCCTGACCGCCGGCGTTACCGTCACCGCCAACGCCACGGGCGGCGGCTACGGGGGAGATATATCCGACGCCGTCATCGATACCCTTGAGTTCGATAAGTCCGCCTGCCGCGAGCCGGATATCCTTAACGTGGCCGCCGGTATTTATGCCGTGGCGTACTGTGGCCCCGGCAATGACGGTTTTGTGAAAACGTTATATATTTCTCCGGATGGTGAAATCGATAACGATGTCGTCGATTCCCTGGAGTTCGATGGTTCCGATGGCTACGAGCCTGCCATCATTCATGTGTCGGGGAACGTATACGCCGTCGCCTATCGCGGCGATGATAACGACGGTTTTCTGAAAACGCTATCGATAGACCCGGACGGCGATATTCACCCTGTTATCGATACCCTTGAGTTTGACACATCTGACGGCTACGAACCGTCGATAATCCGGGTATCGGGAGACGTCTATGCCATAGCCTATCGCGGCAGCGGCTCGCGCGGTTACCTGAAGACCGTCAACATCGCCGCCGATGGGCGTATCGGGAACCGGCCTCTGGATACGATGATATTCGATAATTCCGCCGGTTATGAACCGTCAATCATCTATGTGGCCGGTGATGTCTACACCATCGTCTACCGCGGCTCTGGTAACGACGGCTTCATTACGACGCTGACCATCGATGACGATGGCGATATCGGTTCCCGGACAATCGATACGCTGGAGTTTGATAACCGTAACTGCTACGAACCCGATATCATTAACATTTCCGATGATATTTACGCCATAACCTACCGCGGCAGCAGCAACCGGGGATATCTGGGAACGGTATCCATACACACCAGCGGCGCTATCGGCTCGGTTATCGATAGCTTTTCCTTCGATAATTCCGGTTACGAACCGGACATCATCCGCGTATCGAACGATATCTTTGCTGTCGCTTATCGCGGCTCGGGCAATGATGGCTATGTTATTACGATAACCATTGCCGCCGGGGGGGATATTGCCGGCTCCGCCACGGATACTCTCCGGTTTGATTCGTCCAGCGGTTATGAACCGTCCATCATCATGGTATCAAGCGCCGTTTTCGCCATCGTTTATCGCGGCTCGGGCAACGACGGCTTTATCAAGACGATTGGCATATCCGCGTCCGGCGGCACGTCGGCGTATGAAATCACCGCCAGCGCCGGCGGCAGGACTATCCGGGCGTTTGTCAATACTTCCAATACAACAGCCGCAATCGTCTCGTGGCAAATCGAGTAAAGAAGGAGAATGGAAATGGATTTTAATTCCCTGGCTATGAGCAATGTCCTCTTGGCCGTTATCGCCTTCACTATCCTGGCGATACTGGCCCTTCTCTATCACAATTGGCGGAATACTAAACCCTGAGAGAGGTCATTCTGAAAACCAGAAAATGGCTCATCGCTATACTCGTCCTGGCGCTGCTGGTGGCCTATTGCCTCCTTTTAACGGGCTACTTTGCGGAGCGCCGGGATAATGAATCTCTTGCCTCGCAGATAGTGGAGGCGGAGCGGATGCTGGCGTTAATTCCCCCCTCCCCTCCTGACCTGGACCAGCTTCTCAGCGCGGCGCGGGCCGAATACGAAGCGGCGCGCGAGGAGTTCCCCGAAGACCTGAATACCACCATGATAGTCAACGGCATCCTTGAAATCGTTGAGGAAACGGGAGTGAAGGCGGTACCGCTGGTCACCCAGCCGTGGTCGCCGGAAAGCTACGGCGACCACGTTTATTCCGTGTTCCGCCTGAGCGTTACCGCCTCCGGCGCTTTTACGGACCTGTCCGGCTTTATCGCCCGCCTTGAGTCCGGCGAGCCCCGCACGCTCGTCATCAAGTCTCTGGTCGCCGACCGCCTGCTTGAGGCTCCCGGAGAATTTGAGGCGAAGATGGAAATCGCCGTTTACGCCCGCCCCCTCTCTTTATTTGAGGAGTGAAAGACCGTATAAAAATGCAGGTTACTCTTTGTATCAACGACCACAGCGTTAAGGTCCTTTCGGCCAAGGGAAGGCGGGCGAAGAGGTGGGGCAGCGTTTCCCTGTCGGCAGGTCTGGTCAAGGAGGGCTTTATTCTCCAGCCCCGGACCGTCGGCGAGGCCATCGCCTCCCTGTTCAGGTCGACCGGCATACCCCCGGAAAGGGTCATTACCAGCCTGGGAGGACTGTCCTTTACCTACCGTTTCATCAATATGCCCCGCATGAAGCCCGCCCTCCTCGATGAAGCCATCATGCGGGCGGTTAAAAAGGAAATATCGCTTAATCTTGATGACCTCTATCTTTCCTGGCGGCTTCTGCCGGGGCAGGGCGAGGAGCAGACCTATTTCGTGCTTGGCGTGCAGCGCAATCCTGTCGACGCCCTGGTGGCCGCGCTGAAAATCGCCGGGATTAAACCCTTCCTCGTCGACCTCCGTTCGCTGGCGCTGGCAAGAGCGGCCTGCCGCAAAAACGCCATCATCGTCGACATGGAGTCGGACAGCTTCAATATCGTTTTCATCGCCGGGGGCATGCCTTCGGTAATCCATACCGTTTACGCTCTGGGGGAAGGCGCCACGCTTGAAGACAATGTCAGGCGGCTGGCGGACGAGCTGACCAAAATGGCGGCTTTCCACCGGGGCCGCCACCCGGAGAGCCCGCTGGACCGGTCAACTCCTTTGCTGCTGACCGGCGAGCTGGCGGCTGAAGCCCCGGCCGCCGGTCTGTTGCAGTCCGAGGTGGAGTACCCCGTCGAGATGATGTCGCCCCCGCTGGACTGCCCGCCGGACTTGCCCGTCTCCCTGTATATGGTCAACATGGGCCTGGCTTTAAAAACGCTCAAGCCTAAATCCGCGCCGGCGGCCGCCTGCCATGACATCAATATCAATCTTCTCTCCGGGAAATACCGTAAACCCCGCGCCAGACCCCTGCGCGCCGCGAACCTGATATGGTGGATAGTCCTGGTGGCCGCCGTCGCGCTCCTTTACCCACTTTATCAGAATCTGAGCCAGCTCAAAGCTGAGAACCTGAGCCGTGATGTTGAGCTCAGCAATATCACGCGGGAGTATAACTTTGCCGGCCTCGTCGCGGAAGAAAACGCCAGCACGGAAAACACCATTATGCAGATAACCTCCGCCGCGGAAGCTCTAAGGGCTACCAACCTCGAGTTGCTCTCCGACCGTGGCGCTTACTACCGCGACCTTCAACTTGTCGCCGGGGACCTGCCGCCTTCAACCGAGCTTACTTCTATAGAAATTGACGGCGGGTCCGTTACCGTGAACGGCGAGACGGACAGCGTTTTTACCGTGGTGGATTACGCTCTGGCCCTGGAGCGGCTGGAAGAGTTCTCCGAAGCGCGTATCACTGAGCTGGATGAGGAAATATCGTTCCTGCCCGGTGACAATTCGACCCCTGATGTGCCGGCAGCTCAGGCCCGTATTACCTTTAGCATTAAGATAACTAAACGGGAGTAATATGGACATTAAGCATACAAATTACCTGTTTTGGACACTTGACGAAATTACTGCGATTCGTTAATATTAAGTTAAAGATGTGCTCGATGTAACTTTTAAAGCTGATGTAACATGGACAAAGAAAGCAGGAAATCGGGCCTCGATATCATCGGTGATGTCCCCTGGGGCACGCGCCTGTGCCTGTTTTTCCGTAATACGGATGAACTGCTGGATATCCTGGTGCCCTACTTCAGGACCGGCCTTAAAGAAAACGAGCTCTGTCTCTGGATTACCTCCGACCCCGTGAACAGGGCGATGGCTTTGAAAATCCTGGGGAAGTCCGTCTTGAACTTTGAAAAATACCTTGAGAAGGGTCAGATGGAGCTTATACCCTATACCGACTTGTTTTTACGGGACGGTACGCTGGACGTTTCGACGGTCGAGAATAGCTGGACGTTTAAACTCAACGATGCGCTCGCCTGCGGTTTTGACGGGCTGAGGAGCGCTTTCGGGACGAACTGGCTGGATAAAAAGGACTGGCACCGCTTCATGGAGACCGAAAGGGGCAATAACGATACCGTCGGTAAAATACTGACTATCTGTGCCTGCTCGCTGGACAAGTGCGGCGCGCCGGAGATTATCGACGCCGTCAGCAGCTGTCAGTTTGCCCTCATAAATCGCGGCGGCGGTTGGGACTCAATCGAGAGGTACGAGCGCAACCGCATGGAGCTGGCGCTGGATAAACGTGTCAAAGAGCTGAGATGTCTTTATGACATCGCCAGCATTACCGGGAGGCCGGACACCACCGTCAGGGAAAAGTTTTCCGAGATAGCCGGCATCCTGCCCCGGGCTTTCGAGCACCCCGATATCGCCTTTGCCCGCATCGCCATGAACTCGGAAAATTTCAAGACCGCGAACTATCGCCAGACGGAGCAGAAAATAAACGCCGACATCATCGTGCTGGGCTCCAGAGTCGGCACCGTGGAGGTCGGCTACGCCCGCACTCCGCCGGCGGCGGTCAACGGCGTATTTTCCAGGGAGGAAAAACTGCTTCTTGACGCCGTCGCCGAGCGCCTTGGCGCCATCGCCGAGCACGGCCAGGCTGAGGAAAACATCATCATCGAGCGCAACCTGGGCATGCTCCTGAGCGCCACGAACTCCCTGCAAAAAGCCTACAAGTACTGCCTTGAGGCGGCCATTACCGTCTCCGAGATGGACTGCGGTGGCATCTATTCCATCGACAAGAACACCGGGGCCATAAATCTGGTTCACTATCAGGGCCTCTCCCCCGAGTTCATCAAGTACTCCACGCAGTATGACGGGGATTCTCCCAACGCCCGCCTCATCATGGCGGGTAAGCCCGTCTACGTTAAGTTCCAGGAGATGGCCCTGCCTTTGAACGACTCCCTGCGGCGGGAAGGACTGCTGGCTTTAGGTGTCGTTCCCATCAAGCATGAGGGGGAGGTCGTCGCCTGCATAAACGTGGCTTCACACAGCCGCGATTCAATTCCGCCTTTGGGGCGTGACTGCCTTGAGACCATCGCCGCGCAGATCGGGAGCACCATCGCGCGTATCTCCATGGAAAACGCCCTGATGCAGTCGGAAGAGAAGTTCTCCAAAGCTTTCCGCACTATCCCCGATATGATTGCCATCGCCAGGAAAAAGGACGGCACGCTCATCGAGGTCAACGACAGCTTCACCCGCCTTGGCTACGACCGCGATGAAACTCTCAGCCGCGCCCTGCCGGAGCTGGATATCTGGACCAGAGAGGAGGACCGCGGCCGCATTGCCCAGATAATGGAACAAAAGAACAGGGTAAAAAACGAGGAGTTTACCCTGCGCACCAAGTCCGGCGAGCTGCGCGACGTGCTCATGTCCGCCGAGCATATCGAGGTCGCCCGCGAGCCGTGCCTCATCGCGGTGATAACGGATATCACCGAGCAAAAGCAGTCCCGGGAGCTGCTCCAGAGCGTCTACCAGTCCTCGCCCCTGGGCATCTACATCGTGCACGAAGACAGGCTCCAGTACACCAATCCGCAGTTCCAGAAAATTACCGGCTTCACCAGGACGGAGCTGCTGGACAAAGAGCTGCTCGGCCTCGTGGCGGTGGAAGACATCGACGTCGTTAAATCAAGCATGGTGTTCACCCTGAAAGAGGCCAGCTCCTATCCCTGCGAGTACCGCATTCTGAACAAGACCGGGCAGATTAAATGGGTAATGCAGACCGTTTCTCCCATTCGCTACGAGGGCAGGGAAGCTGTTCTCGGCAGCCTGATGGACATCACGGAGCGCAAGTACCTTGAGAGGAAGGTCGTCGAGTACGAAGAGCTGAGCAAGATGAAGAGCGACCTCCTTGCTACAGTTTCTCACGAGCTCCGCACGCCCCTGGCGACGATAAAGGGGTACTCGACCATGATTCTCGACTATTTTTCCAAGCTCACTTCGGATGAGACCCGGGAGTACCTGAGGTCTATCGATAGCTCTACCGACCGCCTTGCCAAGCTGGTCGACAACCTTCTGGAGACGTCGCGGCTGGACGCCGGGCTGCTCAATCTGGAGTGTGCGCCGGTCAGCCTGTCGCAGCTCATCCAGGGGGTCGCCGCGGAAGCCAACATCCGGGAAAACCAGCGCCACGTTTTTGCGGTCGACGTCAAGAAGCTGCCTAAAGCCAGCCTCGACGCCAAGCGCATCCGGCAGGTGCTGGACAACCTTATCGATAACGCCACCAAGTATTCTCCGGCCGGCACGGAGATAATGATATCGGCGGTGCCAAACGGCGACGAACTGCTCGTCAGCGTTTCCGACCACGGCCCCGGGATTCCGCCCGGGGAGCTGGATAATATCTTCGACCGCATGTACCGGATAGAGCAGAGAGTGTATTCCGGCGCCGATGGCATGGGGCTTGGCCTGTACATCTGCCAGCGCCTGGTGGAAGCTCATGGCGGCAGAATCTGGGCGGAGAGCGTCCTGGGCCAAGGCACCACTATCATGTTCACCCTGCCCGTCGCCGCCGGTATCAGGAGTGCCAGAAATCAACCGGGAGTCCCTGCTAAACAATGACGTTACTGGAAGATAATTCCGTTCTCCTGAAAGAGAGGTGTGGGATGTCTTCAAAAAACAGCGTGATTCTGGTCGTGGATGATGATATCCGCATGTTGCGTATGATGAAGCGCATGCTTGAGCTGGAGGGTCTCCAGGTTATCATCGCCAACAACGGGGACATGGCCCTGAAATCCTTCGAGAAGGAAACCCCCGACCTCGTCCTGCTGGATATCATGATGCCGGAGATGGACGGGTATACCGTGTGCCAGCGCGTTCGCGAGTTCTCACAGGTCCCGATTATCATGGTGACCGCCAAGGGCGACGATAAGGAAAAGGTCGAGGGACTCGATATCGGCGCCGACGATTACGTCACCAAGCCTTTTTCCGCCAGCGAGCTGGCGGCGCGGGTCAGGGCTGTCCTCCGCCGCGCCGGCACCAAGAACCAGCCCCGGGATGCCATCTTCCACTATAAAGACCTCATCGTGGATTTCGCTTCGCGCCGGGTGATGGTCAACAACGCGGAGCTCAAGCTGACCTCCACGGAATACAAGCTGCTGTCCTACATTTCTCTCAACGCTGGTCGCGTCATCACGCCGGACCAGCTTCTGGATAAGGTCTGGGGCGAGGAGTATATGGGCGCGCCGCATCTCCTCCAGGTCAATATCGCCCGCCTCAGGAAAAAGCTGGGAGACGACGCCAAGAAACCCGTTTACATCTCTACCCGTCCCGGCATCGGCTATATCATGTCCAGGCCGCAATAGTCACGAAAATATCACAGCAAAAGATTACCCGGCCCTTTGGTTACTTGCGCCTTCCCCCATCGATTACTCACCCCGCGGCGTCGCCGCTCCGTTCCCCCGCTTTGCCGGTGCAAACGTGACATTTTTGTGATTTCCTAAAATACTTTTTTGACGCCTTTGTGAGCCGCATTGAGTATTGTTACAGTATCGGCTGTTAAGGGACAAAAAAAATGATGCTTGTCTGGAACGATGTTAAATCTTTTAGCCGGCACTTGGTGAACATGAGGGCTTTCCGCCTTTCTCACGGTCCGACTCCCAAGAGCAATTATAGTTTTATCAAGGATATACCCGTCCTGCAGGAAACCCGGCTTCATTTCGGTAACGGTGGAGCTTTCCGTCCGTCGAGCTCTCTCTGTGCCGTAATCGCCATTCCCTTGTGGAAAATCACTCTGCCCGAAAATATCAGGAATTGAGAGTACTGTATGCTGTATCAGAATGAGAATCCGCCCCCGGATATGAGAGAACGCCAGCGTATCATGGTTGTGGATAACGACCAGGATATGCAGAGCTTTTTGAACAATACCCTGGAACAGGAGGGCTTTGATACCATCGTGGTGGCGGACGCCGATTCCGCCGCGGGCCTCGTGGACAGCCTCAAGCCCGACCTCGTTATCATCGATTCCATTTCGCCGGAACAGGACAACCTGGAATCGCTCGCGCTTATACGCAGGCATTCGAGCGCCCCTATCATCATGCTCAGCCCGGAATATGAACCGGAAACCATGCGAGAGGCCTTTTCCGGCGGCGCCGACGATTACATCCGCATGCCCTTCGGCGTCAAGCCGTTCATCGCCCGCATCCGCGCCAAGCTCCGCCGCTCTCAGCCCTCACTTTAATATCAATCCTTCCACCCGGAGCCTGCCGGAGAAAACCCACCCCGCCAACAGGTAATCGCTAAATACTGACCGTTCACATTTGATTTTCTACTCCGCATCCTGTATATTAATATCACAACAGAATATACAGCAGGGGCGCCCGAGCGCGAGCGAGGGCCTAACTGGAAGGCAAGTCGGTGAGAGTCCGACGCGGCCGCGCCGCTGTGATGGGTTCTTTCTTCAGGACCTTAAGCCAGAACGCCAGCCTCTGAAAACCTACGGCACTCCGCGGGGAGTGGTAGGACTTTTTGTTAAGTCTTAAACCCCTCGACTGGTGCCGGGGGGTTATTTTTGCGGACGGAAAGGACTTTATTATGAAAATCACTCTGAAACACGCGATTATTGTTTGCCTTGTGATGGCGATATTCTCGGGTCTTCTTCTCTCCTGCGAGACACCGCCCTCGACGGCAAACCCCTCCGCCCTGACCGTCACCGACCAGCTTGGCAGGATGGTTACGGTCCCGCCGGACCCGCAGAGAATCGTCTCCATCGCCCCGAGCAATACGGAAATCCTCTTTGCGCTCGGCCTGGCCGACCGCGTTGTGGGCGTGACGACCTACTGCAACTACCCGCCGGAGGCCCTGGATAAACCTAAAATCGGCGATTTCGCCACGCCCAACATCGAGGAAATAGTGGTGGCCGCGCCCGACCTCGTTCTGGCGGCGAATATCCATAAAGACTCCGTCGTTCCCCAGCTCGAGTCCAGGGGACTGACCGTCGTCGTTCTCTCCCCCGATACCGTCGACGAGGTCCTTGAGGCGATTACGCTGGTAGGCAGGGTCACGGGCGCGGAAGCCAAAGCCCGGTCGCTCATCTTCGACATGCAGAAACGGATTGACGCCGTCACCGGAAAGACGGGCAATCTGGCAGAAGCCGAAAAACCCCGCGTCTTTTACGTCGTCTGGCACGACCCCCTGATGACCGCCGGCTCCGGCACGTTCATGGACGAGCTTATTTACAAAGCGGGCGGCACCAATATCGCCCACGACCTCAGCGGTTATCCGGACATCGGGCTTGAGACGGTTATCGCCGCGAACCCCCAGGTGATGGTTGCCGGCGTCGGCATGGGCGAGGGGGAGGACCTTCCCCTGCAGTTCCTCACGCAGGAGGACAGGCTGAAGGATACCGAGGCGCGCCGCAATAACCGCATCTACTCAATCGATACGGACATCATCGGCCGGCCCGGCCCACGGCTGGTAGATGCCCTGGAGCAGTTCGCCCGTTTCCTCCATCCGTCGCTTTTCGGGGAGTAATCAGTGAAAAACATGAGGACTGTTTAACGTGACCTCCCAGGCCCTGTCCGTGAAGCCGCCGGCGGAAGCCTACTTCTCCGGGAAGCGCACCCGCCTCTATAGCCTCCTGGGACTGCTCGTTCTGCTGGTGCTGATAATCGTCCTGGCGACGAGCATCGGCAGCGTGCGCATACCCCTCTCCACCACCTTCGGTATCCTGCTGGACCGCCTGCCTTTTGTTGATGTAACGCCCACGTGGCCGGATACCATCGCCACGATAATCGTGGACATCCGCCTGCCCCGCGTTATACTCGCCGGGCTCGTCGGCGCGGCTCTGGCTACCGCCGGCGCCACCTACCAGGGGCTTTTTCGCAACCCCCTCGCCGACCCCTACCTCATCGGGGTGGCGCAGGGGGCGTCGCTCGGCGCCGTCATCGGCTTTCTCCTGCCTTTCGCCGGCAATATCGCCGGGTTCGGCATTATCCCCCTGCTGGCTTTCATCGGGGCGCTGCTGAGCACCGTCGCCGTCTACCTGCTCGCCCGCGTCGGCAAGACCCTTCCCGTCACCACCCTCATCCTGGCGGGGGTCGCGCTGAGCGCCCTGCTCGGCTCGATAGTCTCCTATCTCATCATCTCCAGCGGCGAGCAGATGCACAGCATCATCTTCTGGCTGATGGGCAGCTTCAGCCTGAGCCAGTGGTCGGAGGTGGGCGTCGTCTTTCCTTACATTGCCGCCGGCACGGCGGTCATCATAATTTTCGCCCGGCTCCTCAACGTTATGCAGCTCGACGAAGAGCAGGCGCAGCAGCTCGGCGTTAACGTTGAACGACTCAAGATAATACTGCTGGCGGCGGCCACCCTGATTACGGCGGCTAGCGTCGCCTTCGTGGGGACAATCGGGTTCGTGGGCATCATCATCCCGCATACCGTCCGGCTGATATGGGGCGCCGACCACCGCTTCCTGCTGCCGCTTTCCGTGCTGACCGGCGCTATCTTCATGATTATCACCGACCTCATTGCCCGCACTATCCTCTCGCCGGCGGAGATACCCATCGGCGTTATTACCGCGGTCCTGGGCGCGCCCTTCTTCCTTTACCTCCTCCGCCGCCGCAAGAAGGCTATATTTTGATATTTTATAATCTCCGCTCGTCCTGAGCTCGTCGAAGGACCGCGGAGAGAAAGAGAAATTGGGAGGAATCCAAGGGACAGCAACATGATTAACCTGGAAATGCAGAACGTGACACTCGCCTATGGCCGCCACCCGGTGATGGAGGATATCACCCTTAAAGTATCCCCGGGGGAGATGGTGGGTCTTATCGGGCCCAACGGCTCCGGGAAGTCCACCATCATTAAAGCCCTGAGCCATATCCTCCGCCCCAGGTCGGGGCGGGTAACCATTGATGGCCGCGATATCTCCTCGATCTCCCGCCGCGAGCTTGCCTGTATGGTGGGCGTGGTTCCCCAGCTGCCTCTGTTGCCCAGCACCTTCACCTCGTTCGAGATTGTCCTCATGGGCCGGAACCCGCACCTCGGCCTGTTCCAGTCGGAAGGCAGGCACGACTGGGCTCTTGCCCGGGAGGCCATGGAAAAGACCGGCACCTGGCTGCTGGCCAATCGTTATGTCAACGAGCTTTCCGGCGGCGAAATCCAGTGCCTGCTTATCGCCCGCGCGCTGGTCCAGGAGACCAAGGCCATCCTTCTCGACGAGCCCACGGCCAACCTGGACATCGGCCGCCAGGTGGATATCCTCGACCTCATTAAAAACCTCTGTGTGGAGAATAATCTGGCCGTTCTGGCGGCCGTCCACGACCTCAATCTGGCGGCGCAGTACTGCGACCGCCTTCTGCTGATTAACGACAGGCATATCCACGCGCAGGGCACGCCTTCAGAGGTCATCACCGACAAAAACATCAGGGAGGTCTACGGCGCCGAGAACTGCGTTTACACCCACCCCGTTAACGGCCTGCCGGCCGTCCTCCTCGGCACCCACCTTAAGAAGAATAACGGGAACTGATGGAAACAATCATTATTATCGCCCTTGCCGTTGCCATGGACATCGCTTTCGGCGACCCCCCCGATGTCCTTCACCCCGTGGCGTGGATGGGCAGGGTCATCACGCTCCTGGAAAAAGTCGGACTCAGACTCCACGGCCCCACCACCCGGTTTATATACGGCATCGTCATGTCCCTCTTTGTCACCGCCCTTTTCGTCGTCCCTTTGTTCTTTCTCTTTCGCTACCTCGGCGATGTTCACATCATCATCAGGGTTATCGTGGCTGCCGTGCTGCTGAAAACTACCTTTTCTATCAGGGGACTACGCCGGGCAGCGCTTAAAGTTAAGAGGCTCCTGGAAAACGAAAAGCTCGCCGACGTGCGTTTCGAGCTGCGGGCCCTTGTCAGCCGCGATACCAGCGCCCTTCCCCGACCCCTCCTTGTCTCGGCGGCGGTGGAATCTGTCGGTGAAGGCGCCGGCGATAGTCTCGTGGCCCCTCTGTTCTATTTCCTCTTCCTGGGCGTGCCGGGGGCTATCGGCTACCGGGTTGTCAATACTCTGGACGCCATGATTGGTTACCACGGGAAATACGAGTACCTGGGTAAGTTCGCCGCCCGGGCCGATGACGTTCTCAACTTCATACCGGCAAGGATAGCGGCGTTGCTGATAGTCCTGGCGGCGGTTATTAAAAGGAACGGTAAAAACGCCTGGCGCACGGCTTTCCGCGACCACTCCAGAACGGAGAGCCCCAACGCCGGCTGGCCGATGGCCGCTATGGCCGGGGCGCTCGGCGTCCGCCTCGAGAAGCAAGGACATTACGTGCTGGACGGCGGCGCGGGTACGTTAGTACCGGATACCATCGGCGGGGCGGTGAGTTTATTTTCTATAGCCTCGGCGCTCTGGATAGTGATATGCTTTATTAAGGGGGGTATCGAGATTGCCTTTCCGGTCTGAGCGGGTCATCAAGGGGTTCAGACCTCCGGCGCACGGCGGGTTGCTTCAGCTCAAAGACGCCGAGTTTAAGGCGTTGGGCATCGACCCGCGTGATGTGCTCGATTTCAGCGTCTGCACCAACCCTTTTATGCCGCCGCCGGGCGTTAAAGAAATGATGGGCAGCCTTCCCATCGAGCAGTACCCGGACTCTCAGTCGTCCGAGCTGCGCTGCGCGCTTTCGGAAAAGCTCGGGGCGCCGGAGGAGAATATACTGGTGGGCTCCGGCACCACCGAGCTGATACGCCTTATCGCCTTGGCTTATTTCCGGGAGGGCGACCCCGTTCTTATCCTTGAGCCTACCTACGGTGAGTATGAAGCTGCCGCCCGGCTTTCCGGTGCACGCGTTACAAAATTCCGCGCGGACGAGGGGGATAGCTTCACCCCGCGCGTGGAAGAGTTCATTGAAGTCATCCGTAAAAAGCGGCCCCGCGCGGTCTTTATCTGTAACCCCGGTAACCCCACTGGAAAATACCTGTCGCGACGCGATATCGAGTCCGTTTTGGATAACCTGGGGGACGGGCTTCTCGTCCTGGATGAAGCCTACGTGGCTTTCGTTGCGGCGGTCTGGGACTCCCTCGACCTCACCGGGAGCGGTAATATTATCGTCCTGCGCTCGATGACCAAGGACTACGGGCTTCCCGGACTGCGCCTCGGCTATGCCATCGCCTGCCGCGAAATTATCGATAGCCTGCGCCTGGTAGCGCCACCCTGGAACGTCAATATCGTCGCCCAGAAGGTCGGCCTGGCCGTACTCGAGCGGGAAGAATACCTCCGCCAGAGCCTGCGCCAGACGCGTGAAGCCAGCCGCTTCCTGGCCGATGAAATCGCCCGTTTTGGCTTTAGAATATTGCCTTCGGACACGCACTATTTCATCGTTAAAGTGGGGAATGCTGCGGAGTTCCGGCATTCCATGCTTAAAAAAGGCTTCCTCGTGCGCGACTGCTCTTCTTTCGGCCTGAGGGAGTATGTCCGCGTTTCCCCCCGCACCATGCCCGACTGTATAAAGTTCGTCGAAGCCTTAAGCAAATTGGGGAGGTGATTATGAAAAGAGCGGGGATAATACTGGGAATTGTTATTTTGATTGGATGCGCCGTGGGACTTGTCTTTACTTTCCGCGCCCTCGGCGCCGCGCAGGATACGCTCGATGATACGCGGGCAACCCTCGCCCAGGTCCAAGTGGAGCAGCAGGATACCGCCGCCAGTCTCGAAGAGACCCGGAACGAGTTGACCGCTACCACCGCCACCCTGGAACAGACCCTGCAAACGCTGGCGGAGCAGCAGAGAGAGGCGGAGAAGTACTCGCAGCTTTATGAAGACGCCGCCGACGAGTTGGATGACACGCAGGAACAGCTGGACTCGGTCGAAGACCGGCTGGCCGAGTCCGAGAAGGAAAACCAGGAGCTGCAGGTACTCTACCAGGAAATACAGGAGAAGCTGGATTTATACGAGGACACCCTCGGGACTCAGGTGTTTTCCGGCGTAACGCCGCCTTACAACACGGGCTATCTCGCCGACCTCTCTCTGGCGGATAACGCTTCGGCGCATAATCCGACCTATAAGGAGCTGCTCGACTTTTTATATGAGGATGCTACCGACCAGAATCTCTACGTTGATGATGTCTATATGTGCGGCAGCTTTGCCAGGGACCTCCACAACAACGCCGAGGCCCACGGCATCCGCGCGGCGTTTGTCGCCATCCACTTCTATAACGAGCTGCCCCACGCTATCAACGCTTTTAAGACGACCGACAGGGGGCTGGTCTTTATCGACGTTACCGGTACCAGAGAGCCTTCGCCCGTCAGCCGACTGGACACGAAGGTGGAACTGGCTAAGGACAGGATATATCAGGCGACGTTCCTTTTCCCGGAGGGTTATATTATACTCGAAGGAGACAAAATCGTCAGGAGCATAGAAATTTACTGGTGATTGTGGGAGAATAAGTGACCGTGAAAAAACAGGACCCATCCGGGGCGGTCCGGGAAATGCTTTTGGATCTGGACGTGGACATGGTGGGAATTGCCCTCCTGCGGGATTTAAAGGGCACCACGCTCTATAAAACCGCTTTAAAGCTGCTGCCCTCCACCCGTTCCATCGTCGTTGTGGGCATGGAAATTTTCCCCGAGTTCCTCGAACTTACCTCGGCGGAGAGAACAACGGGGAAGCCCAACCTGAATGATTTATACCGCCGGCACACGGATATCCTGGCTGGCAGGCTTACCGGCGCTGTCTACAGGCTGGCGCGGGAGTCGCGCCAGGCCGGCCTCAAAGCGATGCCCCTCCCCGGACATGGCCCCTCCGTGGACGGCAGGTTCCTGGAAGCCGTTATTTCTTATAAGCTTGCCGCTGAGGCCGCCGGACTTGGCAAAATCGGTATGAGCGGACTTCTGGTTACGCATAGATACGGCCCCAGGGTGCAGTTCGCTCTCTGTCTTACCGAGGCCTCTCTGAAATCCACCGCCAACGACGACCCCCATCCCTGCCGCTACTGTAACGTCTGCGTTTTTAAGTGCCCCGCCCGCGCCCTGGAACGACCCGCGAAAGGAGAGTCGCACAAAATCAACAGGTTCGCCTGCCGCACGTATATCGAGGCCGCCGGCGGCTGCTCGGAGTGCATGCGCGTCTGCCCGGTCGCCTCGCCCAGATATACTTAGCGTCATCCTGAGCGCTGCGAAGGACATCGGGGCGGGTGCGGGTGGATGTAAACTGTATACTGTAAGCTCTTAACTTAAGGAGTCCCATGCGCCTGCTTGAAAAAACTATAGACTCTATTGGTGCCCTGGACCCCGGCGCCATGGCCGCCGCCCGCACCCGCCAGGATACTTTGACCAAACCTGCCGGCAGCCTCGGCCGCCTCGAGGAGCTTTCCATCCAGCTCGCCGGCATCCAGGGCAAAGCGAGGCCCGTTATCGAGAAAAAAGCCATGATTACCATGGCCGCCGACCATGGTGTGGTGGATGAAAAGGTGGGCAACTGGCCGCGCGATGTGACCGCCCAGATGGTGGAGAACTTCCTGCGGGGCGGGGCGGGCATCAACGTTCTTGCCCGCCAGATAGGCGCCCGCATCGTCTTCGTGGACATGGGCGTCGCTTCCGACCTCAAGCCTCGACCCCAGCTTATTGTTAAGAAAGTTGCTTACGGTACGAAGAATATGTGCCTGGGTCCGGCTATGACCATCGCGCAGGCCCGCAGGGCTCTGGAGACCGGCATCGACGTCGTTTCCGGCGAGATTGACAAAGGCCTGGACATCGTCGGGACGGGGGACATGGGCATCGGTAATACCACCGCCAGCAGCGCCATCTTCGCCGCCCTTTCCGGCAAACGACCGGAGGAGGTCACCGGCCGCGGCACCGGTCTCTCCGACGAGCAGCTTGCCCATAAAGTGGACGTTATCCGCCGCGCTCTGGCCGTCAATACCCCCGACCCCTCAAATCCCCTCGAGGTTCTGGCGAAGGTCGGCGGATTTGAAATCGGCGGGCTGGCGGGCGTTATGCTCGGGGCCGCCGCAAGACGCGTGCCCGTGGTCATCGACGGCTTTATTTCCGGCGCGGCTGCTTTGGTCGCGGCGGCGCTTTCGCCCCGGGTCCGGGACTACCTTATCGCCGCCCACGTTTCGGCTGAGGCCGGGCACGCCTCTATGCTAAAATACATCGGACTCAAGCCGGTCCTGAGCCTTGATATGCGGCTGGGTGAAGGGACCGGGGCCGCTCTCGGCATTTTCATCGCCGAGGCCGCCGTGCGCACGCTTAACGAGATGGCCACCTTCGCCGAGGCTGGCGTTTCTGAAGGAGAAAATAACCCGTAAAATCCTCTCACCCTGGGGAGAGTTAGAGAGAGAATTTTGGATTTCTTGTTCGCTCTGCAGTTCTTAACAAGCATACCGGTGTCGCTCAGGCGCGAGCCGGCCCCCGGGCAGCTCGGGCGCGCCGTAGCATACTTCCCAGCGGTCGGCCTCGTCATCGGTATCGTGCTGGCGGCGCTGTGCTGGCTGCTCAGCTTTATCCTGTCGCCGGAAATCGTCAATATCCTGCTTGTCATTGCGCTGGTGATAATTACCGGGGCCCTGCACCTTGACGGCTTCGCCGATACCTGCGACGGCGTTGCCGGGCATAAGCCCGTCGAGGAGCGCTGGAAAGTCATGCGGGACAGCCGCACCGGCGCTTTCGGTGTGGTCGGCATCGTCCTGCTGCTCCTGGCGAAATATATCTCGCTGGACAATGTCCCCCTTGAAATAGTCCTCCCCGTCCTGGTCTTTATGCCGGTGGTTAGCCGCTGGGCGATGGTCTATGCCATTTTCGCTTTCCCCCCCGCCCGCCTCGAAGGACTCGGCGCGTCCTTCAAGTCCGGCACCCGCTGGCCGCAGTTCGCCATCGCCACCATCATAACGTTCGCCGTGGCCGCCGCCCTTTTTCCCCTGTTTTCATTTCTGGGATTCGTGTTGATTGCCGGTATATGGATTATCGCCACCCTTCTCTCTTTCTACTTCAAACATAAGTTTGCCGGTCTTACCGGCGATACCTACGGCGCCATCAATGAGATTTCGGAAGTGATGGCTCTGGTCTTGACTGTCCTTATTGACAGTGTCACTGGTATCGGAACTTTATTATGAGCAGGCGTATTTACACCATTGTTCCGGCGCGTCCTGAACCGTACTCGGTACGGGAGAGAGGGTCAGCCCCCTTTTTTCCATCCCTCGCTGCATCGTTTTATATTCTGTCTTTATCTTTTCCCACCCTGTCCGCCCTCGTATCGGCTTTTTCTTACCGGACATTTTTCGCCTCCCTCCCCTTTTTTGGAGAGGGAAAGAGGGTGAGGGGCAAAACAAGACTTTCAAAAAAAATGGTTCTCTCTCCCCTCAAGGGGAAAAGGAGGCAGCCGTTCCTTAGCGCCGCGCTCGTCGTCTGGCTTTTTAGGAAATCATTTACTGACATGCCGGATTTACCTTTCGCAATTCCCCCTTCCTTTACCAAAGGAAGGGGGCTAGGGGGATAGATTGGAAAGAA
>CAYTZI010000025.1:14390-18779 GCA_964442335.1 uncultured Dehalococcoidaceae bacterium | reverse complement strand
ATCGGGCTCAAAATCCAGCGCAATTTTACGCACCGCCCTTTTGAAATTGATGGGGTCGTAATACGCGGCGGAGTTGGGAATGCCGGTATAAGTGTCAATCTTCACGTCGATGGTAAGAGGAATCCTGTCCGGCACCCCGAGCTCGATAACATCCCTGACCCTTTTCTCCCTCTCCTCGTAGAGCTCCCCGGTGGTCCTGCCCGTTCTTCTTTCTATTTCTTTCTTCAGTAGTTGATTTTCTTTTTCATACTCTTTAGCTGAAAACGACGCCGGCATACGACCTCCTTAAGACTCAAAGCCTTCCGGCTATTTATACACTCCGTACTCCAGGGCGGCCTCCCACATGGCATGCAGGTTAGCCGGGTCACATTTAGCGACACTGGCCCCGCCGGTAAGGATAAAGCCGCCGCCCGGAGCGCAGTCCTCAATAAGCTTGCGGCAGTACTCCCTGACCGCCTGCGCGGTGCCGGTGCACAGCAGGGATGTAGGCACATTGCCGGCGATACAGGCGTTATCGCCGAGTATCTTTTTAGCCCGCGCCATATCAGTCTGGTCAAAGTGCCACATCACTTTGCCGGGGGGCAGGTCTCTAATGATTTCCAGACGGTTATTGTATTTCCCCTCGGCGAAAAGCATCGGCACGCAGCCCTCCTCAATAAGGCCCAGGATAACCTTACGAAACGTCGGCCAGTAGAACTTCTCATACTGTTTACCGGACATGAAGGTATCGTCACCTTTATGGAGCGCAAAAAACACGACCGGCCTCCCGGAGGCGTCCGCCATACGCAGGCCGCAATCGACATTGACCTGCACGAGTATCTCCATGGCTTCCAGCAGGGTCTCCGGCCGCCGGTACATGTCCGTGATAATGCCCCGCGTCCCCCGCAAGGTATCGGCGAGAATATCGAACGGGGCATGGGACTGCCCGCCCATAAAATTAGGGTAGCCAGCCGCCAGCGCCTCGCGGTCGAACTCAGCCAGCGGGACCCTCCACTTCTCCGTCTCTTCCCCGTATTCAATTATTTTCCGGAACATCTCCCGCACGTCCGGCATGACGGCCGGTGCGATAAAGCGGTTGGGCATGCCGAGGACATGGGGCAGCGGCATGAAATTCGCCAGAGGCGCCAGCGCCTCCAGCGAACGCGGTATATAGTAACGCAGGGTATAGTCGGAGAGGTCCTTGATAAACAGGTCGTACTCGTCCGCCTTCATATACTCACCCTCGACGAACTGCTGCATGCTGGCGTTATCGGGAAGGCCGTGTCCCGGCCATCTCGAGGTGACGCTGCCGATAATATCCATCACTTTGCCCGGCGGCACCATGCCGGGTCCGCTAAAGACATCCGATTCAAAATCTCTGAAGAACCCGCGGTAAGCCTCCAGCAGCCTTTGGTTATCATACATGGCTTCTTTCAGCGTCATCCCGGCGTAGTAGATAGGGAAAGTACCCGCCGGCAGGATAACCGGCACGCGGTCCGGCTCTTCCAGATTGAAGGCTTTGATAAACCTCGTCACTCTTTTTCTATATCCTTCTTCAGCCCCGGCGCCGGCGAACTTAACGCCCCGCGGCGCCAGCCAGCGGTCAAACCTCTCCCAGCGTTTTTCTTCCGGCGTCATTTCATTCCATTCTTTACCCATTTTTCATGACTCCTTATGATAAGCTTTACGGTAAAAACCTCATGGCGAAGTTAAATTACATTAATTATCATATATTGACAGGCCGTGATATAATGTAACGATGTCAAAACGAGAAAAAAATTCCGGTCTACGGAAATATAGCACACAACCGGGTAAATCAACAACCGTCGCGACATCACTGAACCGGGCCACGGTCATCATGTCCTGCCTGAGCAACGATATCAACACCGTTACCGACATCGCCAGCTATTGTAGTTACAGTCCCTCCACCGTGCACCGCCTGTTGCATTCGCTAAAAGAGCTGAGCTGGGCAATCCAAGACGAAAACAACCACCGTTACTACCTCGGGCCGCTGGTCACGCAGCTCTCTTCGAACCAGACCGCCGCCCACCGCTACCTGATAATGCAATCACTGCGGGAAATGACGCGCATTTCCGATATTACCGAGGAGACCGTGAATCTGGGCATAATGGTGCAGCTGCACCATATACATTTACACGAAGTCCCCAGCAAGCACGGCCTGAGAATCAACACGGAAAGTAAAAGGCTGGGGCCTCTCTATATCGGCGCGACAGCCAAGGTGCTGCTCTCGCAACTGGACGATGAGGAACTGAAAACCACCCTGAAGCACCTCGAGTTTACCTACGTTACGAAGAACACCGTCACTGATAAAACCCTGCTGTGGAAGCAGCTGATGGAAACCCGGAGGCAGGGGTATTGCGTTACGTCCGGCGAGAGGATTCCGGGGGCCGTGTGTATATCGGCGCCAATCAAGAACTACTTCAGCCCCGCCAGTCTGAGTATCGTCGGGCTGGAAGACAGTATCGGGCCAAAGGTCAAAGATTTCATCGATGAATTGAAGGCCAGCACAGGAAATATTTCACGGGATATCGCTAGGGCCTTTAGTGAAAAGGAGGTGGTACATGGCTTGATGATGAAAAACATTCCTGCTGAGCATCCCATATTACGTAATACGGAGGTATCATATTAAATGAAAAAGTTTTTATTTTTCGCTCTGGCACTCACTTTGATAGGCGTCCTCGTTCTGGCGGGCTGCGGAGAGCCTGCCACCACGACGCCCAGTGGGACTCCTTCACCTACCGCCACGACGCCCACCGGGACTCCTTCGCCTACCGCCACGACGCCCACCGGGACTCCTTCACCTACCGCCACGACGCCCACCGGGACTCCTTCGCCTACAGCAGGACAACCAGTTAGCGGCGGCACTTTACGGCTCATCGCCGGTGCCATTCCTAAAAACATCGGCTACCCGCCGGAAAAAGCACCTAACGATACTTTCCAGATGGCGCCCGTCCTGGAACGCCTTTGCGAATGGGGTTCTACTAGCGGTGAACTGGTTGGCATACTGGCTACTTCATGGGAATCTGACCAAACTGACCTAACCATTACCTGGCACCTGCGCGAGGGTGTAAAATTCTCCGATGGTACGGACTTTAACGCTGAAGCCGTCCGCTGGAACGTTCAACTGGCTATAGACAACAGGTCCGGTACCGGCACCAATCTCATCGAATCGATGGAAGTCGAAGACGATTATACGCTTGTCATGCATATGATATCTTTCGATTGGCAGACCGTACAGAACCTGGGGTTGACGCAGCCAATCTCTCCCACATCTTTTATGACCGCCGGCGGCTCTATTTCCGCCGACGATACTTCCGATGAAGCCGTTGAAGCGCGTAAAGAATGGGCCCGCCAAAATGTTGTCGGGACCGGCGCTTTCACCGTCACTGAATTTGTCAGAGATGACCATATCACTTTTGTCAAGAACCCTAACTACTGGCAGCCGGGCAAGCCGTACCTTGATGGAATCATCATGATGGCTATTCCCGATTCGATGGTCGCCTCCGCTAAATTGCAGGCCGGCGAAGCCGACATGTGGGCGGATACCTCTTCCGTGACTGATATCCTGCAGCTCAAAGAAAAGGACTTCATACTCGTTGAGGGCCCCGGCATGTTCCAGGTAATGCTTTACAGCGATGTTGATCCTAACAGCCCACTCAGCAATGTCAAAGTCCGCCAGGCTATCGCATGCGCCCTTGACCGCGCCACGATTGCACAGACGCTGGGACAGGGTTACTTTGAACCATTAACCCAGATGGCACCGATGGGTAGTCCGGGATACGTCCAGGGCTATGATCCGTATCCTTACGACGTAGATAGAGCCAAGCAGCTCTTAGAAGAAGCCGGGTTTCAAAACGGTTTCAAGCTTAAGATTATGGGAGGGGCCATGGGCAATACCAATGATGCAATGGCTCTGTTCGTGTATCAATTGGGTCTAGTTGGCATCACGGTTGAGCCTGATGTTGCCGACCTGGGCCGTTACTTTAACGCATTATTCGGCGGCGACCAGGGCGGCTGGGACGGTCTGAACTACACGGCTTCCGGCATCAATCCGGATGGTTCGGACCTGTTCGTCCATTATGGTCCCAACCCGATGACCTTCCGTACACCTAACATCTATAAGTCTGATGCTTTCATTGATCTGTGCAATGCAGCAATAGATCCAAAGTACACCGACGCGGCGGAAGCCGCAACTGCCATCCAGGATGCTCTTAAACAGGCCTGCGAAGACTGCTTGTATATCCCGCTTTTCAGGACCTATGAGGCTTCTGTGGTATGGCCTTATGTCCATACCGAATATCCCAAGATCCATGGCATCATCTGGCACCCTGAAAATGAGTGGATGGACGCGCACTAAACAAAAAATATAATACCGGCCGGATGGTTAAC
>CAYTZI010000025.1:0-14380 GCA_964442335.1 uncultured Dehalococcoidaceae bacterium | reverse complement strand
AGTCACCGGAATACCATCCGGCCGGTATAAAGTAAATAGCTATCCTCCCCAACTTTATTGGAATAGTTGGTCAGGTAATATTTTAGATTGACCCAGCCGAGGTAAAAGGCGTGACGACATATATCATGCGCAGGATCTTGATGGCACTGGTAGTGCTCATCTTTGTAACTTTAATAGTGTTCTTCGTGATGCGTTTACTTCCCGGAGACCCTTTGATAATTTATGTGGGCCAGAACTCTCAATTGCAGGCCATGCCGGAAGAACAAATTGAAGAATTACGCCATCACTACGGCCTGGACAAACCTCTTTTTGAGCAATATTTCCGCTGGATCGGCGGTATTACCCACGGCGATTTTGGTGAATCTATCTATTACCATGAAAAAGTAGGCAAGCTATTAGTGGAAAGATTTCCCAAGACCATCTATATCGGTGCGGTTTCGCTTATTTTTGGCGCTATAACCGGTATACTTGTCGGACTCTGGGCGGGTGTAAAAAGGGGTAAATGGCCGGATAGAATCGTCACGCCGCTGACTTACATTGGCATAACCATACCGGTCTTCTGGCTCGGTATTTTAATGATATATTTCTTTGGATTGATACTGCATTGGCTACCAACTTCGGGTTATACGTCTCCGTTTACTGATTTTGTGTTAAGCACCAGGCAATTGGTTATGCCGGTATTTTGTTTATCACTTTTTTCTATAGCGGCAAATGCGCGCCAGATGCGGTCCAGTATGCTGGAAACCATCAGCCAGGATTATATCCGGACCGCCTGGGCAAAAGGATTAAGCGAACGTATCATCATCTTAAAACACGCCATGAAAAACAGTCTGATTCCTGTTATCACACTGATAGGCTTGGGTGTCGGGATGATATTCGGCGGTTCGGTGCTCATTGAAACGGTTTTTGCTATCCCGGGGGTCGGTCGCTTGATGGTGAGCAGTATCTTCGGCCAGGATTATGTAGTGGTACAGGGAATTACTTTTGTTATTTCAGTTTCCATTTTGTTAATTAATCTTCTGGTTGATTTATCATACGGTTGGTTTGACCCCAGGATTAGATACGGATAGGTAAAGATATGTCAGAAGCTCAAATTCAAGCTCTGGATTTCCTGGAAACCAAGCAGCGTACCAGTGAATGGAAACGTTTCCAACGGGTGTTCTTTGCACGGGGTGCGGTAATCATCGGCCTAGTTATCCTGGTATTGCTTTTCATTGTAGCCATCTTTGCGCCATGGATTGCTCCATACGACCCCTATACTCCGGGCGTAGCTGATTCATTAGCACAACCAAGCGCGCAACACTGGCTGGGAGCCGACCTATTAGGCCGGGATACTTTAAGCCGCTTGATTTATGGTTCCCGTACCGCGCTTGAAGTAGGTTTCATTTCGGTTATCGTCGGTTCGGTTATCGGTATTACCCTCGGTATTGTCGCGGGATATACCCGGGGCTTTTTCAGTGGTTTAATTATGCGTGCGATGGACGCGATGATGTGTTTCCCGATGTTGATATTATCGCTGGTTATCGCAGCGCTGCTCGGTAATGGTATCCAAAACGTCATTATTGCTTTGAGTATCGCTACAATACCCGGCTATGCCCGTATTGCATTTGGTCTTACGTTGAGTATCAAAGAGAATGACTATATCCTGGCACAAAAGTCCCTGGGTTCCGGCAACTGGCGCACTATGCTGGCGCATATCCTCCCCAATGCTTTCCCCCCTCTAATCGTTGTTGTGACCATGCAGTTAGGGAGCCTGATCCTGGCAGAAGCTGGTTTAAGTTTCCTCGGTATCGGTATTGCCCCACCCGGCGCGGCCTGGGGAGCGATGGTCAACGAAGGTTATAAATACTTGATAAATAATCCATGGCTCTCCTTTGCTCCCGGATTAGCCATTATGCTGGTCGTGTTTGCTTTTAATATCGTCGGCGACGGACTTAGAGACGCCCTCGACCCCAGACTCAGGGGACTGTTATAGGATTTCAATAACCATACTGGAAGAACCATTATTTATCTTTCACGGTGGAAAAGAAAGGAGAACGTAATGAACACATGGCATGATTACACTAAAGCGCAGGGTCACCCGCCGGACTGGCCATACCCGGTGCGACTGGAGCAGGAGCAGGAGGTAGATGCGGACGTGCTGGTCATCGGGGGAGGGATAGCGGGCTGCTGGGCGGCCATCAACGCCGCCAGGCAGGGGTTGAAGGTGGCCCTGGTGGAAAAGGGCGATACCGTCCGGAGCGGCGCCGGCGGTCCGGGATGCGACCACTGGTGCGACGTCCCGGCCAATCCGCTATCGAACGTGGACCCGGACGAGTGGGCGCAGCACATGGCGGACCGCCCCTACTGCAACGGCATCGGGCTCCAGATACAGTGCCGGGAGGACTACGACACCCTGCTGGAACTGGAGCAGATGGGCGGTAAAATCCGGGACGCCGACGACGAATTCGTGGGCGCCGTGGGACGCGACGATAAGACCAAGTTCATGATTTCGCCGCGCTATACCAAAGTACACAGCTATGTCCCCGACATGATGAAACCGGTAAAGTTCAAGAGCAATCCGGAAGGAAAGCTCAATAACATGGTGATAAGGGTCTGGGGCAGCACCTTCAAGCCCGCCCTGAAAAAGGAATGCACCCGGCTCGGGGTGAAAATTTTCGACCGGGTGATGGGGACCAGCCTGCTGACCGAGAACGGAGTCCAGGGCGGCAGGGTCGTCGGCGCGACCGGCTTTAACAACCGTACCGGCGAGTTCATGATATTCAAGTCCAAGGCTACCATCCTGTCGACCGCGGGTGCGGGGTCGATATGGCTAATCAGCACCGAGCTGGGCGGCTATTCCAACATGATGTCCCGCACCATCACCGGGGACGGCACCGTGATGGCCTGGAGAGCCGGAGCGACGCTGATGAACATGGAAAGCACGGGGGTCCTGCGCATCGCCACGGGGCTCAAGCACAAGTGGTACACCGGAGCAGGCGACGCCAGCTACGAGAACGTCCCGCTCGTCGACGCGAACGGGAAAAGGCTGCCGCTGCCAATACAGGGATGGGAGGACGCCGGCGCCATGGCCGCCTCCATGGAGGTGGAGGAAGAAATCCGCAAGGGCATACAAACGGGCAAATACCAGCTACCGTTTTACGGGGACTTCCCGGCGATGCCGGACGTCGAGAGGAGGGCCACCTGGAAGCTGATGCTCGGCGAAGAGTCCACGACGAAAATCATCACCACGACTTTCAACGAAGCCGGCTATGAGCCCGGACGCGACCTTCTTCAGAGCTATAAATACATCGAAGGCAACAGCCTGCCGCAGTGGCGTGAAGCCGGCTACGGCGGCGGCATACTGGTCGACTGGGACCTTAAGACCACCCTCGAAGGGCTCTACGCCGCCGGGACGCAGATGTTCTGTCCCGAGGATCACAGCTACTGCGCGGCCACGGGCAGGTACGCGGGGCGCAAAGCCGCCGCCTACGCCAAACAGGCCAGCCAGGGTAAAATTTCCCGGGAACAGGTAGAGCGCGAGAAAGCCAGAGTCTACGCCCCGATAAAGCGGAGCGGCGGCATGGACTGGAAAGAGCTCCACGCGGGTATCTCCAGGGCGATGCAATACTATGTCAGCGAATTCAAAACGGAGTCGCTGCTTAACATGGGCCTCGGCACCCTGAATAAAATCGAAAAGGAGTCGGTGCCCATGTTGTTCGCCCCGGACCCGCATAAACTGATGCGCAGCCTGGAAGACACCAGCCTTCTGACCTACGCCCAGATAATAGTCCAGGCCATGCTGGCGAGGAAAGCATCGAGCATGGCGCTGGGCTTCCAGCGGATAGACTACCCGACCATGGACCCGCCGGAGTGGCAGAAGTTCATGACAATAAAGCTGGAAAACGGCAAGGTCAAGAGCGGAAGCCTGCCGTTTGCTTTCTGGGGCGATATGAAAAAGGAATACGAAGCCCGCAACAAAGACTATACCGGCGTATATAAGGGGAAATGATATTACGGAACGATTTTCAACGGACCGATTCTGGAGGGAAATATGTCACAGAAAAAACTAATGGCCCTGCCTAATATATCCACGCCGAGCAGTCCGGTGGTCTTTAACCCGGAAATCTGCAACGGGTGCAACACCTGCGTCGATGTGTGCCAGATAGACGTGTTCATGCCGAACCCGGAGCCAGGAAAACCGCCTATTATACTGCATCCGGACGAATGCTGGTACGGCGGCTGCTGCGTAAACGATTGTCCACGGCCGGGAGCCATAATGTTCAAGTGGCCGCTGGAGCTGCGCGGTTACTGGAAGAACAAAGCCACCGGGGAAATCGGGCAGATTTAGCCGATACACTGAATAAAGCACGAAATTCGAATATCTAAATACGAAAGGGTTGACTGGTAATAACCAAGAACCAAGATACAATAACCTAAACCATAAATAGTAAAAAAGCAAAGATAAAAATCTGATTTGTTTTTGTATTGATCCGGTATTTTAGCCCGATTTGCAAGAATAAGCCAGAGTAACTGGATGCCGGCTTGCGCCGGTATGGTTTTTGGAGGTTCACTACGGTTTTCCGAGTGTACTTACCCAAGAGCAAAACGGACTTGAATTGTTAAAATGCTTTGTCATATTATAGTGGAAACACGTAATATTGCGACATATCGAAAAGGAGAGACTCGATGAAAAAAGACAGCGCGAAAATCACGGTGCTCGACCCGCGGGGACAGCCCACGGGCATCTTCGGGCGGCGTCTCGACCCCGATTCAATGCCGTGGGCCATCCACGACCCGGTAAACCAGCCCAGAGATACCGCCGAAGCGCTGCGCAACATGAAAATGGCGCCACGCCTAGACAAACTGGAAGGCAAAACAGTCTTTCTGGTCAATACAGGATTCGCCGGCGCCAAGGAATTCATGGAGGAACTTCAGGAGTGGTTCAACAAAAACCACCCGGAGATTAAGACCGAGCTACGCCACAAGAAGACCAGCATGTTCACCGACGAACCCACACTCTGGGCAGAAATCAAGGAAAACGGAGACGCCGCCATCCTGGGAGTGGGTGGCTGAGACGGATGTTCGGCGAGTATCGCCGAGTTTGCCCGAACATTAGAAAGCGACTACGGCGTGCCGACCGCTCCCATAGTCACGGCGCGCTTTGCGGACTATGTACAGAGGGACGGCCTCAGCCACGGCATACACCTCCGCTGGACCTTCCCTCCCTATCCGGTCGGCTTCGTCTCCAGGGAAACGCTGCAGGGCTACATCAAAGGCAAGGACCCCATATCCGACGCGCCCCTGATGGAGGAGATATTCTTAGCGCTGACGCAACCGCTGACGGACGCCGAAAAGCATCCTAAAGCCGTCCAGAGACCCACCTGGCCGCGGCTCCTCCCGGCGGATACCGAAGACAACCTGCACCGCCTTTTTCTCGAAAGCGGCTGGACGGACGGCCTCCCGATTGTCCTGCCTACCGAAGAGCGCGTGGCGGAAATGCTCACCGGCACCGACCATAAACCTGATGAATACGTGGGGATGATGTCCGTGACCACCCACGAAGAGCGACTCCAGTACACGGTGGAGAAAGTGGCCACCATCGCCGTCATGGCCGGGGCAAGGCCGGAACACCTGCCGGTCATCCTGGCGTTAGGCGCTTCCGGCAGGCCTTCAATGCCCAGCTCGACGACATCTTTCGCGAGCATGATGGTGGTCAACGGCCCCATCCGCGACGAGATAGGGATGAACTACGGCCTCGGCGCGCTCAGCCCGGTCAACTACGCCAACTCCGTCATCGGCAGGGCATGGACGCTGATGACCATCAACTGCGGGGACGTGCGCCCCGGGGCCACGTTCACGGCCAGCACCGGCACCACCATCAACTACAACAACATGTGCTTCGCGGAGAACGAAGCCAATAGCCCCTGGGAGCCTTTCCACGTACGCAAGGGATATAAAGCCAGCGAAAGCACGGTAAGCCTGTTCCGCGGGTGGAACGTCCTGACAATGGGACTCGGCCCCGCCAGGCGTATGCTCGAGGTGATGAAAAGCATCGGCGGGCCTTTCGGGGGAGCGTTCACCTTCATCTGCGACCCGCTGGCGGCCAAAGGGCTCAAGAGCGAAGGCTGGGACGACCCGAATAAACTGAGCGAATGGCTCGTGAACGAGCTCAATCCCCGCTTCAAACGGCCGGAGATGATAAACTTCCTGGTGGCGGGCGGGGAAATGAACCCGATGTGGGTCACCACGGACTTCTCGCATTTTCAGACGGTCGTGATAGACCCCTGGATACCCAAGGCCGGCGTTAAGAAAGACGCCAAGCCGTTAAGGATGCCGGAGTCGGTAGCCTGCAAGGACGGGAGCTGCGGGATAGTAGCATAATTTAGAAATACGAAGCACGAAATCCTACCAGATGAAACGAAAAGAGAATGAAACGGGGCGGGGCGTAAGCTATAAGGAGAGATAAGAAGATGAAAGACCTGAAAGGGAAAACGGCATTTATCACCGGTGGGGCGAGCGGGATAGGGCTGGGGATAGCGAAAGCCTGCGCCAAGTACGGCATGAACGTTGTTATAGCGGACATGAGGCAAAGTGCCCTCGATGAAGCGATGGCGTATTTCAAAGAGAAAAACCTGCCCGTTCACCCGATAAAGCTGGACGTCACCGACCGCGAGGCCTACGCCAGAGCCGCCGAAGAAGCGGAAAGGGTCTTCGGGAAGATACACGTGCTGGTCAATAACGCCGGCGTGGGCTCCGGGGGTTCGGCGGAAAGAACGACTTTCAAAGACTGGGACTACAGCGTAAGCGTCAACCTCGGCGGCGTTATCAACGGCGTGGTGACGATGCTGCCGCATATTTTAAAGCACGGCGAAGGTGGACACATCGTGAGTACGTCATCGACCCTGGGCGTAGCTGCCGCCAGCGGTATGATACCCTACTGCACGACAAAGTTCGCCGTCGCCGGCATGATGGAAGCCCTCGCCACCGACCTCCAGGACAAAAACATAGGGGTCTCGGTGCTCTTCCCGGGGCCGACGAGGGGCAACCTGGGGAAGTCTTCTTTCGAAAACCGGCCCGCCCATCTGAGAAACGAGGGAGAAACCTGGCCGCCCCAACCGCCGCCGCCATCAAAGGACAGGCCGCAACGCCGCCCGCCCGAGGAAGCACAGGTGGCGTTCATGGACCCGGTGGAGACGGGGGAGCGAGTGTTGAGGGGCATCAGGAACAACGACCTCTTCATCCACACACACCCGGAGTTCCGCGAGGGCTATATCGCGCGGCACGAAGCCATGATACGGGCCATCCCGAACGAGCCTCGGAATGAAAAGCGCTTTGAAATCATCAGCGGCTTCGGGACGATATACCATAACGACATATATGACAAACAGAAGCCGGTAGGCCCGCCGGACTGGTAATAAATTTGAAAGGTTAGAGCTCAAATATGGAAGACTTAGAAGGGAAGACAGCATTTATAACCGGCGGGGCGAGCGGTATAGGACTGGGGATAGCGAAGGTCTGCGCCAAATACGGAATGAAAGTGGTTATCGCCGACTCGCGGCAGGACGCGCTCGATGAAGCGATGAAATACTTCAAAGAGAAAAACCTGCCCGTCCACCCGATAAAGCTGGACGTCACCGACCGGGAGGCCTATACCAGGGCCGCCGACGAAGCGGAGAGCGTCTTCGGGAAGATACACGTGCTGGTCAATAACGCCGGCGTGGCCTCCGGAGGACCGACGCAGACCACGACTTTCAAAGACTGGGACTTCAGCGTCGGCGTCAACCTCATCGGTGTCGCCAACGGTCTGGTAATAATCCTGCCTCGCATCCTCAAGCACGGCGAAGGCGGTCATGTGGTGTCAACGTCTTCCACGGCCGGCTTCTGCGCTGTCAACGGCAACATCATTTACAACGCCACCAAGGCCGCCATCGCCAGCATGATGGAGACACTGGCGGGCGAACTGATGGACACCAACGTCGGGGCGTCGGTGCTGATACCGGGTCCAACAATGACCAACCTGGGACCGTCCACCTTCGCCAACCGGCCCGAGCACCTCAGGAACGAAGGGCAGGCATGGCCGCCCCAGCCTCCCCCCGGAAGGGAAGGTCCGCCCCCGCAGATGAGGCAGATGATGGAGGAGATGAGGAAAATATTCATGGACCCGGTGGAGACCGGCGAGCGGGTGGTGCGGGGCATCAGGCGCAACGATATCTTCATCCACACGCACCCGGAGTTCAAAGAGGGCTACATAGCACGCAACGACGCCGTGATAGGCGCCATCCCGGACGAGCCAGTGAACGAAAAACGCCGCGATATGATTAAAAAGATGGGGACGCTGGCGTACAACCCCGTCTACGAGAGGCAGACCACGCCCGGCCCGCCGGACTGGACTTAACACAAGATATAAACGCGGAGGTCAGAGAAAATGGGCGACTACGATAAATATATCTGCACGACCCTCCAGAAGAGGCACGAACTGCCCGGTCCAACTCCGGAGGAAAGAGACAAGCTCGCCGCCGCGGGCAAGCGGATATCCATGGAACATGTTCTCTGGATAGATAACGAGGTCATCCCGGGCGCCTACTACGGGGAGTCCACGTGGATATGGCCTTCATCCTACCCCGGCCAGATAACGATGGAGGAACAGAGAAAGCTGCCCACGAACGACAGGCCGATGTTCCCACACGCCCACGATTTCCCCGAGCTGCTCGCCTGGTGGGGCACCGACCCCGACCACCCCGAGGACACCAGCACCATGGGAATGATAATGGGGGACGAACACATTCCCCTCGATAAGAGCTGGGTGGCGTATATCCCCGCCGGGATGAAGCACATGCCCACGCGCAGTCCCGAAGGCAGGGTGGCTTCCATCCCGGTATGCCACTGGACATCGGGCCCCGGTTTTTACACGAGGGAAGGGGACCATTCGGAGGAGGAGGAAAAGGGCGCCGACACGACCATTCCGGAGATGAAGGCGTCCGGCGAATATAATAACGCGAAGTACTTCGTCTACGGCACGAAGCCCGGGCAGGGCCGGAAATTCTACATGCTGCCGTACGACCCCAAATACGTGCGCCCGATAGCAATAGTCGACGACACGGTAGTGCCGGGCTGCGAGTTCGGCTGCGAGACCTTATGGCTGCTCCCCGGCGACCCTTCCAAGGCGGGCTACCAGATGATGAAAGAGCACACGGTATCGCATGGCACCTCTATAGTTTTGCAGGCGATGAACTACGAGGACATCACCGACCTCTGCGCCGAGGCCGAGCTGTGGATAGGCGGCGAGAAGCACATCATCAATAAAAGCTTCGGGGCTTACATACCGCCGGACGTGAAATGCGGGCCGCTAATTGTGCGCAACATACAAAAACAGATGTTTTTCATGATATCTTACCCGGTGGGACTGGGAATCACCAGGTGGCGGGGGGGCAGATAATCCCCGCCGGCGGTAAATTCATATCCTTACCGCCGTTATTCTGCTATAAGTCCAAGCTATTTATGCAGGAATTTTCCTGTTTATTCTTCATAAAAAATTCACAGTTGACAAACATGGAAATGTGGCTTATATTTAAATGAAAACAAAAACGGCTTGCCGGGACGCCACCGTTACAGAATTCAGGCGGTTCTGTAAGTTTCCATAGTAAAAAATCAGGAAAAGCCAAATCTTAATTAGTGAGGAGGTAGCGATAATAAGCAAGAAGCAATCAATCCTATTACAGGCCCAATAATTAAGAGGAGGAAAGATGAAAAAACTGTTATTCATTCCTGTTGTACTCGTGGTAATTGTCGGCCTGGTGCTGGGCAGCTGCGGCGAACCTTCGCCAACGCCACCACCGACGACACCGCCACCAACGTCGCCGACAGCGCCGCCGACATCCCCGACAGCGCCACCGACATCACCGACAGCGCCGCCGACGTCGCCGACGCCGACGACGGGACCCGCCCACGAAGCTCCCTATGGCACGATAACGATTGCTGTTACCGATTTCGGCGTCGAGGCGATGGACCCCACGCTATTTGAATCGACCTGGAGCTGGTATTACTGCGATTCGCTGCTTGCCTATACCGAGACCGGTACATATGCAGGTGAAGTAGCCGAAGACTGGAATCTTGCCGACGATGGCGTTACCTGGACATTTAATATCCGCCACGGCATGAAATTCCATAACGGCGACCCGGTCATGGCCAAGGATGTCATGTTCACGCTGGAGAGGTTCACCTCCCCGGATTCCACGAACCCCTGGGCCCCGGCACTGCGTGACAACCTGGCTTCCATGAGGGTCGTAGACGACTACACTTTCGAGTTCGTTAACGACCATCCGGAACCGTCCCTGGTACATAACTTCTGCTGGGTGCGCATACTGCCCAAAGACTATTTCGAGAGTGTGGGCGAGGACGGATTCCGCGACCATCCCATCGGTTCCGGACCCTGGAAGTTCGTAGAGCATACTGCCGAGCAAAGCTTCAAGGTGGAAGCCAATACCGATTACTGGAGACCGGAACAGGTCCCCTATTTCCAGTATTTAGTTGAACTCCAGGTACCGGAAGAGGCAACACAGGTCGCCATGCTCAAGCGGGGCGAGATAGATATCCCGACGGGAATCACGACGGACAGGCGTGTCGAGCTGGAGAATGAAGGCTGGCGGTCACAGGCCCAGGGCCTGGCCTCGCCGACCTCTATCGCGATTATCGGCTCCGACCTTGAACAAGCCGGTCCGGTGCACGATATCCGCATCCGCAAGGCGCTTTCCTACGCGATCAACCGGCAGGAAATGTGCGATACCTATTACCGCGGGACGGCGACGCCGGGAGGCCGGTTCTTCCTGATTCCAGGAGGTTTCGGCGCGACCGATGACCTGCTGGCACCCGACCCGTATGATCCCGAACAGGCAAAGGCCTGGATGGAAGAGGCGGGTTATCCCGATAACTGGGAAGACCCGTCCATCAACTGCTTCGTCACCGCCGGGCCCGGAGTCGAGTTCTGGGAGATACTGCAGGGCTACTGGACCGAAGTCGGCTTTGAAGTAAATATCCATATCGTCGACATGTCCGTGGCTCTCCAATACATCTTCCTCTACAAGCTTGAGGGCGATGAGGAATGCATCGGCTGGATGTGGAGCTGGACCGGCGCCGACTTCAACAGCACCGCCTACAGCCGGAACATGTACACTTCCTACGGGGCGCATCAGGTAACCCGCGACGCGAATGTCGATGCTCTATGGGACCAGTATGCCCTGGAGACAGACCCCGATAAAGCCGTAGAGCTTTTCATCGCGTACCAGAGGGCTGCCAAGGACCTGTACACCAGCTTCGGCATCGCCTATCAGCAACCGAAGTTAATCGTGAGCGAACAGATAGGCGAGTTTACCGTTAATCCACACATGTACTACGAGGACGCCATGTGTGGAGTCAAGCACGCAGAATAGCCGAAGAAGGTCTTTGTAAAAAAGTCTGCCGGGGGCGGTTCGCCCGCCCCCGGCGAACTCTCAAAAAGTAGTTTTTGCCTTTTAACAGGTATCTTTGTACCAATTTGCGCGACGAATCAGCAACCATAGCAGACGCTCACCTACATTGTTTGACACGCACAATCAGCGTATAGTAATATTCCGATAGGAAACCTCGACATGACGCGATTTATCATCATAAGGTTACTGCAGACAATCATTGCCCTGCTCGGCATCATCATATTGGTCTTTTTCATGGTCCGCATTTCCGGAAATCCCATATTGTTCATGCTTTCCCCACTTTCAACTGAAGAAGAGATAGTGGTCCTGCAACAGCAGCTGGGCCTGGACAAGTCCTACTGGGAGCAGTTCAGGATTTATATCTTCGACCTGGCGCAGGGTGATTTTGGAGAGTCTTTTATCAAGAGGATACCTGTGTCCGAAATGCTGTCTACGGCGCTGCCGAACACGCTTAAACTGGGGGTGCCTTCTTTCTTCATAGGCACCTTTCTGGGAATAGCACTGGGGGTAGTCGCGGCGACCAGAAAGGACTCTATTTTCGATAACGGGGTGAAGTTCATGGCAGTGCTGGGGCAGGCACTGCCGGGGTTCTGGGTGGCTATCATGGCGGTGCTATTATTGTCCGTTTACTGGCAGATATTCCCGGCCGCCGGCATGGGGGGAATCAAGTATTATATACTGCCGGTAGGCACAATGCTGTTTTTTATGCTGCCGGGCATGATGCGTCTGGTGCGTTCCACGATGCTGGATGTGCTGGACAGCGAATATATCAAGATGGCGAGAATCAAGGGGCTTCCCGAAAGGATAGTTATCTGGAAACACGCCCTGCGCAACGCTATCATATCGCCGCTTACGGTGGCGGGAATGATGCTGGCGGGAATAGTGGGCGGCGCCGTTATCACAGAAAATATATTTAACTGGCCGGGGATGGGCAGGCTGGCCATCGAGGCCACCATAGGGCGTGATTTCCCGGTGGTGCAGGCCATCGCGATAATCGTGGCCATCATGGTGCTGGGCATGAACTTCCTGGTCGATATCGCCTATGCTTATGTCGACCCCCAGATCAGATTCCAGAGGTCTTAAAATACAAGAGAGAAACCGGTAATGGCAACAGACACCATCGTCATAAAAACCAAGGGCTACCACGGCATGACGCGGTGGGGGCGTATTTTAAGGAACCTGGGGATGATTCTCCCGGTTATCATCTTCGCGCTTTTGATTTTCACCGCGATATTCGCCAATGTCTTGGCGCCCTATCCGTACGATAAGACCTCTTTACCGGAAAGGCGTATGCCGCCGGCCTGGGTAGAAGGAGGCTCGATCAAGCATTTACTCGGGACCGACTCGCTGGGAAGGGACGTATTAAGCCGCGCTATTTACGGGGCCAGGATATCTCTGAGCGTTTCATTACTGGCGATAGCTATTACCGCTTCTATAGGCACGGTGCTGGGAATTTTAGCAGGCTACTTGGGGGGGCGTGTGGACGCCTTCATCATGAGGATTACAGATATCGCCATGGCTTTCCCGACGCTACTTGTGGCGATATTGATCGCCGTTAGCGTGGGCCCGGGATATTTTACGGTTATTCTGGCGCTATCGATACTGGGCTGGTCGGGCTATGCCCGTATCATACGCGGTGAAGCTTTAAGGATACGCAATTCCGATTTTGTGGCGCAGGCCCAGGTGATAGGGGTGTCCCCGTGGAAAATAATGATACGGCATATTTTCCCGAATATCCTTAACGTTTTAATCATCGGGGTAACGCTTTCCGTGGGAGCCATGATTCTGGCGGAATCGGCGATGAGTTACCTGGGCATCGGCATTCCGCCGCCAATGCCTTCATGGGGTTCCATGGTATCCGACGGCAGGAACGACCTCGATAGGGCCTGGTGGATTTCCACGTTCCCGGGCATACTTATCGGCCTGGTGGTCCTTTCCGGTAATTTCCTCGGCGACTGGATCCGTGATAAGACCGACCCGAGATTGAGGCAGCTATGAGCGAGATCGTCCTTCAGGTGGAAAACCTGCATACCTCGTTCTTCACCCACCAGGGTGAGGTCAAGGCTGTCGACGGCATCAATTTCTTCGTGAGGGAATCCGAGACGTTCGGGATAGTCGGCGAGTCCGGCTGCGGGAAGTCAGTAACAGGTCTCTCCATCATGCGGCTCCTGCAGGAGCCGAGCGGCCAGATTACCGCCGGCAAGATAATAATGGAAGGGACCGACATCGTACAGCTGAGCAAGAAAAAGATGAGGGCCTACCGGGGAAGGATGATATCCATGATTCTCCAGGACCCGATGTCCTCGCTCAATCCGGTCTATACGGTCGGCAACCAAATAGGAGAATCGATAAAGCTGCACCAGAGCCTCCCGGACAACATGGTAGAGCCGGAGGTTATCAACTCGCTGCGCCTGCTCAAGATTCCCACCCCGGAGACGATGCTGGGCAATTATCCCTTCCAGTTGAGCGGCGGCATGCGGCAGCGGGTCGTGGGGGCCATCGCCATGTCCTGCCGTCCCCGCCTCCTCATCGCCGACGAGCCCACCACCGCCCTCGACGCTACCATCCAGGCGCAGTACATCGCCCTGTTCCAGGACATCCAGAAAAAGACGAACGTGGCCATTATATTTATCACCCACGATTTCGGCGTGGTGGCCAAGATGTGCCACCGAGTGGGCGTGATGTACGCGGGTAAAATCGTGGAAACGGCCCCTACGAGGGAGATATTTAAAGCCCCCCGACACCCCTATACCGTGGCCCTGATAAACTCCGTGCCGCTCCTCGACCGCAAGGACGAACGGCTCTTTTCGATTGAGGGGCAGCCGCCTTCACTGCTGAACCTGCCGCCGGGGTGCCGTTTTGCCGCACGCTGCCAGTACGCCACGGATGTCTGCCGCCAGGAGGAGCCTCCCGAGGTGGATGTAGGCAACGAA
>CAYTZI010000024.1:10548-19438 GCA_964442335.1 uncultured Dehalococcoidaceae bacterium | reverse complement strand
GTTGTCTGGAAAGTAGTTAATCAGGACTTTAGGGGTCTTCAAGAGGAGCCCTCTCAAATTCTCTCCCCCTCTCAAACAAATAAAAATTTCAATCAGGCTGGTACACCTGTTCGAGAGGGTGATAAAGGGGGTGAGTATGGTAACTCAACCATATTAAAAAAGGTCGAAGAATTTTTACGAGTATGATTACATCTATAAAGCTATAAAGCGGTTTTTCGCCGGCGCTTTAGAGCCGGCCCCGGAATATCTTTTCCACCTGGGTGAGACGGCCCATGATTTTCTCGAAGACGGTGCGCCGCGCCTTGAGTATCCTAGCTTCCTCAAACAGGCCCGGGTACCCCTTCCTGCCCCCGAACCTGCTATCCAGGTAAGCCTGCGTTATTTCCCGCAGCTCCTTAGCCTGACCGGGGAACTCCGCCTCGAGGGCGGCGGTGTATTCCAGCGGCGTCTGCTGCGGCCTGGGCCCGAGCTTCATCATCGCGCCGAGCCGGCACATCTTCTCATAGGTCACCGTCGCCAGGTTGGCGCGGTCGACCCGCCACGCCCAACGGAAAAACGACGACCTCAGCAGCAGGAACGGGGCCGCCCCCACCGCCAGGAAAAAGCCGATTATCAGGATGATAATCAAAGACTGGCCTAAAGGAACGGCGAAAGCCCAGGGACCCGCGGGTTTTTTAACCGCCCCGGAGCCGGAGGCGGCATCCAGTCCCGCCCCGCCCTGACCCATATCCACCCCGAACAACGCCGGGTTAAACCATACCTCCCACTGCGGCAGCTGGCGGATGGTGTCGCTGGAGACCACCGGCCCGCTCAGGGGCACCGCGCTGTAGCCGGCGCTCTCCGATGAGCTAGGCGTCGCCTCGATGTCCACCCAGCCGTAACCCGGGAAATATACCTGCGGCCAGGCGTGGTAGTACCTGTCCCGCAGTATGTACTCGCCATTCTCCTCGCCGGGGTCGCCGGGCAGATACCCGATGGCGAGCCGCGCCGGCACTCCCACCGACCGCAACATCACCGCCATGGCCGAGGCGTAATGCACGCAAAAGCCGGTCTTTTCCACGAAGAGGAAATACTCCACCCCGTCCTGGCCTTCTGGCGGCTCCTCGATGTCCGTTCCGTAGGGAATCCCGGAAAGGTACTCGTTTATTTTAAGCACCTTCTCGTAGGGCGTCGTCGCGTTGGCGGTGATATTTTCGCTCAGCTCCCGGACGCTATCGGGGAAATCAGTGGGGAGCTGGAGGTAGCTGTCGAGTATCGCCTGCGCGTAGTTTTCTCCGGCGGCGTCAAGTTGCTCCGGGGTCGCCCGCGCTACGGAAGCCGTGACGGAGTAGCGCTCGCCGGCGCTGAGGATATGCTGCGCCATCACCCCGATAACGCCCCCCTCGCCCGACTGCACCAGGACCGGCTTGGTGGCGGCAAGAAAGCTGCCCGAGGTAAGCAGGGCGTCCGTCTTGATATTGGGAGTAACCATATAGGTCACGGTCTCGCTGTTTTCAGGCGGCGCGTCGCTTTCCCAACGGGCCTTGCTCTTTAAAACGGAATCGGTAACCGGGCTGTTCTCCCACCCGTCCGCGGTATAGACATCGTAGGCGCGCACCTGCCAGTAAGACGGCCGGCTGGAGTTAACGATGAAATCGATGCGGTCGCCCGCGTGCCACGACGTCCCGAAAGGCAGGTTCAGCCGCATGCTGTTGGTATTAAGCGACTGCTTGCTGGGCACGGAGGCGAAGAAGTTGAACCGGGACTGCTCCAGGTCTTGTTTCCAGAGAATCTTCGAAGCGACCATCGTCTGGAACTGCGGGAAACGCACCTCCGGCATCAGCCAGGAAACGCCTACGGCGATGATGACGATACATGCCAGCGAAGATACGAAATAGAGCAGTCCCCTGCCGGAGTAGCGCGCGCTCCGTTCCGCCGCCTGCCGCCGCTTTATCATGCGCGTGTGCACCACGAAGAAGACCGCGGCGACGAAGTAGTACCCGAAATATACGTAGTAATGCATGGGAAGGTTGCTCAGGTTCACCACCACGACCAGCCCGCCCAAGCCTACCCCTATCCAGGCGTTTTTCCGGCGCAGCGCGAACCAGGCGGAGAGGTAGCCCGTGACCCATATCACCGCCGCGAGGAACACGGCGAAGTAGTAAGTGGGGTCGCCTTTCAAACTGCCGACCTGCCACATAACGACCGGCGCGCCGACGAGCAGCGCCGCGAGGTGTATTATCAGGCTGTGGACGCGTAAAACATCGAGGGCGCGAACCAGCAGCACGGCCAGAATAAGCGTCAGCGTCAGCGACGGCAGGTGCTCTATCCAGTTTGCCTGCTCGATGGAAAGCACCGCCACCTCGAGCACGGCGAACATCAGCGCCAGGTTGAGCCACCCCTGCCAGTCGCCGAGCCGGGCCGCCAAGTCGGCTTTGAACGACCGCCCCGCCGGCCGGTCCGCCCCGCGGCTTTCCGGTTTTTCCGGCGTTTTTCTTCTAAACACGGCTCAACCTCTCCCCGACGTACGGCGTGACCGGCGAGAGCCAGCGGCTGTCCAGCGCGACGGGTATGTCCTGCCCGCGCCTTACCACGTAAACGTGGGCCCCCGCGGAAACCAGGTTGCGGGCGGCGCCGGCCGCGCTGTTCCTCCCGCCGAAGCTCTGCGAGTCCAGCACGATAGCGATGACGGTAACGCCCCGGTTTATGGCGTTGCGGAGCGTCGCCGCGATGTTCGGGTTGTCCGAGGGCATGATAACGACCACCACCGAGCCGGCGACGAACCGTTCCGACTGGAACGAAAGCAGGTTATCGAGGGGGACCCTGCCGCCGGCTTTCATCAGCGCCAGCGCGTGCAAGATGTGCTGCAGCTGGTTTCTCCCCGTCCCGGGCAGGCACATATAGGACTGGTCGCCGGAAGCGATGAGCCCCACCCGCTTTTCGCTCCCCACATATTTGCTGGCGAGCGAAGCCGCGATGGTGACGCTGTACTCCTCGGTGTTTTCTTCGCCTTCACCGGCCCGGGTGGCGTGGTACATGTCCGGGACCAGCCAGAGCTCTTTAAAGGCGAACCGCAGGCGGTCGGGGTCGAACTCCTTGACGACCAGCTTCCCGATGTGCGCCGTCGTCTGCCAGTGGATGCGCCGCAGGCTGTCCCCGCTGACATACTCCCGCACGCGCGAGGCGTTGGGCCCGCTCTCGCTGGCGAACCAGCGCCGCAGGTTCTGCCCCGGCTCCTGGTGCGGTATTATCTGGAAATAGGGCAGCTCGAGGGGGGTGGGGTAGACGGTAATACGGCTGAGCTCGCCCAGCCGTTCCACGTTAGCGAACAGCCCGAGGGGGTCGGTGACCTTTACGTTCAGAGTGCCGGTGCGGTACTGTCCCCGTCGGCGGCAGTAAGCGCGGGTGCGCCAGTGATGCGAGCCGTGCGCGGCGAGACTGAAAGACGCCCTGTTCTCGTACCCCGGTAAATCGGTGTCTTCCTGCACCTCCACCACGGCGACCGGCATGCGCGAGTCGTTGGTTACGGTGAATTCCTCTTCAAAATACTCCCCGATTTTGTACCGGCCGGCCGCCTTTTTCGTCCGTACCGCGATGCCCCCCATGCTCACGCCGGACCATACCCTGCTGAGCGCCAGCAGCACCACCAGGAACACAAAGAACCGCCACAGCAGCCCGAAGCCCCCGGCCAGGGAAACGACCAGTATTATCAGCGGAACAGCGATGAGGAGCCATCGGTGTTTCATTTTCTTTTCCTCAAAAGCGAGAAAGTATATTAACGGCGGTGCGGCCCATGACTAACGCCCGGGCACTGCGCCGGGCACCGGCACCGTCTCGAGTATCTCGGCGATGGAGGTATGCCCGTCTTTGCCCTGCGTCTGCCCCGCCGAGGACAGCAGCGTGCGGTGCACCAGCGCCGGAGCCGCCAAGGCCTTGACGTCGTCGGGGAGAACATAGTCGCGCCCGCTCATTAAAGCCCTTGCCTGCGCCGCGCGGAAAAGCGCCAGCGACCCCCTGGGGGACGAGCCCAGATAAAGCGAGGGATGGGCGCGCGTGGCCGCCACCAGCGCCACGATATACTGCTTGATGAGGTCGTCCACGTAGATGTGCCGGACCGTTTCCTGGATGGTGAGGATGTCCGCGGCGTCCACCACGTGGTCGATCTGCTCGATGGGGTGGACGTACTGCTGCCGCTCGATGATGGCTATCTCCTCATCGGAGGAGGGATAGCCGATATTTATCCTCAGCAGGAAACGGTCGAGCTGGGCCTCGGGGAGGGGGAAAGTGCCCTCGTACTCGATGGGGTTCTGGGTGGCCAGGACGTGAAACGGCGAGGGCATCTTGCGGGTGACGCCGTCCACGGTGACCTGGCGCTCTTCCATGGCTTCGAGAAGGGCGGACTGGACCTTGGGGGTGGCGCGGTTAATTTCGTCGGCCAGGACGACCTGCGCCATGACGGGCCCCGGCCGGAACTCGAAGTCGCCGATTTTCTGGTTAAAGACCGAGACGCCGGTGATGTCCCCCGGCAGCATGTCCGGGGCGAACTGTATGCGCTTGAAGCTGCAATTTATCGATTTCGCCAGGCTGCGGGCGAGCATGGTCTTGCCGACGCCCGGGGCGTCCTCTATCAACAGGTGCCCCTGGCTGATTAAAGCGATGACGGCGAGCCGCACCACCTCTTCCTTGCCGACCATCACCATCTCCACGTTCCGGACGATTCTTTCCGCCATTTCCTGTGCTGTGGCTATAGCGCTGTTCTCCACTTTTCCTCCCGTGCAACCCTTCAGGCTTCCGGCGAAACAAGCTCAAAACACCCTTTTAGTTCGAGTATATCACACTGTCATAACAGGCTCAAAAACCAATTTGCCGGTCCCCCGTTATAAGGCACCGGAGACAAACAATCCCCCCTGATACCTTTTCAGAAACCAGGGGGGATTATGCTACGTGCGCTCGCGGCCGGCGCCGGATTAGTGGTCGGCCTGAATATTCTCGGCCAGTATCTTTACCGGCTTCTTGTTCTCGTAAATCACCTTGAGGTTGCGCGTATAGGAGCACTGGAGGCACTGCTCGTACCAGCCGTGATAGTCTTTATCCATATACAGGTTTCCGCCGCATTTCGGGCAACGTCTCATGGTGTTCGTTTTACCCATCTGCCACCGTCCCCTTTCTCAATCGCACTATTTAGCAGTCTTATACACCGACTGCTAATAATAGTAATTATAGCACTCCGAGGGATTTTGTCAAGGGGTTTTTTGGGCTTTTTTAGCACAAAAGTTTTAAAAAATTAAGACTCTCGCCCCCGTTCCCCTTCTCCGCGTCCTTCGACAAGCTCAGGATGAGCGGAGAGGGGGAGAAACAGAAGAGGTGCTAACCTCTTAACACCGGTTCTGTTTGCACATGATTGATTTCTAATACTCACCCCCTTTATCCCCCTCTCAAACAGGTCCATATTTAAAAACCGAAATTCAGGCTGTTTGAGAGGGGGAGAGTTTTGAGAGGGGGCGAATGGGGAAGGAAAATCCCTCTCTTATCTCCCTTTACGAAAGGGAGACGCCAATGCCCGGAAATACAGGGTGTTTGAGAGAGGGTAAGATTTTGAAAGGGGGCGGAGCCCCCTCTCTTTTTAATCCCCCTCTCCAGCCATAAATATCTGTGGGCTATCACCAATGTATCTGGCTGGAGAGGGGTAAGGGGTGAGGTCAGCTCAGACGACCAAAAGCAAATAGAACCTTAACACCCTATTGTTGATTTTTGAGATTTGATTTTTTAAACGTCCAGGTTGGCGTACTTGGCGTGCGCCTGTATGAAGGCCTTGCGCGGCGGCACCTCCCCGCCCATCAGCATCTGGAATGTTTCATCGGCTTTAGCGGCGTCCGCCAGGTTGACCTCAAGTACGGTGCGCGTGGCCGGGTTCATGGTGGTGTCCCAGAGCTGCTCGGCGGACATTTCCCCCAGGCCCTTGTAGCGCTGGATCTCCGTCTTCTTCGAGGTGCTGTTTTTGAGTACCTCGTCCTTTTCCTGCTCCGAGTAGACCCACTTCACGCCGTCGGAGGTCTTGATGCGGTAGAGCGGCGGCTGGGCGATGTACAGGTTCTTGTTGTTGATGAGCCTGGTCATGTGCCGGAAGAAGAAGGTCAGCAGCAGCGTGCGTATATGAGAGCCGTCCACGTCCGCGTCCGTCATGAGGATGACGCGGTGGTAGCGCAGCCTGGCGGGGTCGAAGTCCTCGTCGATGCCGCCCCCGATGGCCGTCACCATGGTGCGGATTTCCTGGTTGGCGAGCATCTTGTCCGGCGGCGCTTTCTCCACGTTGAGGATTTTGCCGCGCAGCGGCAGGATGGCCTGGAAGCGCCGGTTCCTGCCCTCTTTGGCCGAGCCCCCCGCGGAAGGCCCCTCCACGATGTACAGCTCGCACTGCGCCGGGTCCCTCTCCGAGCAGTCGGCCAGAATGCCGGGGAGCGTGCCGCTGTCGAGTCCGCTCTTCCTGATGATGAGGTCGCGGGCCTTGCGGGCGGCTTCCCTGGCCCTGGCGGACGTAACGCATTTCTCGATTATCTTTTTGGCGTCGTCGGGGTGCTCTTCAAGGTAAAGTCCCAGGCCGTCGTTGACGGCGCTTTCCACCTGGCTCTTGACCTCTATGTTGCCGAGCTTGCCCTTGGTCTGCCCCTCGAACTGGGGCTCGGGGAGCTTGACGCTGATGATGGCGGTGAGCCCCTCCCGCACGTCCTCGCCGGTGAGGTTGGGGTCGTCCTCCTTGATCAGCTTGGACTTCTTGGCATAGTCGTTGAGGGCACGGGTCAGCGCCGAGCGGAAGCCGGTAAGATGGGTGCCGCCGTCGACCGTATTGACGCAGTTGGCGAAGCTGAAAGCCGACTCGCTGAAGCCGTCGTTGTACTGGAGAGCCACCTCGATGGTGGTGCTGTCCATGGACTTGGTAACATAGATGGGGGTGGGGTGGCGGACGGCACGGTTCCGGTTGAGGTGGCGGACGAAGCCGGTAATGCCCCCCTCGAAGTAGAAAGTCCTCTCGCGGTCGTGCTCCTCGTCGAACAGGCTTATCTCAACGCCTTTGTTGAGATAGGCCATCTCCCGCAGACGCTCGCTTACCGTATCGAAGTCATATTCTATCGTGCTGAAAATCTGCTTATCGGGCAGGAACGTGGTGGTGGTGCCGGTGTCTTCGGCTCTGGCTTCCCCGATGACTTTAACCGGGGCCACCGGAACGCCGCGCTGGTATTCCTGGTGATAGACCTTGCCGTTGAGCCGGACATCTACGATACACCACTCGGAGAGGGCGTTGACGACGGACGCGCCGACGCCGTGGAGGCCGCCGGAGACGGCGTAGGTCTTGCCGCCGAACTTGGCGCCGGCATGGAGCACCGTCATGACCGTCTCCAGGGCGGATACCTTGGTGGTGGGGTGTATGTCCACCGGAATGCCGCGCCCGTTATCGGTAACACTCACAGACCCGTCCGCTTTCAGCGTGACAGTAATGCGGTCGCAGCAGCCCGCCATGGCTTCATCGATGCTGTTGTAGGCGATTTCGTAAATCAGGTGGTGGAGGCCGCGCTGGTCCGTGCTGCCGATGTACATGCCGGGGCGACGGCGCACGGCTTCGCGCCCGCCGAGTACCTGAATGTCCTGGGCGGTATATTCATTGTTACCGGCCCTTCTGGCTCTTTTAGGAGCGTTTGTATCAGGCATCAACGGTCCTCTGCTTCGATGGGGAAAACGGCTTTTTGGGCTGCAAGGTATACGCGCATCTTACAGGTAAATTATAGCACGTATTAGCTTCAAAGTAAAGCTGGAGGGGTGTTTGCCCGCGTATATATTTTTGCTTTGTCCTGCGGCAAGGCGACGGCGGAACTAAAAAGGTGTTACGTTTCTCTAGATTACGCCCTTCTTCTTGAGCAAATCCTCGAGGATTTTTACGGAGTCGCGGACCAGAACGGGGCAGACGTCCGTAAATACATTGCTCTTAAACGCTTCCAACGCCTGCTCCGGCCGGCTCAAGTCATAGCCGGAAAGCTCCGTGCAGCTGAGCGAGCCGTGGAGCTCCTTGAACCTGCGTTTGAACTCAGCCATGGCGTCGGACAGGTCGTTCCTGCCGTGGCGCTTTTCCGGGGGCACTTTCAGGGCGAGGCCCAGCACCATGTAGGCGCCGGTAACCGCCCCGCAGGTGCCTCCGCTCTGTTCCATACCTCCCCCGAACCCGCCGGCCAGGCGCAGGGCCATTTCTTTTTCCATGCCCAGCTCCTCGCAGAAAGAGGTCAGCACCGCCTGGGCGCAGTTGACGCTGTGGCCGGCGAGGACTTCACGGGCTTTTTCAGCCCGACTCATCTAGCTACCCCCCTGAATCAGCGAGAAGAACTCGGCGCGCTGGGCAGGATGAGTGTAGAAAGTGCCTCGCAGGGCGGAGGTGATAACGTTGGCGCCGGGCTTTTTGATGCCGCGCATCATCATGCACATGTGCTCAGCCTGGACGACCACGCCGACCGCTTTGGCTTTCAGACCCTGGAAAATGGCGTCCGCGATTTCAGTCGTCATGCGCTCCTGCACCTGGGGCCGGCGGGCTATCGTTTCCACCACCCTGGCCAGCTTACTTACCCCCACGATTCTCCCTTCCGAGTTGGGGATATAGCCCACGTGGGCGACCCCGAAAAAAGGCAGGAGGTGGTGCTCGCACATGGAATAAAACGGTATGTCCTTGAGGACGACCATCTCCTGGTGCCCCAGCTCGAAGCCCACCTCGAGGTCCACTTTAGGGTCTCTGTCCATACCCTGGAAAAGCTCGGCGTACATCTCGGCCACGCGCTGGGGAGTACCTTTTATTCCTTCGCGGGCGGGGTCTTCCCCGATGGCTTCAATGATTTCCGCTATGGCTTTTTTGACACGGTCCTGATCAATCATG
>CAYTZI010000024.1:0-10448 GCA_964442335.1 uncultured Dehalococcoidaceae bacterium | reverse complement strand
GATGGCTTCAATGATTTCCGCTATGGCTTTTTTGACACGGTCCTGATCAATCATGGCAGCCTCCTCGGGAGGTTTGGTCGGAACCTATCCCCCTGACCCCCTTCCCTTCGCAAGGGAAGGGGGAACTATATTAAAGAGGGAGGTTTCGCCTCCCTCTCAAACACTCTTCATCAGCCCCACCCCAGGGCTTCTTCCACCGCCTTGATGTCCGCGGGAAGCTCGAGGATTTTAGGGGCCGACTTAAGGGCGGTCTCGGTGTCTTTGAGTCCAGTACCCGTGACCACGCACACGATAACCCTGTCCGGGAACTTTTTGCCCTGTTCGCCGAGCTTGATGAGCCCGGCCAGGGGCGCGCCGGAAGCGGGCTCGCCGAAGATGCCGGCTTCGGACGCCATGATGTGCTGGGCGGCGAGTATCTCTTCATCGCTGACCATATCGATAATGCCACCGGACTCGTCGCGGGCGGCGACCGCTTTCTGCCAGCTTGCGGGGTTGCCGATGCGTATGGCGGTGGCGACCGTCTCCGGCTTTTCTACGGGGTGCCCGCGGACAATGGGCGCGGCGCCTTCCGCCTGGAAGCCGTACATCTTCGGCTTTTTAGTGGCTTTGCCGGCTTCGTAATATTCTTTAAAGCCCTTCCAGTAGGCCGTGATATTGCCGGCGTTGCCCACCGGCAGGAAAAGGTAGTCCGGCGCGTCGCCGAGGACATCGACAATCTCGAAAGAGGCTGTCTTCTGCCCCTCGATACGGTTGGGGTTGAGGGAGTTGACCAGCGTGACCGGGTGTTTTTCGGTGAGCCGGCGCACTATCTCCAGGGCCTTATCGAAATTGCCGTCGACGGCGATTATCCTCGCGCCGTGGACGATGGCCTGGGCGAGTTTGCCCAGGGCGATTTTCCCGCCGGGTATAACGATGATACATTGCAGACCGCAGAAAGCGGCGTAAGCCGCCGCCGAGGCGCTGGTGTTGCCCGTGGAAGCGCAGATGACCGCTTTGCTGCCGGCCTCCACCGCCTTGGCTATGGCCACCACCATGCCGCGGTCTTTAAACGAGCCGGTGGGATGGCAGCCTTCGAGTTTGAAATAGAGCCGCCCGCAGCCGTATTTCCCCGCCAGCCTGTCGCACCGGACCAGCGGCGTGTCCCCCTCCCCTATCGTAAAGAGGGGGGTCTTTGGGGTAACGGGGAGGTATTTTTTATAGCGGTTCAATACGCCCTGTTTCACTTAATTCCCTCTCTAACTCTCCCCTTACGAAGGGGAGAGGATGATTACCCAAACCATGTTTCTTTGCTTATCTCCAATCTTTCCCTCCTTCGTAAGGAGGGAATAAGGGAGAATTATTACCCCTCTTCAATGTCCTCGACGCGTATAAAGTTGGCTATCTCCCTGACCACCTCAAGTTTTTCCAGCTCGCGGAGGGCGGACTGCATGGCCTTCTCGCGGGCGGGGTGCGTCATGATAACGATTTCCGCCGTCTGCGTCTCTTCGTCGGACTCAGGCTGGATGGCCGAGGAAATGCTGATAGCGTTATCGCCGAAGACGCGGGCAATCTGCGCCAGCACGCCGGGTTGGTCTTTGGCGGTCAGCCTGATGTAGTACTGCGTTTCGATATCTTGCATCGACTTGACGTGGCGTCCGGCGACCGCTTTCCAGGTGGAGATGCTGCCGACGCCCAGGACTATCTTCCTCGCCGAGGATACGATATCGGCGACGACGGCGCTGCTGGTGGGCTTGGCCCCCGCCCCCTCCCCGATGAACAGCACCTTCCCCACCAGGTCGCCCTCCACGTGCACCGCGTTATAGACGCCGTCCACCTTAGCCAGGAAGGAGCCGGCGGGTATGAACACGGGATGGACCCTCGCCTCTATGGAGTCGTTACTGCGCTTGGCGATGGCCAGCAGCTTGATGGCGAAGCCCAGGTCGCGCGCGTAACGGAAGTCGCGCCCGGTCAGCCGCGAGATGCCCTCGCGGTAGATGTCCCGCGGCCTGACCTCGGTCCGGAAAGCCAGCGACGCCAGGATGGCGAGCTTGTAATGAGCGTCTATTCCTTCGATGTCGTTCCCGGGGTCGGCTTCCGCGTATCCGAGTTTCTGCGCCTGCTTTAGAGCCGTCTGGAAGTCCATGCCCTCTTTAGCCATCATGGTGAGGATATAGTTGGTGGTGCCGTTGATGATGGCGAAGATGCCGGTGATGCTGTTAGCCACGAGGTCGTGCTTGAAGGGAGCGACCAGCGGTATGCCCCCGCCCACGCTCGCCTCGTACTGCAGACCCACGCCGTTCTCGTTGGCGAGCGCCAGAAGCTCTATGCCGTGCTTGGCGATTACCTCTTTGTTAGAGGTCACCACGTGCCTGCCGCCGCGGAGCGCCCTCCTGATATAGTCCGTCGCCGGCTGTTCTCCGCCGATGGCTTCAACGACTATCTCGATGCCGGGGGTATTGAAGAACTCATCGTCATCGGTGGTGAAAAGCGCCGGGTCCATTTTTTTTGCCTGCGGCCGCTTCAGGTCCTGCGGCAGGACTTTAATCCTGCGGAGCACCAGCGGCCGGCCCGCCTTTTCCGCCAGCTCGTCCGCTTTAGCCGCCAGCACCTCAGCCACCTGCCCCGCCACCACCCCCAGCCCCATCAGACCGATGCCGATGCCCGCTTTGCTCATTTTCTTACCCCCCGGCTTGCTTCTGAAGCTCTTCCTGCGCCCGCTCGACCATCCACGCCATCACGTCGTCGGTCAGACCGCGGATATCAATCACGGACGCGTACACTAACGGGAGCTGGTCTACATATTCCCGGTAGGCTTTGTTGATTAGTGTCGTGCGGTCCTCGTCGCTCAGTTCCCTGTTAGCTTCCTTATCGACCACTTTTACCACCCACGCCCCTCCCTTCGTCCAGTACTCGGTATCTTTTATGGGGTCGCTCCATTTCCCGAGCTCGGTCTCCGGGTCGAAGACATAGGCATCGAAGGCCTCGCTTATCGCCGCCGTATCGCCCGCGCCTTTGACAACCAGGCCCATGTCGCCGCCGTTATCCCTGGACGTGCTGTACTGGGAATACTGCCCGGCCAGGGCGGTTAGATTATCACCGGCCTCCAGCCTGGCTCTGATATCAAGGGCTTCTTCCCGGCTGCTTAAAAAGAGTGCCTGGACCTCGGCCTCTTGGTTTTCCGACATGCTGAGCACATTAATCAGCCAGTACCCAACCTGCTTGCTCGACTCGTTATCGGACAGGGGCGGGCTGACATCCCCCGGTTCCGCGCTGAACGCGTAGTCTATGGGTATCGAGGAGGTAACCAGGCTCTGTAGAATGTCCTCCGGGTGCCAGCCGTAGTCGCCGTAGGGCGCATTTTTGGATGAGTAGTCCTGCCCGTACTGCTTGGCCAGCTCGGTGAAGTTATCGCCGTTTATCACTTTATCGCGGACTTCCTCCGCCACCGCTTCGCTCTCGACGAACATCGCCATCATGTAGACCTGGTTGTCCGACACGGGCACCTGCTTGCTGAAAACCTCGTCCGAAAGCCTCTCCTGGAGACGCTGATTACGGATGATGTCCACGGACACATCATTCACCGGCGTGCCGGCTTCTTTCAGATCTTTGATAATGTCATCATCGTTGACGACTATCCCGAGAGCCGCCGCATCCTGTTTTATCAGCTCGCGCTCAACGATGCCGTTGGTCACGGCGGTGGTGATGTTATTCAGGTTCTGACTGGGATTGCCCGCCCCGTAAATCTCCAGCATATCTATATAATAGCCGGTATCGTACGTGGCGTCGTTTATCTTGATGATGGTCCGGTGCCAGGGCTGATATTCACCGAGATACCACCCGAGCAGGATAATCACGATAATCGCGGCGATTATCCCTATCCCGCCGAAAAAAATGATGCGCTGGCGCCTTTTCTGCCGCTTGAAATGCGAGAGCTGGCGCCTGGTATACTCTTTTGGTTTTTCTACCCGTCTCTTCTTTGCCAAACCAACACCTCTTGTCTAAAACACTTCCACACTAATATTTATAATGCAAAAGCCTTGCCATTTTCAAATGGGGCATGTAAGTGACTAAAAGCCAATAGTTAACTGCCGATAGCCGATTACTTCCTCCAGACGATGTGGCACTGCCACTTGGGGGAGGTCTGGGGGAAGTCCGTGCGGTAATGGGCGCCGCGGCTTTCTTCCCGTATCAGGGCGGCCTCCACCAGGAGCCGGCCGGTCAGAACGAGATTGTGCAGCTCGTAGGAGGGCTGGTCGGTGGGGGGCCTCAGGGACTGCTGCCAGGACGCCAGCACGCCGGCCGCCTGGGTGAGCCCATCTTTATCGCGGATGATGCCGGCTTTGTCCCAGTGCATCTGCTGGAGGACGGCCAGGCCGGGCGCGGGCACGGCTTTCAGCGGCGGCCTCTGCCCGAGCGAGGCATAGATGCTCTTGACCTTACCCGCCGCGGGGGCTTTCTCCTTCGATTTACCCCTGGTCTTCTCCACTATCCTTTTGCTGAAGACGATTGCCTCAAGGAGGGAGTTCGAGGCGAGGCGGTTGGCGCCGTGGACACCGGTGCAGGCGACTTCCCCGTCGGCGAACAGACCGGGGATATTGGTCTCGCCCCAGCTGTTGGTCCTGATGCCGCCTATCATATAATGGGCGGCCGGCGCCACGGGTATCATGGCCCTGGTGATATCCAGGCCGTGGTCGAGGCAGAACTGGTAGATGTGCGGGAAGCGGGTGGTGATGGTGTGGGGACGGAGGCGGCTAACGTCCAGGAAGACCCTGTCCGAGCCGGTCTTTTTCATCTCGTTGACGATGGCGCGGGCGACGATATCCCGCGGCGCGAGGTCGGCTTTTTCATGGTATTCCGGCATGAAAAGCCTGCCTTCGGCGTTACGCAAGACCCCACCCTCTCCCCTGACCGCCTCCGATATCAGGAACGGCAGCACGCCGGGCATGCGGAGCGCGGTGGGATGGAACTGGAAGAACTCCATATCGGAAATCTCGGCGCCGGCGCCGAAAGCCAGCGCAATGCCGTCGCCGGTGGCGATAGTGGAGTTGGTGTTGTATTTATAGAGCTGTCCGGCGCCGCCGGTGGCGAGGATGAGGCTGGCGCACCCGAACTCTTCCGTCGAGCCGGTGCGGCAGTCCAGGGAGCGTATGCCGGCGACCTTGCCTTTTTCAAGGAGGATTTCGGTGGCGAGGAAGTTTTCCAGCACTTGTATCCCGGCCGCGCGCACCTGCTGGCTCAGGGCGAGCTCGATGTGCTCTCCGGTGGCGTCCCCGCCGGCGTGGAGGATACGGGGCATGCTGTGGGCGGCCTCCATGGCCAGGGCGATTTCCCCGTCGAGGGTATCGAAGGGCACGCGGTAGCCCACCATGTCCGCGATGCGCTCCGGCGCCTCGCGGACCAGTATGTCCACCGCTTCCTCATCGGACAGGCCGGCGCCGGCGTTGATGGTGTCCTGCGAATGCAGCTCGGGGGAGTCGCCTTTGCCTATGGCCGCGGCGATGCCCCCCTGCGCGTACTTCGTATTGCAGTCGTCGATATTGCCTTTGGTGATGATGAGCACGGTGCCGTGCTCTCTGGCCAGCAGCGCCGTGTAAAGGCCGCCGATGCCGCTCCCCACCACGATGTAATCGTAACGGTTCATTTTAGCCTGACCTCTGCGGGATGCAACAACGATAGCTGGTGCCGAGGCGGAGATTTGAACTCCGACGCGCTTACGCGCACCACCCCCTCAAGATGGCGTGTCTACCTATTCCACCACCTCGGCACGCTAACCCTTCCGTCTGGAAGAATGGCAGGGGTGGCAGGACTTGAACCCACGACCGGCGGTTTTGGAGACCGCTGCTCTACCAACTGAGCTACACCCCTGCGCCAAGAGGAATTATAAAGTATTATAGCATGATGTTTCAATAGGGGGTAAAAAAACTTAATTTTTTACTTGTTACGAGGCCTCTTTTCCTGTTATAATATTAAAAAGCTCTAAAGGAGCCAGTTTGAACCTTTAAAACCAGTCCAGTGAGGCTGGCAAGGGAGTCCAGGACCATAGATAACCGCAACCTCCTGCCAGCCGGAAGCAGGAGGTTTTTTATGACCGAAAAAATAGTCATGACCGCCGAGGACATCCGGCGTACCCTCGCGCGCATAGCCCACGAAATAATCGAGCGCAACAAGTCAACGGAACACCTGGTGCTGGTGGGACTGCACACGCGCGGCGTGCCACTGGCGAAACGGCTCGCCGCCAGCATCGAGAAGTACGAGAACTCCAGGCTCGCCGTGGGCGCGCTCGACTTCAGCCTCTACCGCGACGACCTCGACCCCGAGGAAACCAGGAGAACGGTCGAGCGCACGGAAATACCGTCGGACATCACCGGAAAGTCGGTCGTTCTCGTGGACGACGTCCTCTACACCGGCCGCAGCATACGCGCCGCCATGGACGCGCTCATCGACCTCGGGCGGCCGCTGTCGATACAGCTCGCCGTCCTCATAGACCGCGGGCACCGGGAGATGCCCATCCGCGCGGACTACGTCGGCAAGAACATCCCCAGCGCCCGCCACGAAGACATACAGGTCCGCCTGACCGAGACCGACGGCGTCGACGAGGTAGCCATCGTCACAATAAATAACGAGTCCCCGAGCTCCCATACGAAATCCCTGATGAAGTCGGGAAAGGAGAAGCTGCCATGAGCCTGAAAAACAGGAGCCTGGTAACCATCGATGACCTCTCCAACGGCGAGATGATGGCCGTGTTCGACCTCGCCGACGAAATGTCCGCGCACATGACAGAACAGTACGGGCTCTGCCGGGGCAAGGTCATGGCGAGCCTGTTCTTCGAGCCGAGCACGCGCACGCGGCTGTCCTTCGAAGCGGCCATGCACCGGCTCGGCGGCAGCGTCATCACGGCTTCGGACGTGGGCGCCAGCAGCCTGGCCAAAGGCGAAAGCATCGCCGACACGGCCAGGATTGTGGGGAGCTACGCGGACATCATCGTGGTGCGGCACCCGTGGGAAGGGGCGGCCAAGGTCATCGCCGACTACGCCGGCATCCCGGTGATTAACGCCGGCGACGGCGGCCACCAGCACCCCACCCAGACCATCCTCGACCTGTACACGATAATCAAGGAGCGCCGGAACATCAAGGGACTCAAGATAGCCCTCTGGGGCGATTTAAAGTACGGGCGCACCACGCACTCGCTCATCTTCGCGCTGGCGCGGTTCGGCGCGGACATCCTCTTCTGCCCCAGTCCGGGCCTCGAGGTGCCCAAACACATCATAGACAAGCTCGTCACGGAGTACGGCGGGGAGGTGGAAAGACTGGACGGCGATAAGGCCGATAAAGACAATATCTTCCCGGTCGACGCCATCTATACAACGCCGGACAGCCCTCACCAGCTGGCGATGATGCCGGACATCAGCATGCAGCTGGAGCTGAGGGACGGCGTGGACGCCCTCTACGTGACCCGACCCCAGAAGGAAAGGTTCACCGCCGGCGAGGAAAGCCAGGACCTGAAAAACAAATACCCGGTGGTGGACAAAAAGCTGCTCCGGGACAAGGCGTTCAAGAAATCGCTGGTCATGCACCCGCTGCCCAGGGTGGACGAGCTCGCTTACGAGGTGGACGCGGACGAGCGCAGCATGTACTTCAAACAGGCCGCCCGCGGCGTGCCGGTCCGGATGGCGCTGATCGCGGCACTCCTGGGGGCGAAAGAGCTACCAATCCCGGAGGTGGACTCGCCGCCGCCGGCGCAATACCCGTCCTACCGCCAGGAGATAAGCCCGCTGTGCCCCAACCCGAGATGCGTCTCGATACAGCCCACCGAAACAAAATACCTCAAGCCCGAGTTCAAAATAGTGAACATGCGGCCGCTGACGCTGCGCTGCGTCTACTGCGAGCACGGCTTCGAGCCGAAATACGTGGCGAGCGCGGACTGGCACGAGCACAAACTGGAATTCAAGAAATACCACAGCGCGCACAGCCACTGGACCAAAGACATCCGGCCGGAGAACCTGATTGTCTTCAACTCTGAGGGGGAAGCGCAGGCGCACGGCTTCAAGCCGAGCCACTTTGCGGAAAACACCGTAAAAAAATTATAACCTCACCCTTCGACAGGCTCAGGATGAGCGTACTAATAGTAATGCGAAGAAAGTGACCAAAATGGCAAAAGCATTGCTGATAAAGGGCGGACGGATTATAGACCCGGCGCAGGACATCGACAGGACCGCCAGCCTGCTGGTCAAAGAAGGAAAGATAAGCTGGCTCGGCGACGGACAGCCGCCCGAAGAAGACTACGCCGTCCTCGACGCCGAAGGGCTGATTGTCTGCCCGGGGTTCATCGACATGCACTGCCACCTGAGACAGCCGGGCTCTGAAGAGAAAGAGACAATCGCCACGGGGACGAGGGCGGCGGCGCGGGGCGGCTTCACCACCGTCTGCTGCATGCCCAACACCAGCCCGCCCCTCGATAGCGGGGAGACGCTGAACTACGTCCGTACGATAGCGGCGACGGAAGGGGCGGTGCGGGTATTCCCCATCGGGTGCGTGACGCTCGGTAGAAAAGGCAGGGAGGCAGCCGACTGGAACGAGATGGAGATGAACGGGGCGGTCGGCTACAGCGACGACGGCAGCCCGGTAATCGACCCCGAAGTAATGCGGCGCGCCCTGGAGTATAGTCGCGACAATAACCGGCCGATAATCGAGCACTGCGAGGACCTGTCTCTAACGCAGGGCGGGCAGGTCAACGAGGGGACGGTATCGCTGGAGATGGGCCTGCGCGGCATACCCGCGGCGGCGGAGGAAAACATCATCAAACGCGATATCGAGCTGGCGAAAACGACCGGCGGGCATTTGCACATCGCCCACGTCAGTACGGAAGGCTCGGCGGACCTTATCCGCGCCGCCAAAGAGGAAGGGGTGCACGTCACCGCGGAAGTCACGCCCCACCACCTCACCCTCACCCAGGAAGACGTGCTCAAATACGGCACGCTGGCCAAGGTCAACCCGCCGCTGAGGACCGGGCGGGACACGATAGCTTTACTTCGCGCCCTGAACGACAGCGTTATAGACATCGTGGCGACGGACCACGCCCCTCATACTAAAGCGGACAAGAATTGCGTTTTCAGTAAAGCGGCCTTCGGCATCAGCGGACTGGAGACGGCGCTGGGAAACCTGGTCGGGCTGATTTTCAACAGCGAGCTGACCCTGAACACCATGATTGCGGCGTTGACCATGGGTCCGGCGCACGTCCTCGGCTACGCCAAGCTGGGCACGCTGGAGACGGGAGCTCCGGCGGACATCTGCATCTTCGACCTGCACCGGGAGTGGGTGGTAGACCCGGAGAAATTCGCCTCCAAAGGCAAAAACACACCGCTGGCGGGCCGGACGCTTAAGGGCAAAGTAATGGCGACCCTTTACATGGGACAGCCGGTATACATGGACGAGGAAATGAGAATAAGAGAGAGGTACGAGATATAGGGTGTTCAAGAGGGGCGAAGGGAAGACGAAAATCCCCCTCTTGTCCCCCTTTACAAAAGGGGGAAGCTTTAAAAGGGGCGTCTAAGAGGAGCGAAGCCCCTCTTTCCCAAAATCCTCCCCTTCCCCTTGAGGGGAAGGGGACAAAGGGGATAGGGTGAACATATGACCAGACCAGCGATATTAGTCCTGGCGGACGGCTCGGTGTACGAAGGCTATAGCTTCGGGGTGGAGACGGATACTATAGGAGAAGTGGTCTTTAACACCAGCATGGCCGGCTACCAGGAAATGCTTACCGACCCGTCTTACGCGGGGCAGATACTGATACCCACCTACCCGCTCATCGGGAACTACGGCACCAACAGCGAGGACGACGAATCGAAAAAGATACAGGTCAGGGGGTTCGTCGTCAGGGAGGAGTGCGACCTGCCCAATCATTACCTGAAGAACAGGACGCTCCACGAATACCTGGTCGAAGGGGGGATACCGGGAATGTGGGGGGTCGATACGCGCTCCATAACGCGCCGGCTGCGGTCGGCGGGGGTAATGATGGGCATGATAACGTCGAGCAAAACGCCGGCGCAGGCGCTGGAGGCGATAAGGAAAGCGCCGGACTACGGCTCGATAGACTTCGTGAAAGAGGTGACCTGCGAGAAACAGTACGAGTGGCGGAACGGCGATAAAGCAAAATATCACGTCGTGGCGCTGGACTGCGGGCTCAAGTTTAACATCCTGAAGCTGCTGGCGAGTCACGGCTGTAAAGCGACGGTCGTCCCGTGCACGGCGTCGGCGGAAGAAATCCTCGGCCTGAAGCCGGACGGGATACTGCTTTCGCCCGGTCCCGGCGACCCCGCGCTGCTGGACTACGTCGTCAGGAACATAAAGGGGCTGGTGGGGAGAAAGCCGATTATGGGCATCTGCCTGGGCAACCAGCTCATCGCGCGGGCGTACGGGGGGAAAACGTTCAAGCTGAAGTTCGGGCACCGGGGCGGCAACCATCCGGTGCG
>CAYTZI010000023.1:0-19594 GCA_964442335.1 uncultured Dehalococcoidaceae bacterium | reverse complement strand
GGGGTGTCTAAGAGGGGTCACGACCCCTCTTTCTTTTATTCCCCCTTCCCTTATATAAATACCCAAGGGAAGGGGGACACAGGGGGATAGGTTCAATAATTTCAGGATGGGCGGGTGAGATTGCCGCGCCTCCGCCTGGGGCGGAAGTCAATATCCGAAAATGGCGGGCGGTCTAAAGTGGTATAATGCGTTCTAAAGATAAAGCAGGAAGGTCTTTTCCATGGATAAAAATGACGAACGTATCGATATGGAAAAGCTAAAAAGCGAGCCATGGCGGTTCGGGGAGGACTTCCTGTGGGGCAGCGCCACGGCGGCCTACCAGGTGGAAGGCTACTGCACCAACAACAACTGGTACAGATTCGAGGGGGAGGCGGATAAAAAAGGCAGCCCCCGGATACTCAACGGCCAGCGGGCGGGGACATGCTGCGACCACTGGAACCGCTATAAAGAAGACATCCAGCTCATGAAGGAGTTATCGCTGAACGCCTACCGGTTCTCGGTGGAATGGAGCAAGATAGAGCCGGAGCAGGGAAAGCTCGACGAGGGGGCGCTGGACCACTACGAGGACATGGTGGACGAGCTGAAGAAAAACGGCATAGAGCCGATGATAACTTTACACCACTTTACCGACCCCTTATGGTTCTACGAGCAGGGGGCGTTCGTGCGGGAAGACTCGCCGGAGATTTTCGCCGGCTTCGTGGAGAAGGTGGTAACGAGGCTGGGGCAAAAGGTAAAGCTGTGGGGCACCATCAACGAACCCACGGTGTATGCCACGCAGGGATATCTAAAAGGGCGTTTCCCGCCGGCGCTGAAAGACCCGGGAAAGGTCGGGGTAGTGCTGCGTAACCTGATGAGGTCGCACACGGCCGCCTACCAGACAATCAAAAAGGTCGAACCCGGCGCACAGGTCGGATTGATAGCGGCGATACTCCATAACGAACCGGCGCGCCGGTGGCACCCGCTAGATGTAAGGCAGTCGCGCGCTCTCAACCGCAGCCTCAACGAAATCCACCTGACGTACCTGGTCGACGGCGTCTTCGACTTCTCCATGCCCGACGCCAGGAAGCTATACTACGAAAGCGGAGTGAAGGAAGCCTTCGACTTCGTCGGGCTAAACTACTACACCCGCTTCCAGCATAAATTCAGGTTCAGGAAAGACGACTCAATCGTCGAGATTCCCAAAGTACCCCCGGAAAAAATCACCGACATGAACTGGGAGATTTACCCGGAGGGATTCTACCAAGCGCTAAAGATGATAAGCAGCCATACATCAAAGCCGGTCTATATCACCGAGAACGGCATCTCCGACGACAGCGACACCAAGAGGGCGGGCTTCATCGAAGACCACCTGCGGGTCCTGAACAAAGCCGTGAGCGAAGGCATGAACGTGAAAGGCTACTTCTACTGGTCGCTGATGGACAACTTCGAGTGGGCGTTCGGGTTTGAGAAACGCTTCGGCCTGTACCAGGTCGATTTCAAAACGCAGGCAAGGACGCTGCGCGCCGGCAGCCGGAAGTACCCGGAGATAATACAGAAGAGCCGCGTTTAAAAGTCCGGGATGGGCGGGGTAACCTTCTTGTGCTGGCTGGAAGCCTTCAGGAACTCTATCCGGCTCTGAACGCCTAACGGGACGGAGCCGGACGCCAGATAGCGGTCGAGGGTCACGTAGCTGAAGCCCATATCGCCTTCGTCGGACTGGCCCGACCAGAGTCCCGCCGAAGGGGCTTTATTGATAATGTCGAGGGGGATCCTCAGGTAACGCGCCAGCTCCCTGACCTCTTTTTTAAGCAGGTTGCCCAGAGGCAGGATATCGACGCCGCCGTCGCCGTACTTGGTGAAGTAGCCTATGGAGAGCTCACTGCGGTTGCTCGAGCCGACAACGATATAGTTCAGCTGGTTGGCGATGAAATACAGGGTAATCATCCTGAGCCTGGGTTTAAGGTTAGCCAGCGACTGCCGCGCCATGTCCGGGTCCGCCTTGAAGTCCGGCAGCACGTAAAGCAAAGAATCGTAAACATTATTCAGGACAACGGTCTTGGTGGGAATATCGAACTGCCTGGCTACCAACTCGGCGTGCTCCCTGTCCTGGTCGGCGCTATGGCAGGGCATGATGATGCCGAGCGTGTTGGTGGGGAAAGCCTTCTTGCACAGTACAGCCAGCAGGGAAGAATCGACGCCGCCGCTCATCCCGAGGACAACGCCGCGGCAACCCGCGCTCAGAACATTGTCCTCTATCCAGGCCGTCAACATGCTGACATGCTTATCTCGAGTCATTGAGTTCTCCTTTGCCTGTAAAATAAAGAGAGCTCCAAGCTCCAGCTTTCTCTCATAAAGAGAAAACAACCGATGATTTCAGACCGCGATACTTCCGTCATTTTGCAGTATACTTATACCAGTAGTATACTGGCAAAAAACCTATCCCGTCAAAGTTTTCTCATGTCAGCCGATATCATCCTGAAGAACGCCCGCGTAATAACAATGGACGCCACACGACCGGCCGCCGGGACGGTGGCAATAGAAGGCGACTCAATCACGTTCGTGGGGGAGGGGGGCGAGGCAGAAACGCGGGCCGGAGCCGGTACCAGAGTTATCGACTGCGGGGGCAGGACAGTAGCGCCCGGATTTAACGACGCCCATATCCACCTGTTCTCGCTGGTACGGCAGCTATTAAGCGTAGACCTGAGCCCGGAGTCGGTAAGGTCAATCGAGGACATCAAGGAGAAAATCCGGGAAAAAGAGAGGACCACCCCGCCCGGAACGTGGGTAAGCGGCACCGGCTACAACGAGTTCTACCTGGCGGAGAGACGCCACCCCACCAGACAGGACCTGGATGAAGCAGCCCCCCTCCACCCGGTCGTGCTGAGCCACCGCTCGCTGCACATCTGCGCGCTCAACAGCGCAGCGCTCAGGCTGGTGGGGATAACGGCGGACACCGAGGAACCGCCCGGGGGTCGCATCGAGCGCGACCTGGAGACAGGAGAGCCCAACGGCGTCCTTACCGGTATGCTCGGATATATCCATAGCGAGGTCATGCCGGCACTAACCGACGCCGAGCTCGACGCGGGCCTGAAACAGGTCGACAGGCTGTTTCTCTCGAACGGAATAACTTCGGTGCAGGACGCCACCGTCAGCAACAACCTCGAACGCTGGGAGAAGGTCTGCGGGTTCGTGCTCAACGAGAAGCTGCGGAGCAGGGTAACGCTGATGGCTGGCGCGCCGTACTGGAAGGACTTCCGGGGGGCGGGACTGACGACCGGCTCCGGGGACAACCTGATGAGGGTGGGGGCGGTAAAGATAATGGTCGAGGAGCGGCCGGACCAGGCGGAGCTGAAAGAGCTGGCGCTGGAAATCCACAAAGCGGGTTTTCAGACGGCCTTTCACGCCGTCGCCGAAAGCAGCGTGGCCGCCGCCGTAACTGCCCTGGAGAACGCGGACAGCCATGAGCCGGTAAAGGGCAGGCGGCACAGAATCGAGCACTGCGGCGAGTGCCCGCCGCAACTGCTGGAAAGAATCAAAAAGCTCGGCGCGGTTATCGTGACGCAGCCGCCGTTCATCTACTACAGCGGCGAGCGCTACCTGGCGACGGTACCGGAGAGCCAGCAGCCCTGGCTCTACAGAATAAAGTCGCCGCTGGAGAAGGGCGTGATAGTGGCGGGCAGTTCCGATACGCCGGTTGTGCCGATAAATCCCATGGCGGGCATCTATGCCGCGGTAACGCGCAAAGCGGAAAACGGGCAAACGCTGTTGCCGGAAGAGGCTGTAACGGCAGACGAAGCGCTGAAGCTGTACACGGTCAACGCGGCGTACGCCTCTTTCGAAGAGAAGATAAAGGGCTCGATAACGCCCGGGAAGCTGGCGGACATAGTCGTGTTGAGCGGCGACCCCACAGCGGTCCCGCCGGAAAAGATAAAGGACATTAAAGTTGAGATGACGATTATCGGAGGGGAAGTGGTCTGGGGATGAATAACCAAGATACAAGATACAAATTCCAAGGGGCTGATGGCGCGAGGGCGGCAGGCCATTCGACAGGCTCAGGGCGAGCGGGGGAGATTGCCGCGTCGTCCGCCAGAGGCGGACGCCTCGCAATGTCAGGGGAAGTAAAGGGAAGGAAACCGATAAGAAGCTGATGGTGCGAGGGCGGAAAGGGTGGGACAAGACAAGAAAGAATAAAAGCAGAAGCGGCGAGGGGGTGGGGGAATAAAGATATGGGTTCCCCGGCGAGTAAGGAATGACGAAGGATCCCCTCCCCGAGATTCTTCGCTTCGCTCAGAATGACATTATGATAGGGGGGATCAGGTCGAGCCGATGGCGGTGGCGGTGGCGTACTCGCGGGAGTGGGAAAGGCTGACGTCAATCTCTTTAATGCCCAGCTTTTTTGCACGTTTTTCCGCCCGTCCATTGAGCCTTATCAGGGGCTTGCCGGAGGGGTGATAGAGCGTCTCGATTTCACGCCAGGCGACGCCGCGGTTACCGGTCCCCAGCATCTTCATCACGGCCTCTTTACTGGCGAAGCTCGCGGCGAGGGAATGGGCACGGTGGCCGTAGATACTCAGTTCAGCCTTCGTATAGACGCGGTCGAGAAAACGCGCGCCGAAACGCTCGGTCAAACGACGGACTCTATCGATTTCTACAATGTCCGTGCCGATGTGGTGCCGCACTAAACTTCCTTTCTTATCTCGTGCTCGAGGTCGTGGCAGAGCTTTTTCAGCAGGCGCTGCGGCGGCTTGTCCAGCAGGGAGGTGTAGAGGGGGGTGACAGAGACGTACCCGCCGACGACCGCCTCGATATCCGTACCCGCCGAACCGGCGGCGGGAATCCTCTCGCGTACCAGCCGGTACTGCTTAAAGCTGCCGCGGTCCTCCTCCTCGACGGTGTTGATATGGCTGGAACGGGCCAGTCGGGTGATTTTCACGCCACGGATATCCTTAAGGGGGAGGTCGGGGACGTTAACGTTAAGGAACACGCGGGCGGGAACGTTTTCCGCCATCTTCCGCGCCAGCGTAGAGGCAACACTGGCGGCTACTCCGATGCCATATTTGCTATCGGGCGGGGCGGATACAGCCAGGGCGGGCAGACCGCGGAAATAGCCCTGCATGGCGGCGCCGACCGTCCCCGAGATATAGACATCCTCACCCAGGTTCAGGTTGGGATTAATGCCGGAGACCACCATATCCACCTTATCGCCGACGAGCTTACCCAGCGCCAGAATAACGCAGTCGGAAGGAGACCCGTCAACGGCGAAAGCGGTCACGCCCGCCACCGGAGACTCGACCTGCTGCACGCGCAGCGGCGCAAACAGGGTAACGGCCGTACCGATGGCGCTCCTCTCGGAGTCGGGGGCGGCCACAGCAACACCGGCTATTTTCCCAAGCTCGGCAACCAGCGCCCAAAGACCTTCGGCACCGATACCGTCGTCGTTGGTAACGAGTGTTTTCATATTTTCAGTACGGTAGTAGTTTAGCACGGGGGAGAGCGGGAGGACAAAAAACGATTTTTCTTAATTTGCAGAGAATATAGTATAATATAGCTCGATAATGTTGATAGTAACCTGCGTCAAACAGGTCCCCGACACCACACAGGTCAAGGTAGACCCCGATACAGGCACTCTCATCCGGGAAGGCGTGCCCTTTATCATGAACCCATACGATACCCACGCGCTCGAAGAGAGCCTGCGGCTCAAGGACAAGTACGGGTTCCGGGTGGCGGTGATTTCCATGGGCCCGCCCAGCGCCGAGGTCACCTTAAGGAAGACGCTGGCCCTCGGGGCGGACGAAGCCATACTCCTGAGCGACAGGGCATTCGGGGGGGCGGACACGCTCGCCACGAGCATGGTCCTGATGGAAGCCATCCGCAGGCTGGCGCAGCAGGAAGAGCTGGGGATAGTCATGTGCGGTCGCCAGACGATAGACGGGGACACGGCGCAGGTGGGGCCGGGCATCGCCACAAGGCTCGGCTGCTCACAGCTAACGCTGGTCGACCGCGTGGAAGAGGTCGACCTCAAAGCCAAGAAGGTAAAAGTCAGGCGCAAGCTGGAAGGCCGGCACGAGATTGTAGCGGCCCCGCTGCCGGTAATGATTGCCGTCCTGAGGGAAATCAACACGCCGCGGTACCCCACCGTGCCGAGCCGGCTCATGGCCGAGGACGCCTCAATAGTGCTCTGGGACAACAAGGTCATGCAGCTCGACGAGGGCACGATAGGCCTTAAAGGCTCGGCGACACAGGTACGCAAGATATTCTCGCCGGAGAGGGCCAAGGGCGAGATTTTAACGAAAGACGACGACAGGCCCGAGGAGGCAGCCCGGCTGCTGATAAGCAAAATGATGGAGAAGGACCTGCTGTCCCTGTAGTAACCATGGCAGAAGAAGCTAAAAAGCCGAAACGACCGCGCGGCACGCCCCGCCTTATCCCGGGCAAGTGCATCGCCTGCGGCGCCCGCTGCGAGAGCGAGTGTCCCAAAGACGCCATCACCATGAACGAGAAGGGCGAGCCGATTATCGACCTGGAGAAATGCTCCAGGTGCCAGCGCTGCGCGAAAATCTGCCCGGTACAGGCGATAGAGATTTACTACACGCCGGAAGAGCAGAAAATCCTGGACGAGCTGGCGAAGGAGAAAGCAGCCGCCGCGCCGTCGGTCGAGGCGGAAGACCCGCGCCTGGCGAAGCTCAGGGAGTACAAAGACGTCTGGGTATTCGTCGAGCACGCCGAGGGCAAGCCGGCGGAGGTCTCCTGGGAGCTGCTGGGGGTGGGGTCGGAGCTCGCCAGGGCGCGTAATGCCGAGCTGTGCTCGATAGTGGTCGGCGATAAAGTGGAGCACCTCACCGGGGAGGCCTTCGCCTACGGTGCCTCGAAAGTGTACATGGTGGACGAACCCGTTTTTCATCACTACCGAACGGAGTCGTACTACAAAGCGCTGGTCTACCTGATAAAAAAATACAAACCGGAGATAGTGCTCGTGGGGGCGACGGGGCTGGGGCGGGATTTAGCGGGCGCAGTAGCCACAAAGCTGCAGACCGGGCTGACGGCCGACTGCACGGGACTATCCATCGACGACAAGGGATATTTATTGCAGACGCGCCCGGCGTTCGGCGGGAACATCATGGCGACCATTCTCACGGAATACACGCGGCCGCAGATGTCCACCGTGCGCCCGCACGTCATGCCGATGCCCGCTAAAGACACCTCGCGGGCCGGTGAAATAATCCGTGAAAAAGTGCCCCTCGAAGAAGAGGAAATCGCCGCGAAGGTCCTGGAGATAATCGCCGACGAAAAGCTGGACAGCGTGGACGTGGCGGCGGCGGACATCATCGTCTCCGGCGGGCGCGGCATGTGCAACGCCGAAAACTACAAAATATTACAGGAGCTCGCCGACGAACTGGGGGGCGTTGTCGCCTGTTCACGCGCCGCCGTGGAAGCCGGCTGGATGCCGCTCGAGAGACAGGTGGGGCAGACGGGCAAAACGGTAAGGCCCAAGATATATTTCGCGGTAGGCATCAGCGGGGCGATACAGCACCTGGTGGGTATGCAGGACTCGGACACGATAATCGCCATCAACCGGGACAAAAACGCCCCTATTTTCGAGGTGGCGACCTACGGAGTAGTGGGGGACCTTTTCCAGCTAGTGCCGGCGATTACGAACTACGTGCGGGAAAGGAAGGCGCAGAAGGCGGAGGCAAAATAAAAAAGTCTTTATCACCCCTCACCCCCGTATCAAGTACGGGGCAGGCTTTATCCTCTCCCACAAGGGGAGAGGATAATAGAAAAAATAAAAAGAAAATAAAGTAAAAAGGATAGCGGAATTTGACATCAACGGTAATAGCGTTCATCGTCGTACTGGTAGTAGCCGTGGCGTTCTTCTTTTACAGCTGCTACCGGCGGTTCGGGCTGGTCCTGAAGGGCAGGCCGGACAACCGCTTCAACGCCATACCCAGGCGCATCTGGAACATGCTCTACTACGCCTTCGGGCAGAGGCGGGTGGTGAAAAAGCCTTTCGGCGTGAACCACTTCGTGCTTTTCTGGGCGTTCATGATACTGCTGATATCTAACACCGAGTTCCTGCTCAACGGGCTCGCGCCGGACGTCATCAGCTTCGCCAGGCTGCCGGACGGCGCGTACTTCATCCTCGTCTGCATCTTCGACATAATGTCCGTCCTGGCGCTGCTCGCGGTAATACTGGCGATTATCCGGCGGTTCACCTTCCCGCCGCCTTACACGGAAGCCAGGAGCCGGGACGCTTTTGTCATCCTCGGGCTGGTGGCCGGGCTGATGATAGCCTACTTCGGCATGAACGCCAGCGAAATCGCCGCGGGCACGGAAAGGGCGGCGGCCTACATGCCCATATCCAACTTCGGGGCGTCGCTGATTTCATCGGGAACGTCGGCGGGCACGCTGGAAACGGCGATAAGCACTTTCTGGTGGCTGCACGCCTTCATACTGCTGGCCTTCCTCAACTACCTGCCTTACAGCAAGCACATGCACGTCCTCACCTCAATACCCAACTGCTTTTTCAAGAGCCTCGAAAAGGTCAAGACGCAGCCGAGAGAGGAGTTCAAAAAGGGGAACACGTTCGGGGTGGGGCAGGTGGAAGGCTTTATCTGGAAAGGGCTGTTCGACTCCTACTCCTGCACCGAGTGCGGGCGCTGCTCGGACAACTGCCCGGCCACGCACACCGGCAAAACCCTGCAGCCGAGGCTCGTCATCCACGATATCAAGGTGAACCTGCTCAAGAACGCCAGCAAGGACGGCCACGCGGAAATACCGCTAATCGGCGACGGGGGGGAGGGGAGCGTCAGCGAGACGGCTATCTGGGAATGCACCACCTGCGGCGCCTGCATGGAGGTCTGCCCGGTATTCATCGAGCACGTGCCGCGGATAGTGGACATGCGCCGCCACCTGGTGGAAACGAAAGCCAGGTTCCCCGAAGAGCTCCTGGTGCTGTTCGAGAACATGGAGCAGAGGAGCAATCCGTGGGGCATAGCCCCCGGCGACCGCACCAAATGGGCGGCGGACATCAACGTACAGCCGTTTGAAAAAGACAAGACCGAGTACCTGTTCTACGTCGGCTGCGCGGGCGCGTTCGACGCGAGGAACCGCAACACCACCCTCTCGCTGGCGAAAATTTTCGACAAGAGCGGCATCTCCTGGGGGACTTTAGGACGGGACGAGGGGTGCTGCGGGGACAGCCTGCGAAGGCTCGGCAACGAGTATATCTTCGACCGCATGGCCAGGGCGAACATCAAGATGTTCGAGGAAAAAGGCGTGAAGAAGATAATCACCCAGTGCCCCCACTGCTATACAACGCTCAAAAACGACTACAGGCAGTACGGAGCCGACTTCGAGGTAATACATCATACGGAGTTTATCGACAGCCTTATAAAGCAGGGAAAGCTGAAGCTGAATGCGGTGGACGGGATGGGCAATATCGTTTTCCACGACTCCTGCTACCTGGGGCGGTACAACGGAATATTCGAAGAGCCGCGCAATGCCATCAGGGCGGCCACGGGCAGAGCGCCGGAGGAAATGGAGCGCAGCCGGGAGAACGGCTTCTGCTGCGGGGCGGGCGGGGGCAGGATGTGGATGGAGGAAAAGGAGGGGACGCTCATCAACGTGGCGCGCGTCGAGGAGGCCCTGGGTAAAAAGCCGGACACGATATGCGTCTGCTGCCCTTACTGCATGACGATGTTCGACGACGGACTGAAGGACAAAGAAGCGGCCGATAAAGTACAGGTGCTCGACCTAGCGGAAATAGTGGCGAAAGCTATGGGGGAGTAAAAGCAAAGAAGCCGGCGTCCTTCCGAAGCCCTGAACGGGCTGGACTTATTTTTCCCCAGATATTATAATGTCGTTTATCTAGGACTGAAAGACATAATACCGTAGTACAATGCATTTCCGCTATTGCTCCGTTTTTTCAGTGACGCGTCTTCAATCCGGAATAATTAAAATAGACGCGCATAAATAGCGATATCGTTAGGAAAGGAGTTGGACCCGATGGTCAAGGAACTACCGGTCATTTATCTCCAGACAGCCGCGTGCAGCGGCTGCGCCGTGACCATGCTCAACGCGGCCAGTCCCACCATCAAGAACGCGCTCATCGACCAGATAGCGCCGGGGGTGCATATCAACCTGAAGTTCAATCCGGTCATCATGGCCGCCGCCGGCGAGCTGGCTATCCAGGTGCTGGAGGACACGGCGGAAAAGCAAAAAGGCGAATACGTGCTGGTCGTCGACGGAGCGGTGCCTACGAAGGACGGCGGTGTTTACGGAGCCGTGGGCGAGAGGAACGGCAAGCCGGTGACGATGGAGCAGAGGGTGACGGAGATGGCGCAGGGCGCGCTGGCGGTCATCGCCATGGGCACGTGCGCTTCGTTCGGGGGAATACCCGCCGCACCGCCCAATCCCGCCGGCTGCAAACCGGTACAGAAAGTCCTCGAGGAGAAAGGCATCAAGAAACCGCTGATAAACATACCGGGCTGCCCGCCGCACCCCGACTGGTTCTTCGGGACGGTGGAGAGCATTATCATGTTCGGGCTGCCTAAAGCCGAGGACCTCGACGATTTCTTAAGGCCGAAGGCTTACTACGGCAAGCTGATACACGAAAACTGCCCCCGGCGCGCCTACTTCGACGAAGGCAAGTTCGCCAAGAAGTTCGGTGACGAAGGCTGCCTCTACGAACTCGGCTGCAAGGGGCCCATCACCTACGCGGACTGCCCCCTGCGGCACTGGAACAGCGGCACCAACTGGGTCATCGGCGCGGGCGCGCCCTGCAACGGCTGCACCCAGCCCGAGTTCGCCACCGAGACGGCGCCCTTCTACGAAAAGCTCGTGGACGTAGAGCTTCCCGTAGTGGGGGCGTACTGGGCGAACAAGGAGGCGAAGTAATGGCAAGAATCGTAATCGACCCCGTCACCAGAATCGAGGGGCACCTGAAGATAGAGTGTGTGGTGGAGGGGGGCGAGGTCAAAGACGCCCGGGCGACCGGCAACCTCTTCCGCGGTCTGGAGCTGATATTAAGGGGCAGGGACCCGCGTGACGCGCAGGTAATAACACAGCGCATCTGCGGCGTCTGCCCGCAGTCCCACGGAATCGCGGCAACGCTGAACCTGGACAGCGCCTTCGGCATAGCCGACAAGATACCCGATAACGGCCGCATCATCCGCAACCTCATCCACGGAGCGCACGTCGTCCAGGACCATATTCTCCACTTCTACCACCTCGCCGCCCTGGACTATGTGAACGTCGCCGACGTGGCGACATACGAAGGCAACGACTCGCAGCTCAACTCTATCAAGGACTTCATCAAACGCGGCGCGCTGGAGCCGTTCATGCCGCGGTACGAAGGCGATTACCGCCTGCCGCCCGCGGTCAACCAGCAGGCGGTCGCCCATTACGTAAAAGCCCTGGAAATGCGACGCATCGGGCACGAGGCGGTAGCCATCTTCAGCGGCAAAATACCCCACAGCGTGGGGGTCGTGCCCGGGGGCGTCACTTCTGTACCCACGGCGGACAACATCATGGCCTACATCTGGAAAATCAAAATCCTCCAGGACTTCATTGATAACGTTTACATACCGGACGTCATCGCGGTGGCCGGCGTCTACTCCGACTACGCGGGAATAGGGGTGGGGTGCAAGAACCTGCTCTCCTACGGCGCCCTCGACCTCGACGGCAAGAACACGGACTACACCACACGGGACAGGCTCTTCAAACAGGGCATCATCGGCGCCGACCTCAAGCCGGCGCCACTGGACACGGGCAAAATCACCGAGCAGGTAAAGCACTCCTGGTACGAGGACGCCACCACCAACCTGCACCCGACTCACGGCGATACGAAACCGAAGTACGGCAAGCCGGAAGCCTATTCCTGGGCGAAATCCCCGCGCTACGACGGCAAAGTGTACGAGGTCGGCCCGCTGGCGCGGGTAGCGGTAACCTACGCCAACGGCGACCCCAAGATGAAGGAAATGGTGGAGGGGTCGCTGGCGGCCCTGAAAGCTTCGCCGGCGGCTCTGTTCTCCGTGCTCGGCCGGCACCTGGCGCGGGCGCTCTCCGCCAAATTCATCGCCGACAACTTGGAAAGCTGGGCGCTTTCCCTGAAGCCGGGCGAACCGGCCTATATCGAGTACGAAATGCCGGAAGAAGCGACGGGCATGGGGATTACCGAGGGGGCGAGGGGCGCCCTGGGGCACTGGATAGAGATAAAAGACAGGAAAATCGCCAACTACCAGGCGGTCGTTCCCACGACCTGGAACGTCTCCCCTATGGACGATGGAGGGCAGCACGGGCCGATAGAGCAGGCGCTCATCGGGACGAAGGTCAGGGACGAGAAAAACCCCTTCGAGATTGTACGCATCGTGCGTTCGTTCGACCCGTGCATCGCCTGCGCCGTCCATTGCGTCACCCCCAAAGGTCGAGACCTGGGCAGGTTCCAGGTAGCGTAGGTTTTGAAGGAGGAGAGATGATTTTATCCGAGCAGAAACCATTTGATGAAATTCTCGCCTTTCTGGAGAAAGACAACAGCGTTTTCGTGCTGGGCTGCAACGGCTGCGCCCAGTCGTCGGGCAGCGGCGGCCCCAGGCAGGTCGAGGAGATGAGCGAAAAGCTGGCGGCCACCGGTAAAAAGGTGACCGGCAGCAAGGTTATCGACTTCCTCTGTGAAAAAGCCCTGGTGAAATCGGGCCTCAAGAGGAGGGTCGACCAGCTCAAAGAGGCCGACGCGGTGCTGGTGCTGACCTGCGGCATCGGCGTGCAGTGCGTGGCGGCGGCGCTCAACAAGCCGGTCTACCCGGGCTGCAACACGGTCAACCTGGGGGGCAGCCGTGGCGAATGGGAGGGCACCGAGCGCTGCTATGAGTGCGGCCAGTGCCTGCTCTACCATACCGGCGGCATCTGCCCGCTAACTGCCTGCACCAAGAGCCTCGTCAGCGGGGCGTGCGGCGGAGCCAACCACGGCAAGTGCGAGATTTCACCCGACCGCGACTGCGGCTGGGAACTGATATATAACAGGCTTAAAGAGCGGGGGCTGCTGGACAGGCTGGACGACCTAATCAAGCCGCTCGACCATAAGAAGATAATGCCGCGCCCGGAGATGATGGCCACCCCGCGCTACGGCCTGGAGAACCCGCCCCAGGCAGAAAAGCCCGCCGAGGAGGTGAAAGCAAAATGAGCCTTCAATCCAAACTGGAATCGGGCCAGTTCGCCGTCTCCTGCGAGTTCGGGCCTCTCAAAGGCACCGACACGCACGAAATCGAGGAGAATCTCAACATCCTGCGGGGCAAGGTGGACGCCGCCAACGTCACCGACCAGCAGAGCTCGGTGATGCGGCTGTGCTCGCTGGTGACGGCGGCGCTGTGCGTCAAGGGGGGCCTGGAGCCGATTTTCCAGATGACCTGCCGCGACCGCAACCGCATAGCATTACAATCCGACCTCCTGGGGGCGTGGGTGATGGGCATAAAGAACGTCCTTGCCCTGACGGGCGACCTGCCCGCCCTGGGCGACCACCCCGAGGCCAAAGGCGTCTTCGACCTCGATTCCGTTACGCTACTGATGGCGATAAAACAGCTTAACGACGGGTTCGACCTCGCCGGCAACGAGCTAAAGGGCAAGCCGGCTTTCTTCCCGGGGGCGGTGGTTAAAGTGGATTCCAACACGGAGGCGGCTTACGAACTACAAATCTCCAAACTAAAGAAAAAGGTCGCCGCCGGTGCAAAGTTTATCCAGACACAGGCGGTGTACGACCCCAACAGCTTCGAGAAGTTCATGAAGCGGGTGGAAAAGTTCAATGTGCCCATCATGGCGGGCATCATACCGCTCAAGAACGCCGGTATGGCGAGGTACATGAACGCGAATGTTGCCGGCGTGCACGTGCCGGACGAGCTCATCGAGAAGATGGCGGCCGCGGTCAAGGAAGACCGTGAGAAGGTGGGGATACAGATAGCCGCGGACCTCATCAAGGCGATGAAGCCAATGTGCCAGGGCGTGCACATCATGGCGATAGGGTGGGAGAAGAAGGTGCCCGCGATCATGGCGGAGGCGGGGTTATAAATAGCTGTTAGCAATTATCAGTTAGCTGTTAGCTAAAAAAGAAAGTCCCCGGTATCTGAGAAAGGTGCCGGGGATTTTTTTCGGCTTTTAGACTGTGTGGAGTATTCGGGATTAAACGGGGCGGATTGCTTCGCCTTCCTACGAAAGGACTCGCAATGACAGGAAATGAAGGGGGGATAAAGGGGTGGTTCAAACTCCTTTCTTGACCTCTTCCGCAATGCCTTTAGCCCATTTCTCTATCGCAGCCCAGTCGCGGAAGTCGCCGATGCCGGACTTGGCCATTTTAATCATCCGCTTTTCCAGGAAATTCAGCTTCTCCATGTTGATGACGCCGTGAAAGACAGTAACGTCCCGCGGCTTAATGCGGTCGATGACCGGCTTCAACGCTTTAGGATAAAGCCATCCTTCCAGCAGCTTAACGGGGTCGCCTTTTTCGGCGGGACCGGAGGAAAAAATCCACACCGGCTTGGTAACGAGCAGCTTTTCATTGGCCCGGATAAAAGACGACGCCTCTTTGCGCCATCCGCCGATATAGGCGGCGCTGCCGATAACGACAGCTTTGTAATAGGCGGGGTCGGTGACCCTGTTGGCGGGAAGGACATCCACGGCAAGGCCTTCCTGTTTTATAACCTCGCCGATTTTTTTAGCGATTTCAGCGGTCGAGCCGTACTTGCTGGCGTATGCCACCAGGACTTTCTTCTCCATGTCATCACCCCTTTTTCCCTGCGTTTTATAGCATACCATAACCGGTCAACAATAGGTATACTCAGGGAGGGGGTAAATATCTCAGGCGCACGGCCTTTTCTAACGTTTATCAGCCGCCGGGAGGGCACGCCTCGGAGGGGACGATGCCCGTTCTTTCGATGTCCGGGCTTTTACACCCAGGGCATACCCTTCCCTTTTCATCGGAAGGGCCCTTCGGCGAAGGCATGGAAAACTCAGCTTGGCAGCGCCGGCAAACATACCGCCAGTCCGGCGGTCCGTTATAATTGACGGGTCAGGTATTTACTTTGCGCTGCGGGTTTTTTATCTCCATTTTGTCTGACAATACAATTATACCATTCCCCGGCCATAGATTGCCTTTACGGTCGCTTCACGGTATAGTTGAATGCAGATGAAGACCAGCGACTTCGACTATTTCCTGCCGCCGGAGCTTATCGCCCAGACACCCATCGAGCCGAGAGACCAATCCCGCCTGCTCGTCGTCGACCGCGCAACCGGCACGATGGAACACCGCCGTTTTTATGAAATCCCCGACTACCTGCGCGAAGGGGACGTCATGGTATTCAACGAAAGCCGCGTGATACCGGCGCGCCTGAAAGGCAGGAGGGAAGGGAGCGGGGGAAAAGCGGAGATACTGCTCCTGAGGCGCCGGGAGCCCGGCGTCTGGGAGGCGCTGGTAAAGCCGGGCCGCCGCCTGCACAAGGGGTCGGTCATCGAGATAGAACCGGACGTGCGGGCGGAGATAATCGGGGAGGGGGATAAGGGTGCAAGGACGATCCGTTTCAGTGACGAACCGGGATTGTTGCGCGCGGGCGAGGTGCCGCTGCCGCCCTACATACATGAGCCGCTGGCGGACCCGGAAAGATACCAGACGGTCTACGCCCGGGTAGCGGGCAGCGTCGCCGCCCCTACCGCCGGACTACATTTCACCCCGGAGCTGCTCAAAAAGATAGAGTCGAAGGGCGTACAGTGCCTGTTTACCACCCTGCACGTCGGGCTGGACACTTTCCGGCCGATCACCGAGGACGACCCGCGGCAGCACACAATCTATAAAGAGTACGGAATCGTGCCGGGGAGGGCCGCCGATGAGATTAACCGCGCCAGGCGGGAGAAGAGGCGAATCATCGGGGTGGGGACGACCACGGTAAGGCTGCTGGAGCAGGCGGCGCTGGGGAGTCCGACCGGCGAAGTGAAGTCGTTCGAGGGGTGGGTAGAGCTTTTCATACTGCCGGGGCACCGTTTCAGGGCGGTGGACGCGATGGTCACCAACTTTCATCTGCCGCGCTCGACGCTACTGATGCTGGTCACGGCTTTCGGCGGGAAAGAACTAATCGATAAGGCTTACCGGGAAGCGATAGCGGAGCGATACAGGTTCTACAGCTTCGGCGATGCGATGCTCATTATTACCAGGCTACAAAGGCCTTTGAAAACTCCTGACGTTGCCTAGTTTTCCGATCACGCCAATTACTAATGATTGCATTTGTTCGCCAATAATGATTGAAAGCTTTTGAATATACCATACCTCGTAGGGTATAATGCTAATGGCTTTCACTATTAACCACGTCTTAGCACTAATTGCGCTCGATGTCAGGTCTACTTATGGGAAGGAAGAAATAGCATGGAACTCAACCGTAGAGATTTCCTAAAATTGTCTGGGGTGGGGGTTGGCGGTCTCTTCCTATACCAAATCCTAGGAGGCGACAGGGCCCTCGCCTTTCCCGGACGTATACCGCTCAAGAAGAGGATTGGCGAGAGAACCACTATCTGTTCCTATTGTGGCGTTGGTTGCAGTGCCATAATGGCGGTGGAGGATGGCAGAATCATCAACATTGAAGGCGACCCTGATTCTCCGATAAACGAAGGCTCCCTGTGCAGCAAAGGAGCATCCTTATATCAGGTAGCTAACAACGAGTATCGGCTGACCAAGCCAAAATACCGACAGCCTGGAACTGCCGAATGGGCAGAGATGGATTGGGGCAGCATCATAGCCGCGATAGCCAACAGGATAAAGGAAACTCGAGACTCAACCTTCATGGAGAAAGATAAAGATGGGAACAAGGTCAATCGCACTGAGGCTATAGCTTCTCTGGAGAATGTGTACGCCAATAGTGAGGAAGCCTACTTGATGAGCAAGTTGTTGCGGGCTCTGGGTATAGTCTATATCGGGAACGAAGCAAGGATTTGCGTTTCTTCAGCGATTGCCGCCGATAATGAAACAGTAGGCAGAGGCCCCATGTCAAACCACTGGATAGACCTGGGCAACAGCGATTGTATTATGATTATCGGCGGCAACATGGCCGAGTCTTTCCCCGTAGCGTTCAAATGGGTCACCCGGGCCAAGCGTAAGGGCGCTACAATAATTCATGTTGACCCACGCTTCACCCGCACTTCAGCCAAGGCAGACCTTTACGTGAGTGTGAGACCAGGGACCGATATTGCCTTTGTTGGCGGCATTATTAGATTCGTCATCGAGGATATGGAAGCAAATCCGGGCAGATACAATATAACCTATGTGAAGGAATACACCAATGCTTCCTTCCTGGTTGATCCGCAATTTGCCGGTCCGGCCGATAGACTGGACGGATTATTCTCGGGGTGGGATGGCAGTAAGTATGATAAAAAGACCTGGGCCTACCAGCCAGACGAGAATGAGCCTGATAGCATAAAGAAAGACCCAACACTCACCGACCCTCACTGCGTTTTCCAGCTTCTCAAAAAGCATTTTGCCCGTTACACCGATGACAAAGTCGTGGAAATTACTGGGACGGACAAGGATGCATTTCAAGAGATTTGCCGGACCTATGCTGCCACGGGACAAATTGGCAAGGCAGGAGCTATTGTTTTCTCTTCTGGTGCCTGCCAGCATAGCACTGGTACTCAGATAGTCCGTGCCTTTGGCATATTACAACTTCTCTTAGGGAATATGGGTATTGCCGGGGGTGGACTGGACGGTATAACCGGGGCATCTAATGGACTCGGCTGCACGCTTCAGGGATTGGTCAACAACTGGCTTCCCGGCGCAGACAGCGTCCGCCCACCCACTAGCAGCGAGCAGACCTTCTCTGACTATGGTGCAACCAAAGAGAGGCTCGCCAGTTTACTCAAGGCGTGGTACCGGGATACTGACCATAGTACCAGCTTTGATTACCTACCCAAGAGGGACGGCGATTATTCCATGCTGCCCATGTTTGAGGCTATACAAGCGGGGTCTATAAAGGGGCTTATCTGCTGGGGAATGAATCCTCTGGTTAGTGGGCCGAATAGTGGTATGATGCGGCAAGCATTGGAGAAGCTGGACTGGATGGTGGTGATCGACCTGTGGGAGACGGAGACTGCTGCCTTCTGGAAGCCGGAGGCAGGGGCCAACCCGGCCGATATTGGGACAGAGGTGTTTCTACTACCGGCAGCGCACCCGCTGGAGAAAGAAGGCAGCATATGCAACAGCAGCCGCTGGAACCAGTGGCGCTACCAGGGAGCCGATATACCGGGTGAGGCCAAAAGTGACCTATGGATAGCAAACAAGTTAGCGTTAAAGCTCAAAGAGTTATATGGAGGGCAAACCGAAAAGAGTGCCGGTGCCATCAGCCATTTGACCTGGGATTACGGTGACCCGCCTGATGTGCACCTAGTAACCAAGGAGATGAATGGCTACGATTTGGTCACCAGTAAGTTACTGTCCAACCCTGGCAGCCTCAAGGACGATGGCACCACCAGTTGCGGCAACTGGCTGTGGTGCGGAATGTACACCGAGGACGGTAATATGGCGGCAAGGCGAGATACCAGTGATGCTTCCGGCATCGGGCTCTTTCCAGGCTGGGGCTGGGCATGGCCGCTGAATCGGCGTATCATGTACAACCGGGCATCAGTCGACCTGGACGGGAACCCGTGGGATAGTTCTCATCCTGTAATCTTATGGAATGGCAGTGACTGGGAGGGAGATGTTCCCGACGGCGGTTGGCCACCGGTCAGTGAGAGCGGGAAATACCCGTTCATCATGAAGCCGGAAGGGCGAGGATACCTCTTTGGTCCGGGAAGTGTAGATGGTCCCCTTCCGGAGCACTACGAGCCTTGGGAAAGCCTTGTGGCGAATCCCATATCACCCCAGCAGAACAACCCAATTATAAAGAACTGGGAGACCGTGGCCAAGGGAACCAAGGCAGACTATCCCATTGTCGCAACCACCCATCGCCTGGTGGAGCACCTGCACACGGGGTCGATAACAAGAAGATTGCCTTGGCTAGTGGAAATGATGCCAGAAATGTTCGTTGAACTGAGCCGAGAACTGGCCGAGGAAAGAGGGATTGTAAACGGCGATACCGTGATTGTTGACTCAGCACGGGGCAGCATACGAGTAAAAGCTGTGGTCACGGCCCGGCTCAAGCCATACCGCAGCAATGGGACTAATATCCACTGCATCAGCCTGCCGTGGAGCTGGGGATACATGGGGCTGGCCAAGGGCGACATAGGCAACGTGCTTACGGTACGCGTAGCTGATCCAAATACAGGAATCCCCGAATATAGGGCATTTCTTTGCAATATACGCAAGGATTAGTAAAGTTTTGGCGGATAAGCCTTGGAGTTAAACAATGGCGGAAAAAGCGATCTTATATGATTCAACTCTGTGCACAGCCTGTCGGGCCTGCCAAGTAGCGTGCAAACAGTGGAATGAGAATGAGGCAGTCAAAACCACCAATCAGGGCAGTTACGAGAACCCGCCTGACCTCACCCCCGAAACCTGGATCAAAATCGAGTTCAGGGAAGTGGAAAAAGAGGGGAAAATAGACTGGCTCTTTAACCGCCGAGCCTGCATGCACTGCACCGATGCTGCCTGTGT